>CAUUAM010000011.1:0-24461 GCA_963543165.1 uncultured Streptococcus sp. | reverse complement strand
CAGTTGCTTTTTTACCAGTCAATTTAACTTTTTCAGCATTGATAACGATTACGAAGTCACCTGTATCAGTGTGTGGTGTGAATGTTGGTTTGTTTTTTCCGCGAAGCACGCTAGCAACAACTGCTGAAAGGCGTCCAAGAGGTACATCAGTTGCGTCAACAACGTACCATTTGCGTTCTACTTGGCCTGGTTTAGCCATGAATGTAGTTTTGTTCATGATTTCTCCTATATGAATGTCGTTTTTGTTTACAGGGCGGATGTTCCGGTCCGCGAGTTATTTGAAAGGTTCCGGGGCCTTACAAATGGGGTAAACAATACCGCCTACTATTGTATCAAAATTCTAAGATAAAAGTCAACCGATTTGGAAAATTATTTGCGATTTTCTTTTCCTATGACAAATCCGATCAAGGCATTCGGGCCAACGTGGGCAGAAATGACCGGTCCAAGGGGCATCACGAGGACTTCATCGATACCTTCAAGCGCAAGCATTTCTGTCTTCAGCGCTTGGGCTCCTTCTAGATCATTGGTGTAAGAGACCAAGGCTGTGCTTTCACCGATATCTGCTTTGATCAACTCCAATAATTCTCGGACGGCTTTTTTGCGTCCCCGAACCTTGCTAATAGGGACTAATTTTCCTTCCGCATCGATCCAGAGAATAGGCTTGATGCTGGCTAGACTTCCCATGATCGCAGCACTCTTTGAGAGGCGGCCACCACGCATGAGGTGATAGAGATCATCGACGAGGAAGTAGGTCCGTAGTTTTGGAGCTAGAGCCATGATCTCTTCTTTGGCTTCTGCTAATGAGCGACCTGCATCACGCGCAGTTACTGCCCGCATGACTAGGTAGCCCTCTCCAATCCCCGCAGCCTTAGGATCGACAATCTCGATTACGGCTTCCGGGTAATCTTCTAAAACAAGGTCTCGTGCCATGACTGCACTCTGATAAGTCCCAGATAAAACCGATGAAAAGGCCACATAAAGCAGGGGTGTTCCTTCTTTTGCAAAATGCTTAAAGGTCTCCTGGAATTGACCCACATTGACCTGACTGGTTGTCGGTTTAGCCCCATTTTTCATGGCTTCTAAAAGCACAGGGCTAGTCAATTGATCTTCGCCTACTGTCTGGTAAACTGTCCCATCTAACTCAATGGTCAAACCAAGAATGGTCACCTGGTGTTCCTTGGCCCAGTTTTGGTCCAAATCTGCTGTCGAATCTGTTAAAATAGCAAATGTCATGACTTGTCTCCCATCATTTCTTGTAATTGTCGCAATACCTCGTGATCGAGCGGTCGCATAGGTGGTTTTTGATCGTTGACCACTCGCTGCGCCTGATTGAGGTTTCCTTTGACGACTGCGACCCGTTTTTCTAACTCTCTCGCGGATACCCGAAGGGCTCCTTGTGCAAAGACGGTCCATTGCTCATTTAAGTCACTGGTCGCTACTGATACTTGGTGGAGGGGCGTATTGAGCTCTGCCGCCAAGCGCTCGATATAGTCATCTGCCGTCTCATCCTCGCCGGTAAAGACCACCTGAACAGTAAACTCCTCATAGGTCTGCCGCACTCCTGGCATATACTGGGCATCAAAGACACAGATGACTTCGATCCCTTCAAAGCTAGCATAATGGCTCAGCTTTTGCAGGAGGATGTTGCGCGCCGCATCGAGCTCGCTTTTTTGAAAGAGCTGGCGAGTTTCTTGCCAAAAGGCAATCATATTGTAGCCGTCAACCAATAAGATTTTTCGTTTCATATCATTGCCTTTCTAGAATTATAGTCGGTTGCGAAAGACCTCATACATGAGGATGGCTGCTGCTACACTGGCATTGAGGCTTTGAACATGGCCATTCATGGGAATGGTGATCATCTCATCGACTTGCTTTTTGATATTGGCTGAGATCCCTTTTCCTTCATTACCAATGATCAAGGCTAACTTACCAGCCGTATTCCACTGATGAGATGGCGTGCCGTTCATATCGGTCCCAAAGATCCAGAACCCCTCTTCTTTGAGCTTGTCTAGAGTTTGACTGAGATTGGTCACGCGCGCAATGGGAATGTGTTCCACTGCTCCGGTAGAAGTTTTTGAAACCACCGGGGTTACCCCGACTGCTCGGTGCTTAGGAATGATAACCCCTGAGACATTGGTCGCGTCAGCAGTCCGCAAGATGGATCCAAGATTGTGCGGATCTGTTAAGCCATCGAGAATCAACAAAAGCGGGTTCTCTTCTTGGGCTGTCTGTTTCAGAATTGCTGCCAAGTCTGTGTAAGCAAAGGCTGCCACCCGAAGAACGAAGCCTTGGTGAACAGCTCCTTCTGTCATTTCCTGCAGGGTTTTCTTTGGCATCCAAGAAATCGACACCTTCTTTTCAGCTGCTAAGGCCTTGATTTTGTCGACATTTTTCCCTCGGAGATCTTCTTGAATATATAATTTATTGCCTGTATTGGCTTGTAAAGCCTCGGTGACTGCGTGGACACCATATACGATATCGTTATTTTCCATAGAACTAGTATACCATAAGAACGGAGGATAAGCCCAATTCATGATATAATGAAATGAAATCTATCTCAATGAACCAACCAAACCAGAAAGGAAGCCATGCCTCTTTTTCAACGAACCATCAAGCTCACCTTGGCCACCTGTTTAGCTGCTGCCCTTGCTTATGCTCTGGGCTTGACCTATGCCATCTCAGCTGGCGTGATTGCCATCTTGAGTATCTCTGATACACGTCGCAGTACCATCAAGCAAGCCTATCAGCGCTTTATGTCGACCTTGTTAGCCCTTGCGATCGGAAGTCTCGCTTTTTCCTTTTTTGGATTCAACCTATGGGCACTGGGAGTCTTTATCGCTCTCTATGCTCCTTGTGCCTTTCTATTGGGTTGGCAGATCGGCATCACCCCTAGTACGGTCCTGGTCACCCATCTCTTGATTGAGCAGTCCACTTCCTGGGAGCTCTTGCTCAATGAGCTTGCCCTCTTTTTAATTGGAACCAGCTTTGCCTTACTGGCCAATCTCTATATGCCCTCTAACCAGGTAGCGATCGATCACTACCATGATGTTGTCGAAGACCAACTAAAGAAGATCCTTGGCCGTTTTGCAGACATGCTTGGGAAAGGCGATGGTCGAAATGATGCTCGCTTGATCAAAGAGTTGGATGGTAGGCTAAAAGACGCATTGAATCTGGTCTATCTGGACCATTCCAACCATCTTTTTCATCAAACCAACTACCACATTCACTACTTTGAAATGCGCAAGCGCCAAAATGACATCCTGCGGGATATGGCTGAAAACGTCAACCGCTGTCAGTTAGCAGCGAGTGAAAGTATAATTCTAGCTCAACTGTTTAAGAAGACCGCTCAACAGTTAAGTCAGGAAAATCCTGCTCAGGAGCTCCTCAACGATATCACTCAGTATCTGGCAATCTTTCGTGAGCGTCCATTGCCCAAGACACGTGAAGAATTCGAAACCCGGGCCACCTTGCTCCAATTGTTAAGAGATCTAGAAACCTTCATCCAGGTCAAGGTTGATTTTTACCAGCAATTTCATCAGGAGACAGAATAGACAGAGAAGCCCTTGCGACATGCAAAGGCTTCTTTATTCAGACAACTATTGTAAACGCTTTCCTAAAATGGTATACTAGAACTGGAAAATAACTTTTTAAGGAGGGTCTTCTATATGAAGTCTTCGTATAAGAAACATTTGTACACTACAACACTCAGTCTCTCAGCTGCTGTCTTGCTTTCCGTTATCGGACATAGCCAAGTATCTGCCGATAGTTTAGAAGTGCCTCAAACAGAACCAAGTACGGTCCTCGAAGCGACACCTGCTTCTGAGCAAGCTGTGACAGCTGAGACTGCCAGTCCTTCTACAGCTGAAAAAGAAGACACTTTAGTCCCTGCCACTCCTGCGGAAACAGCAGCGACCTCTGAAGCAACTCCTGCTACAGCAGCTGCTCCAACATCCAACCGTGCTGCAACAACCACTGACCAAGCGACACGATTGGAAAATAGTACTATTTATCTCTCTGAAAAGAGCACGATCGATGACAAAGTCCAAGAAAAAGCTCAAGCTGCTGGTAAGATTAACTGGACCTTGGATAACAAGCCTCTCTCTGAATGGAAAACCTGGGATATGGAGACAGGGACATTGAGCAAGGATCCGTTTCTTACGATCACAGAGACCGCAAACGGAAATGATTTGGATCTCCATATTGAAGTGCAGGATCTCTTTGGGGAAGATCTTAGCCTTCGTAGCCCAAATAATATCCGCCGGACTTACCGCAACTACATCGGTAACCATGAGCTGGTCGGAACCAATGCGGACTTAGGTGTTACGATCAATAAAACTCTTGTTTTTCGACCTTACCAAGACTACCATACACATGAAGAGATGCTAGCTACTATCGAAAAAACCAAGGAAGAAGCGAAACCCGATCGTTTGGTACAACTAGAAACCCTTGGTAAGAGCGCCCAAGGCCGAGACATGAAGATGGGAATTGTGAGTAAGGACCAAGCAAGTATTGACCACTATCTCTCATCTACCAATCCAACTGCTTTGACCAAACCAAGTGAAATGCTGGCCGCACTGAAGGACAAGACCTTGGATTACAAACTGCCTGTCTTAGTCCATAACACCCACGCGGATGAGCAACCAGGAATCGACATCATCACAGGCCTCTTCCATACCTTTGCAACTAAGGAAAAGGTAAGCTTTAATACCACAGATGAAGCTGGAAATGCTAAAACAGTCACTCTAGACATTCCAAGCTTGCTTAATAAATTTATTTTCTTATTTGATTTTACAGAAAACCCAGATGGGGATGCTCTCAACCTGCGGGCTCTAGCAAACGGGCTCGATCCAAACCGAGATGCTAGCTACCAAACCAATCCTGAAGTGCGTACCGTCATCCAAATGATTAACAAGTGGAATCCGATCGCTCTCTATGACCTCCATGGTTTTGTCAAAGAATTCTTGATTGAGCCTGCAACGCCTCCGCATGATCCGAACTTTGAATACGACCTCCTGTCCAACCTCATGCTGGAAAATGCCCACCATATGGGACGGGCTGGTGTTGCCAATTCCAAATACGACAGCTACATCATTCCAAAACTAGACTGGGGAGATGGCTGGGATGATTCCTTCTCAGGCTACACAGGCGTCTACGCCGTTTACCACGGTATCCTAGGTCATACCATTGAAATTCCAGAATCCAACCAAGAGTCCTATAAGGCTGGTCGCAATGCTGTCCTCGGAGGCATTGACTTCCTCAACCAAGATCCAGACAAACTCCTTGAGATGCGACTCAACTTCTACCTACGTGGAATTAATAAAACCGAAGATCCAAAAGCAGAAAACGAACTGGTCGGGCCAAATGGGGAAATCGTCGGTCGTGTGAAAAATGGTCGTCCGAAATTCTTCCCAGACTACTACGTCATCCCAATGAGCCTCGACAAGGACAATGACGCCCAAGAAGCCTTCAATATGATTGACTACTTCAAACGCAATGGTGTCCTCGTCAAAGAGCTCAAAGAAGATACAGGCACCTACAAAAAAGGAGACCTGGTCATTGACATGGCCCAAGCCAAACGAGGCTATGCCAACCATATCCTCTATAAAGGTTCGAATGAATCCGCCTGGGCTGCTATGTATGCCGAGTTGCTGGTCAACTTCCCAGATATGAGAGGCTTCAAGTCCGAACCTGTCTTTGCGGAAGGTCTTTTCAATGGAAAATTAGGAGAAGTGACTACTACACGCGCGGCTCGGACCTCTGAGATCGATCCAAAAGCACCTTACTATGTGATCGCAAATACCTCTGCCAGCGCTGTGAAAGCTGTCAACCAGGCCATTGCTCAAGGCAAATCTGTTTACCTGACAGATGATGGCTATATTGTTGACCGTGATACCTTTGCTTCTCTCCTACCAAACTACGCCATCTATGGCGATGCCCTCTACAAGGTTCCAAGCGGACCAACCCTAAGACCGATGAAGGTCTACTCACCAAACTATCACTATAATTGGGCCGGGGTAGATGCACCTGCTCATACCAGTCTGGTCCTTGAAAAATTAGGTTTCCAAATCGTCAATACGCCAGAAGAAGCTGATGTTGTTATTTTGGAAAGCAACCGTTTTGACGCTTCCATCTTTGGTAAGAAACCAACCCTTGTCATCGGTGGGGAAGCCATGCAAAAACTGGAGAAATTGGAAGTTCTTGCAGGATTTGACGCTGAAAAACTAAAAGGCGGTAGTGACTATGAGGGCTTGATGAAGGCCATCATTGATGATCAGGATCCATTGACCAGCGGATACAAGAAAAATGAACTCTTCTACTCCAATTCAGGAAACTGGATTGAAAAGGTTCCAAGCAACTTCAAGACCTTGATGAGTATTGCTTCAAGCGACTACTACATTGCTGGCTGGTGGCCAAAAAATGAGGTCCTAGCCAATAAGGTCATGGCCATTTCTGGAGAACTTCTCGGTCAGCCACTCTTCGTCTATGCTGGAAATCCAACCAACCGTCAACACCCTGTTCACTTCTTCCGCTGGGTCACCAACGCGATCTTCGGCAGCAAGTTGGCAAGCTTGATGGATTACGTTCCAGCTAAAGAACCAGATCAAGTGGTGGTTCCAATTCATAACCAAACAACCACTCCACAGCCAATCTCGGCCAAGAAGGATACTCCTAAAGTTCTCCTTCCACAAAAAGAAACCGCAACTGAAACTGGAGAAAACGTGCAAGCCTTGACCTACCAAGTAGGACAAAGCTTCCAGGAAAAACCAGCCAAGGCACAATTGCCAGAAACTGGAGATCATTCGACTGGACACTTTGTTCTTTCAAGCTTCTTGCTAGCCGTTAGCGGCGGCTTCCTCCTCTTGAAAAAGAAAGAAGTTGAATAAGTTCCAGGTTTAGACTTGGATGATATGAAAAGAAAGAACCTTCGCGTCTGCGAAGGTTCTTTTAGATGTAGAAAAACTATCTTTTTACATAAAACAGCTAGATGATTTTCAAAAAATGACTTTTATTTTTAGTCATTTAGGAAGATTAAAAACTTTCCGCTGTGAGAAAAGTGCTAGAAACACTATTGTTTCTAGCACTCGGGAGTTTTGAAACCTAAGGTTCAAAACTAAGTTATGGAACTTCGTAGAAGTTCGCTAACGTCCGTACTCACCTAAGGAAAGTTTCTAAAATAACTTTGTCATCAATCTGAAGAACCTTCGCAGAAGCGAAGGTTCTTTTCTATTCTACCAATTCCAACACAACAGTTTGGTAAGGGGCCAATTCTAATACCTGATCTCCTTCTTGGAACAACCCAGCAGTATTATTTAAAACGAGCGTTTTAATCGGAGCTGGCAACTCCAAAGTGGCCTCACGATTTTGGAAATTGCTGACAATTAAGAGACGCTTGTCCCCACGACGTTCGAAGGCGATGATGTTTTCACGATCCCGATAAGCTGGGATCATATCTCCAAACCGGATGGTATTTCCATAGAGGGGATGGCGATACAAGGCCGTCAGCTGACGATAATAATTCAAAATAGAATCTGGGTCCTTTTCCTGGTCTTCCACATTGATGGAATAATCAGGTTTGGGACTGATCAACCAGGCTGGTCCATCGCTAAAGCCCAGCCCTGTATCTGCTGTCCACTGCATCGGTGTCCGCGCATTGTCTCGGCTATAGTTGGCAATCACTGCCAAGGCTTCTTCCTCACTCAAACCAGCTTCTTTAGCCACATGGTAGCCATTGATCGTTGCGATATCATTAAAGTCCTCTACTGATTCAAAGACTTGGTTTTCCATCCCAATTTCCTGGCCTTGGTAGATAAACGGAATTCCCTTGCGCAAAACCTGAATAGTTCCCAAGGCTTTTTTACTGGTGTCGTTTACTGGACCTTCCGCGATATAGTGGGACACACCACGAGGCTCATCGTGGTTTTCAATGATAGTTGAGAGGACCCCAATGCTATCCGCGCGCTCATGCGCTTGGAAAATACTTTCTTTGAGTTCATCTGCTGTTGGAAGAGCATGGTCAAACCAGCCCTTTCCTTCCTGACCTAGCATGGTTTGCTTGAAGTCAAAAATCGAAGAAAAGACACCATTTTTTCCGATAAAGAAATGCAATTCTTCGTCGGTTTCATTGAAAACTTCCCCTACCGTAAAGGCATTGTACTTGGCAAAGGTTCGCTCCTTTAACTCTTGCAAGAAGGGTTCAATCGGTTGCGCATTGACCAATGATTCCGGTACTGGAACCAGACCATTCTCACGATTTGATGGAAGCGAACGCCATTCTAGATCCTTTTTGATATTGATAATGGCATCGATCCGAAAGCCCGCAATCCCCTTGTCCAACCACCAGTTGATCATGGTGTAAATTTCTTCGCGCAAGACAGGATTTTGCCAATTGAGGTCTGGCTGATCCTTGTGGAAAGAATGAAGATAGTATTTGTTAGTGCCAGGAACCGGCTCCCAGACACTACCTCCAAAGTAACTTTCCCAGTTGTTGGGTTCCTTGTCACTTTCGATGAAGTAAAAGTAGTCCGCATAGGGGCCATCTGGATCCGCTAAAGCCTTTTGGAACCACTCGTGATGGCTGGAGCAATGGTTGACCACCAAGTCCATAATGATAGAGATGCCTCGCTTCTTACCTTCCGCAATCAGCTCTTCCATGTCTTCCATCGTACCAAAAATTGGGTCAATGGCATAATAATCGGAAATATCATAGCCCTGGTCAATAAAAGGGCTCTTGTAAACAGGGGATAGCCAGAGAATATCAATCCCTAATTTTTGAAGGTAATCGAGTTTCTCCGTTATTCCTTTTAAATCCCCAACACCATCTCCATTACTATCCTTAAAGCTTTTTGGGTAGATCTGATAAGCGACCTTCCCCTTCCACCAGTCTTTTTCCATGTTTTGTCTCCTTAAAATGAAAGAGACCGAGACAAAGCGTCTCAGTCTCTATAGTGTCAGTAGGTATTAGTATACTGTTTTTTCAGTTTCTTTGTCGAAGAAGTGAGCTTTGTTCAAGTCAAATCCAAGTTCGATGGTTGCACCAGTTCCAAGATAGTCACGCGCATCCACTTTAGCGATGAATTCATTGTCACCAACTTGGCAATACAAGTGAGATTCAGAACCGAGCAACTCAGACACAGAGATCGTAGCTTTCACAACTGATTCTGGGAAAGTTTCAAGGAATGCAGCTTCTGTATTCACGTCTTCTGGACGAATACCAAAGATCAATTCTTTACCATCATAGCCTTTTTCACGAAGAACTTTCAAAGCACCTTCTGGAACTTTCAAATTCAATCCATTAGCAACGATGTGTCCACCTTCCAATTTCACGTTAATGAAGTTCATTGCAGGGCTTCCGATGAATCCGGCTACGAATTTGTTCACTGGGTTTTTGTATACTTCTTGAGGAGTTCCGATTTGTTCTACACGTCCGATTGTACCAGTACCTGCAGGGTTTTTAGTAGCAGACATGATAACGATACGGTCAGCAAGTGTCATCGCTTCTGTTTGGTCGTGGGTTACATAGATCGTTGTAGCTCCGATACGACGGTGAATTTTCGCGATTTCAGCACGCATCGATACACGCAATTTTGCATCCAAGTTTGACAAAGGTTCGTCCATCAAGAATACTTTTGCATCACGGACAATGGCGCGTCCCATGGCAACACGTTGACGTTGACCACCAGAAAGGTCAGCTGGTTTACGATCCAAGAATTCTTTCAAGCCAAGGATTTCAGCTGCTTCTTGTACACGTTTGTCGATATCTTCCTTGCTGTATTTACGCAATTTCAAACCAAATGCCATGTTATCGTACACAGTCATGTGTGGGTAAAGAGCGTAGTTTTGGAAGACCATGGCGATATCACGGTCTTTAGGTGCCACGTTGTTTACAACAGTGCCATCGATTGAACACTCACCTTCTGTGATATCTTCAAGACCAGCGATCATACGAAGAGTCGTTGATTTACCACATCCTGAAGGACCTACGAAAACGATAAATTCTTTGTCTTTGATGTCCAAGTTGAAGTCTTCAACTGAGTAGTGTTCGCTGTTTGGATATTTTTTGTAAATATGTTTAAGATCTAATTCTACCATGATGGTACTCCTTTGATTTTTTATAGTTCTATTGTAAATGAAAACGTTTTACAATGCTATGGCAAGTCTCACAAAAAAGAAAAAGAGTTTTGTGCAAGTTGCACAAAACTCTCCCTTCATTCCTTTACATCACATCCTGTAGAACCAAATGGTAACAAAGAGCTAGATCTGTCAAATTTTTCAGTTGGAGACCTGTTAGCTCTTCCCATTTGTCCATCTTGTATTGAAGGGAATTCCGATGGAGATAGAGTTGCTGAGCTGCCTTGGTCACAACTGCTCCGTTGTCCCAAAGTGCAACAATGATATCCTGCAACTGGTCTTGACTCCCGATCAACTGATGCAAGCGCTCTTTAATAGGATGTAGATCCAAATCTGCCTGCTCGATTCCCCACAGATAGAGTTGAGAAAAGCGATAGACACCTTGATGCCCTTCTCGGATCCAGGCTCTAAAGGCTGCCCGTTCTGCTCGGATGACAGGAGACACTTTCCCGGCTTTTGACTCTGTCCATACCTGCCCGACCATGATGGATAAGCGAATATTAAAATCATACTCCATGGCAGAGACAGTATCTTTTAAGATAGCAGCCACATCTAGGGACTGCTCTTGATCCAGAATGAGCACATAGTCCTGCCCACTTAGTTGCAAGGTTGCTCGGAAGTTGGGCAAGAGTGTCTGCATCATCTCCAACCAGGAAGCTGTTCCTTCCGCTGTCGAATGGGAGAGGTGGCAATAGACAAGTTGCAGCTTTTTGATGACTTGAGGGGCTTCCCCTTTCCCATCAATCAGGTATTGGTACCAAGGATTGGGGGCAAGATCTTCCTCACTAGCCAACCAGGCAATCAATTGTTTTTCTCTCTCAGTCAGCTCTTCTTCCTTCAGTTGCAGCCATTGCTGGGCCTGCAGGGGAATGGCTACAAAACCCGCTGGTGGATTGGGGTGATCCGTCACCTCTGCCTGAGGGAACCACTCTCTGATATTTTTCACTACTTCGTTCCTTCTTCCACTTTTTGGATACACCAAGCTACCAATTCTTCTAAGCGGTTGATTTCATCTGTCAAGTGCAAGTAACCCATGACCGCTTCAAACCCCGTCGACATGCGATAGGTCACGACGTCCGCATTTTTGGCCTTGGTATGGCTATTGGTATTGCGACCGCGTTTATAGATCTCAACTTCTTTCTCTGTCAAAAGCCCTTCTTCTAACATCCTTGCAATCAGACTCGCCTGCGCCTTGGCAGAAACATAGTGGGTTGCAGCCTGGTGAAGTTTATTGGGCTTGGTCATCCCTTGAAAAATCAGGTGCCTGCGAATATACATGGAATAAACCGCATCTCCCTCAAAGGCTAGGGCAATCCCATTAATCAGATTGACATCAATCACGTGTCCACCTTACGCCTTCTTTTGTATCTAAGAGCTTGATCCCTTGCGCAGCCAATTCATCGCGAATCTCATCTGCTCGCGCAAAATCTTTCTTTGCACGCGCTTCTTGGCGTTCAGCGATCAAGGCTTCAATATCCGCATCCAAAACTTCTTCGACAAAGACCACTCCAAAGACTTCTAACATCTTTGCCAAGGCATCCTTGACGTCTTGGTTGTAGCGGCCTGAGTTGATCCATTTGGCCAATTCAAAGACGACGGTAATCCCGTTAGCCGCATTGATGTCTTCATCCATAGCCGTAATAAACTTGTCCACAAAGCTTTGCAAGTCTGCTGGATCCACCTCTCCTGTGAAAGGTTGCTCGTAGGTATTTTTCAAATACTTGAGGTTGGTTTCCGCATCGCGCACAGCTTTTTCTGTGAAGTTGATAGGCTTGCGGTAGTGCTGGGTCGCAAAGAAGAAGCGAAGCACTTGGCCATCGATTGTCTTCAAAGCATCATGCACGGTGATAAAGTTGCCTAACGACTTGGACATCTTGACATTGTCAATATTGACAAAGCCATTGTGCATCCAGTAATTGGCAAAAGTCTTGCCTGTTTTAGCTTCTGACTGGGCAATCTCATTGGTATGGTGTGGAAACTCAAGGTCAGCTCCACCCCCATGGATATCAATGGTATCGCCTAAGATCCCGGTTGACATGACCGAACATTCGATGTGCCAACCCGGACGACCAGGTCCCCAAGGACTGTCCCAGGAAATCTCGCCTGGTTTGGCAGCTTTCCAGAGGGCAAAATCGACCGGATTTTCCTTGCGAACTGTCTCTTCATCTGTCCGACCAGAGGCACCTAGCTCCAAGTCTTCTAGAGTTTTATTAGCCAATTTGGCATAGTTGTGGGATTTTTCCACACGGAAATAGACATCCCCTTGGCTTTCGTAGGCATAGCCTTTTTCGATCAAGTCGGTGACAAAGCGAATGATGTCATCCATAAACTCAACTACACGAGGGTGACGAGTTGCAGGCTTGACCCCTAGAGCCGTCACATCTTCACGAAAGGCCGCGATGTACTTGTCTGCCACTTCCTGCGGGGTAATGCCTTCTTCCTTGGCACGGTTGATGATCTTATCATCCACATCGGTAAAGTTGGAAATGTAGGCAACTTCGTAGCCACGATATTCAAAGTAGCGACGAATGGTGTCAAAGGCTACCGTTGAACGGGCATTCCCAACGTGGATATAGTTGTAAACAGTCGGCCCACAGACATACATGCGGACCTTGCCTTCCTCGATAGGGACAAATTCTCGCAGATCACGAGACATGGTATCATAAATTTTTAACACGCTTCATTTCCTTTCTATTTCTACACTTTTGGTTTCAAATAAATCACCTGGGTCTGTTTGACAAAGCCAATCTTTTCATATAGGCGTTTGGCACCTAGGTTGCTGTCTTCCACGGCAATCTGAAATGCCTTGTCATTTTGCTCAATCAGTTGGTTGACAAGGGATTTTGCTAGATAACTTCCGTAGCCTTTTCCACGATAATCTTCTACAACTGCAAGTCCATAGAGATAGTTGCTAGTTCCAGATACATCGACAGTACAAACCCCAATGACTTGACCATCCTTGAGTAAAATATAAAGTAGGCTGTCGGGATCCTTCAAGGCCTCAGAAATGTATCTGTGGCTTAATTCCGGCGGTTCCGTTTCATCAGAAAACGTTTGATGATGGAGCTTCGCAATGGCTTCAAGATAAGAAGGTTCCGCCAAGAGCACATCGACATCCGAATGGGAATCTAATGCATAAGCGGTTCGATCACGTCCTAACCATGTTTCTGTCTCTTCATCCTCAACCAGTCCCCAGTTGCTGGCAAAATCAGGATGACGCTCTAGAAATATACGCTCTGTCTGAAAAGTGACAGACTCAATTGGATAAGAGGCCGTTTCTTTCTCAAAACTTCTATACAAAGCCCGCGCAATGCCTTGACGACGATGATTGGGGTGGACCAGGATCGTCACATCCACATCTGGGTCATCAGCATAGACCGTCAATAGGCCAACAAGTTCGCCGTTTTCATAATAGAGAAAAAAGGCGGGCATATCTGGGTCAAAATTAAGCATATTGGAGAGATAGGGATCACGATAGGTACCGTCATCGTTCTGACAGGTAGCAATCAGAGCCTTTGCTTCCAATAGTTGGTGGTCATTCAATGTATTGGTTGCTTGAATCACGTAGCTATCTCCTTACAAGCTAGAAGACCGATGACTGGCTTCCTTAGCATGCTCCATCTTATTCACGTAGTATTCACGCTTCTCTTCTTCTTGGTGAATGACCGGTTCATCTTTTCGACCGTGCACCCGTACAATCTTAGCAGGAACACCGACAACGGTCACATCACTCGGTACATCGGAAACTACGACCGCTCCTGCTCCAACCTTGGCCTTGGCCCCTATCTCAATAGGGCCGATGACCTGAGCATGGGCAGAGACTAAAGCTCCTTCACGAACCGTTGGATGGCGCTTCCCTGTATCCTTCCCAGTTCCACCGAGCGTCACCCCGTGATAAAGCATGACGCCTTTTTCAACAATGGCCGTTTCTCCAATCACGAGGCCCGCTCCATGGTCGATAAAGACACCAGAAGCAATGGTCGCACCTGGATGGATCTCAATCTGGGTCCAAAAACGCCAGAACTGACTATGCATCCGAGCTAGAAGCTTAAAGCCATGATTCCACAAAAAGTGGGAAACACGGTGAGCTGCCAGTGCTTTAACGCCTGGATAGGTCAAGAGGACCTCCAGCGAGGTACGTGCTGCTGGGTCATTTTCTTTTACAATATCAATGGTTTCACGCCACCATCCCATACCGTGCTCCTCCTTTTCTAATCATTATTCTGAATCTTTTTGTGTAATGGTAAAGTCTTTTTTAGGTTTGTAGTCTTTGTTGTGGTGACGAGGACGATCGCCATGGCGATGAGTCTTTTCACCGTTTTCTTCACTGTTTTCTGGTTTTGGTGGACGAGGAAGAAGAGCCTTCATCGAAGCATCGACACGACCTTTTTCGTCAATCTTGATAATCTTCACATCGACTTCATCACCGATGGCTACCAAGTCTTCGACACGGTTGGTGCGTGTCCAAGCCATTTCAGAGATGTGAACGAGGGCATCCGTTTTGTCAAAGAGATTGACAAAGGCACCGAATTTCTCGATACGAACGACTTTAGCATGGTAGACTTCATCCACTTTCGCTTCACGAACCAAACCAACAATGATTTCTTTGGCACGGTTAATAGCATCTTGGTCACTAGAGTAGATAGATACATTACCTTCTTCGTCAATATCAATCTTAACGCCCGTTTCAGCGATGATCTTGTCGATCGTTTCTCCACCCTTACCGATGACAATCTTAATCTTGTCCACATCAATCTTGATAGTATCAATTTTCGGAGCGGTTGGAGCCAATTCTGGACGAACTTCTGGAATGGTTGCTTCGATCACATCAAGGATTTCAAAACGAGCTTTCTTGGCTTGGGCAAGAGCCTCAGTCAAGATTTCTGCAGTAATCCCTTGGATCTTGATATCCATTTGAAGGGCTGTAATCCCGTCACGCGTACCTGCAACCTTGAAGTCCATGTCTCCAAAGTGGTCTTCCAAACCTTGGATATCTGTCAAGACTGTATAGTTATTTCCATCTGAGATAAGTCCCATCGCAATACCAGCTACTGGCGCCTTGATTGGCACACCACCAGCCATAAGGGCAAGCGTTCCCGCACAGATAGAAGCTTGAGATGAAGAACCATTTGATTCCAAGACTTCTGCTACCAAACGAATCGCATATGGGAATTCTTCCAAGCTTGGCAAGACTTGCGCAAGAGCACGCTCACCGAGAGCACCGTGACCAATCTCCCGACGACCTGGCGCACCATAACGGCCTGTTTCCCCTACAGAGTATTGAGGGAAGTTGTAGTGGTGCATAAAGCGTTTCTTGTACTCTGGATCCAAACCATCGATGATTTGCGTTTCACCCATTGGGGCCAAGGTCAAGACTGAAAGAGCTTGCGTTTGTCCACGCGTAAAGAGACCTGAACCGTGCACACGAGGAAGGAAGTCGACTTGCGCATCCAAAGGACGGATTTCATCGACCTTACGACCGTCAGGACGGACCTTGTCTTCGGTGATTAGACGGCGCACTTCTGCGTGTTCCATTTGTTCCAAGATTTCAGCCACATCCCGCATAATCCGGTCAAATTCTTCATGGTCTGCATATTTTTCTTCGTAAATTGCTGTGACTTGGTCTTTCACTGCTTGGGTCGCAGCTTCACGGGCCAATTTTTCTTCTACTTGGACCGCTTTTTGAAGGTCACTGTTGTAGGCTGCGATGATTTCAGCTTGCAATTCAGCATCTACATGAAGCAATTCCACTTCTGCTTTTTCTTTCCCAACTGCTGCTACGATTTCTTCTTGGAAGGCAATCAATTCTTTAACGGCTTCGTGTCCTTTCAGAAGAGCTTCCAACATGATTTCTTCTGACAATTCTTTAGCACCAGACTCTACCATGTTGATAGCGTGCTTGGTACCTGCCACTGTCAATTCAAGAAGAGAGCGTTCTGCTTGTTCTTGAGTAGGGTTGATGACGATTTCCCCATCGACATAACCTACTTGTACTCCAGCGATAGGGCCATCAAATGGAATATCTGAGATAGACAAGGCCAATGATGAACCAAACATAGATGCCATTGGTGCAGATGCATTTTCATCGTAAGAAAGAACCGTATTGATCACTTGCACTTCGTTACGGAAACCTTCTGCAAACATCGGACGGATCGGACGGTCAATCAAACGCGCTGTCAACGTCGCATCTGTTGAAGGACGTCCTTCCCGTTTCATAAAGCCACCAGGAAACTTCCCAGCCGCATACATTTTTTCTTCGTAGTTGACTTGAAGTGGGAAGAAATCCCCAGTTGCCATCTTCTTAGACATGACAGCTGCCGTCAAGACAGTTGACTCACCGTAACGCACGACAACAGAGCCATTTGCTTGCTTAGCAACCTGACCAGTCTCTACGATTAACTCACGACCCGCAAAAGTCGTTTGAAACACTTGTTTTGTCATTGTAATCCCCTTTGGATTGATAAAATTATACGACTTGCCTACAAAAATCAGGATACAAAGGGCGTGAAGAATCCCGTATGAAAATAGGAAAATGACGCAGTCTTCGATGAAGACAAGACAGTTTATCTTTTTTACACAGCTTTTCGGCCGGGTTCAATTCCCAAGATACCAAGGACGTTAAAAAGCATTGATTTCAACACCCCATCTGTAGGTTATATCCTCATCTTTGTATCCAAGCACGTATACCTTTTATTTTAACATATTCAAGCCCAAAAGAAAAAGGCTTTGAGAGCCTTTTTCTGCGAATCTTCCGTAAGTTCTATATAAAAATTTTAGAGCTAGGTATAGCCTTCATTTATTTTTACGATTTGACGAATTCCATGCTGTATACATAAAAGCGTGTTTTATGCGCCCCACCCTTGTATTTCTTGTGATTGCGTTTCAAAACAAAGTGTCTGTAGGGTTCAGAAGTCCCTTGGATCGATGTGGTCACTTCAACCGAATCTTCATTGATCACCCATTCATCAGGTGAAGGAATCTCCATCGGTGGCATCGCTCCTCCACGACCGCCAGGAACAACTTCATAGAAGGCCTTGTCTTTTGTCGAATAGATCCAGCCGTCTTTCTTTTCATTGGTTAATTGGATCAGTTTGTCTTGTGAAAGACTACGGATAGAATCCGATGTTTCTTCTGCATTCAATTTATCAATGATATCTTGTAAATTATAAGTTCCCGGTGTGTAGGTATTGTAGTAATCAATGAACATGTCTTGCGGGTAGCCGTCAATCGCGCCGTGATCATTGTCCAACTCCAGCAAACGAGTCGGTTGCACCTGAAGTGAATAGGTCAAAGACGCACTGTTTTCAATAATCGAATAGATATCCGCTTTGTCCGCTTTTGACAAGGTCCCAATCGCTTCCTCATTCTCTTCATTTGACTGGCTTTCTTCTGTTTTTTCATTGGCCTTCTTAGACGATTGTGCTGCAGATGAAGAATCCACTGGCCCATGCTTACGCTCATAGCGTTTGGGAGCACAAGCCACCAAAGATAAAACGGACGCACCCGCCAATAGTGTAATCATAACCTTTTTCATAAAAACCTCCTCATATCTATCCTAGTATATCAAAAATGGTCGATTTTTCCAGCTCTTTTCAAGATTTTTACACAAGCATTTCCTCTCTCCCTCTATGTTTCTACCGCTTTTTCTGCTATACTTAGTATAGTTATTTGATCAAAAAGGAGAACACTATGGAATTAAAAAAACGTTCTGAATTTCCTGAGAACGAACTCTGGGATCTCACAGCCCTCTACCAAGACCAGGAAGACTTCTTGCGTGCCATTGAAAAGACGCGCGAGGAAATCAATGAATTTGTCCGCAACTACAAGGGCAAGCTTCACACCTTTGAAGACTTTGAAGCTGCCTTTGCCATCTTTGAACAGATTCAGATCCAACTCAGCCACATTGGCAACTACAGCTTTATGCCCCAAACAACGGACTTTGGCGATGAAGCTTTTGCGGAAATTGCTCAAGCGGGGATGGATTTCGAAACTTGGGCCAGCGTCGAACTTTCCTTCTTTGACGATGCTTTGGTAGAAGCGGACGAAGAGGTCCTCGAACGTCTGGGAAAACTCCCTCACCTCACTTTTGCTATTCGCCAAGCTAAAATCAAAAAAGCTCACTACTTGGGAGCTGATGTGGAAAAAACTTTGACCAACCTTGGTGAAGTCTTCTACGGACCACAAGACATCTACACCAAGATGCGGGCAGGTGACTTTGAAATGGCTGATTTTGAAGTAGATGGAAAAGTTTACAAGAATAGCTTTGTCACCTATGAAAACTTCTACCAAAACCATGAAAATGCGGAAGTCCGTGAAAAAGCCTTTCGTTCTTTCTCAGAAGGATTGCGCAAACACCAAAACACTGCTGCTGCTACCTATCTAGCTCAAGTCAAGTCTGAAAAGCTGATCGCTGATATGCGAGGTTACGACTCTGTCTTTGACTATCTCCTAGCTGAGCAGGAAGTGGATCGTTCTATGTTTGACCGTCAGATTGACCTGATCATGAAGGACTTCGCACCGGTCGCTCAAAAATTCCTTAAACACGTAGCTAAGGTCAACGGCCTTGAAAAAATGACCTTTGCTGATTGGAAGTTGGACTTAGACAGTGCACTCAACCCTGATGTTACCATTGATGATGCGTATGACTTGGTCATGAAATCTGTAGCACCTCTTGGAGAAGAATATTCTCGTGAAATTGCTCGCTACCAAACCGAACGCTGGGTCGACTTTGCGGCCAATGAAGGCAAGGATTCCGGTGGTTATGCAGCTGACCCCTATCGCGTCCATCCTTATGTCCTCATGAGTTGGACAGGGCGCATGAGCGATGTTTATACCCTGATCCACGAGATCGGACACTCTGGTCAATTCATCTTCTCAGACAACAACCAAAGCTACTTTAACGCCCACATGTCAACCTACTATGTGGAAGCTCCTTCTACCTTTAACGAGCTTCTCCTTAGCGACTATTTGGAACACCAATTTGACGATCCTCGTCAAAAGCGCTTTGCTCTGGCTCACCGTTTGACAGATACCTACTTCCACAACTTCATCACCCACTTGTTGGAGGCTGCCTTCCAACGCAAGGTTTACACCCTGATCGAAGAAGGCGGTACCTTCGGAGCTAGCAAGCTCAACAGCATCATGAAGGAAGTCTTAACCGAATTCTGGGGCGACGCCGTTGAAATCGATGACGATGCAGCCTTGACCTGGATGCGCCAAAGCCACTACTACATGGGACTATACAGCTACACTTACTCAGCTGGCCTAGTTATCTCAACCGCAGGTTACCTCCATTTGAAGAACTCCGAAAACGGAGCTAAAGATTGGCTGGACCTCCTCAAATCAGGTGGCAGCAAGACCCCACTTGAGTCTGCTATGATTATCGGAGCAGATATCTCAACTGACAAACCACTTCGCGATACGATTCAGTTCCTTTCAGACACTGTCGATCAAATCATTGCTTACAGTGCAGAATTGGGAGAATAAGTACAATTTTCAGACTTAGTTTATTCTAAGTCTGATTTTTTTAATTAAATATTACCAGTTAGTGATTGAAAGCGCTCTTATATTGTGGTATGATTATTGTGAAAAATATTACTAAATATGGAGAATAAAATGAAAAAGTTTGTCGATTATATCATGGCCCAACCAGTTTGGAAAGTTCTTCTTTATGGTCTCGGAATCCTCTTTATGATTTTTAATCCCGAGATCATTCTTCCACTCCTCTTTTTTGCCGGTATAGGATTTGCATGGTATTTTGCTAAAAAGAAACCCAACGCTACGAAAAGAAATATCGCTGCTATTGCTTCCGTTCTTGCAGTCGGAGGCACCTACTTAATCAATCCCAATATAGCTTCCACTAAGCAAGAAGAGCAAACTCAAGCTACTCATTTTGCATCCACTCCGTCTAAAAAAGACGAGAATGCGAAAAAAGAGGCTGAAGCAAAACGTGAAAAGGAAGCAGAAGAAAAAGAGAAAGCTGAGAAAGAAAAAGCAGAAAAAGAGAGAAAAGCAAAAGAAGAACAAGAACGAAAAGAAAGAGAAGAACGCGAGAAAAAGGCAAAAGAAGAACAAGAACGAAAAGAAAAAGAAGAACGTGAAAAGAAAGAGGCTGAAGCAAAACAACTTGCAGAGCAAGCTGAAGCTTCTGTACAAGCCTTAGAAAACAATCAAGTAACAGAAAATATTGCCCCAGCACAAGCTGCCATCGCAAATGTAGCGGATCAAGGAACAAAAGACCGCTTAACTCATCGTGTTGGATTAGTACAAAATGCCATTACTGTCAGGGAACAACAAGCTGCTGAAGCCGAACGAGCTCGACAAGCCGCAGCCGCTGAACAAGCAAGACAAGCTGCAGCTGCCCAACAAGCGCAGCAACAACAAGTACAAAATCAAACTGTTTCGGGCGGAGGGTATTATAGAGATGCAAGTGGAAGATGGCACAGACCAAATGGGCAATTCGCTTCAAAAAAAGAAATAGCCAATATTGGATTAGCATGGTAAGCTCTCTAATGGAAACGAATGTCATCGCGCATAAAAAAAGCTAAAGAAGAATCATTCCTCTTTAGCTTTTTTCCTTTTTAACTCAACTCTGCTACAATGGCCTTAATTTGTGCCGCGGTGTGTACCCCTGCGACTTGTTTGACAACCTGCCCATCTTTTTTAAAGAGCAAGGTTGGAATGGACATAATGCCGAAAGCACGCGCCGTTTCTGGATTTTCGTCTACATCCATTTTTAGGATTTTTAACTCATCTTCCGAAAGTTCTTGGGATAATTTTTCTAGGATAGGAGCTTGCATGCGACAGGGACCACACCAGGTCGCCCAAAAGTCTACCAAGACCAAGCCTTCTTTGGTTTCTGCTTCAAATGTTGCATCTGTAATTGCTTTTGCCATTGCTTTTCTCCTTTAGTTTTTGTATTGATCGAGGTCTTGCTTCATCAAATAGAAGAAGACATCTCCGTAAGTTCCGTGGTAATCAAGTTCGTGCCCATTATAGGTCAATTTTTGTACTGGATAGTAATCCGCCACACCAATCAAGCAGGTCTGTTGGGAGCGTTCAAACTCTTCATAAGAATCAAAATGCATGACTCTTTCTTGTTTTGCACCATCTAGATATGTAATTTCAATCATATCAGTAACCTCTATTTCTTAAGATACATCATATTGTAACTCCGCTTATTACATCTGTCAAATAAAACGATTTGCTCAGTTGATGGATCCTATTTCATAACGAAAGACAACAAAAACAGCTCCCTGAATCCAGAGAGCTGTTTTGAGCTCGGGCTAAAATCCTAGTGAAAATAAAAAATCTCCCCGGAGGGAGATGAATCTGGTTTATTTTACCTTACGATGCTAGGAACCGAAGCCGAAGATCATACTTGAGTATATCAAGGCAAGGTGACAACGCAACGTAAGTGGAAAATAGAGCAGATTAACGACGAAGTCCAAGAGAGTTGATCAACTCACGGTAACGGTTAACGTCGTTTGTACGAAGGTAAGCCAACAAGTTACGACGGCGACCGATTTTCTTCATCAAACCACGGTAAGTAGCGTGGTCTTTTTTGTGTTGTTTGATATGTTCGTTAAGGTGGTTGATTTCCCAAGTAAGGACAGCAACTTGAACCTCTACTGAACCAGTGTCACCTTCGTGACGTGCGTATTGTGCAATGATTTCATTTTTTTTCTCTTTTGAGATTGCCATGATAAGCTCCTTTTCTTTATGCTCTATCCGAGTGGCAGGTTTGGCATATCCTGCTACCAAGAAAGAGTTAGTTGTCTATTCGACCTATCCATTCTATCAAGATTTCATCTTTCTGTCAAACACTTATGTTTCCTTCCAGATGAATTTTTAAGGGCAGATCCATTTTAGAAAGGCCCCATTCCTCTTCTCTAGGTTGCACCTCAAGAATTTGGACAGCTTAATGAATTCATTTTTCTAGCAAGTTATTCAAAAAGACAAATATCTGTTAGAATATTTGCCTTTTAACTGTATGAATCTTATTTTTCTTTCCGTTTACCACGCAAGAGCAAAGCCAAAGCAAACACTGCTAAGAGTGCACCAAGTATGGTCAACCCATAAGCAACGACTTCACCAGTTGATGGAAGAATTTTTCTCTTTCCTTCTGTTGGTGTAGCTGGTGTTTCTGGTTTCTCTGGTGTGGTTGTCGATGGAGTCGTAGGCGGTGTTGTTGATGATGGTGGTGGCGTAGTCGTAGACGGTGGCGTTGGAGGCGTACTTGGCGGAGTTGTCGGTGGTACATGACGGTTGGTGACCGTGAAACCATCGATCCTTGCTGTATACCCCGCTACTGGATCCTCAGTAATCGTGTAGGCGATCTTCTTGCCTTCCTTGAATACTGGTAGATCCGTAAAGCTTGCCTGCCAATTGTCAGTAGCAGTGATTTCTTTCACAGCCAATTCTTGACCATCTGCAAGCAGACGGACTGTTACCTTATCTGGACGAAGGCCATCTTTATTTTCCTTATCATCCCAAATCTTCTTAACCGCTACTTCTGTCACTTCTGGTGTACGAGTGTTGGTAATATTCGTTCCTTCAACACTTGTTTCATATCCTGCAACAGGTTCTTCTGAAACTGTGTAGGTAATGAGATTACCAGCATCGTCAACAAGATCAAGATTGTCAAACTGATAGAGCCAATTTCCTTCTGCATTTGGTTTCACTTCTTTTGAAGCAACTTTGCTACCGTTGGCTAAAAGATTGACGGTGATTTTTGATGGGCGTTTGCCATCATGATTGTCATTGTCATTCCATGTTTTTTGACCAGAAATGCTAGTTTTTTCTTTTTTGTTTACGACTTCACGGGAAACCGCAAGGTCATTTCCAAAATCTTCTCGGCTGATTTTGATTGGCTCTTCTGAGAGGACGTATCCTGTTGGAGCTTGAATTTCTTGAACTGTATAAGCTTGCTTGATCAAGCCAGTAATAGTTCCTGTACCGTTCTCATCTGTGGTAATGGTTCCGACTTGCTCACCAGTATCATCTGCTGTCACTGCAAAGACAGCACCTGCAAGAGCTTGACCATTTTCTCCTTTT
The DNA here is from genome assembly GCA_963543165.1 of uncultured Streptococcus sp. Taxonomy (GTDB): domain Bacteria; phylum Bacillota; class Bacilli; order Lactobacillales; family Streptococcaceae; genus Streptococcus. The sequence continues at coordinate 1,277 of CAUUAM010000011.1, read as the reverse complement.
TTATGGATGGTGAAGGAATATTTCTCACCATTGAAGTTGCCATCAAGGAATTGATAGCGGATGACAGCATCCTTATTTTGTTCCTTGATTTCTGTCGCCGTCATGGTCGCATTGTTTTTATATTTGGTATTGATGGCTGGGACCTTATCCAAATAGACATCATAGCGAATGGTCATACCCTGGGTAGGCTCTAGATCGCCAATGTGAACAGTTAAAGATCGCCCATCTGCACCCACTACAGGCGAATAATTCTTGGTAACATTCGTGGTGTCTCGCAAATGATAGGCACCATCTTCGTTGCTGACCTTCCAAGTTCCTGTATGAATTCTGATCGAATCAGGCTTGATCTTCCCGTCTGTAAAGTCCAGTTGGTCTTGAATATCAATATTATGGAGAGCAGTATGTCCTTGATTGATGTTCAAGGTATAGGTTAATTTTAATTTGTCACCTGAATTGGTCCAGCCCCATTTGCTAAAGACTTCCGGAGTTGGGGGATTCTCGCCCGGATTGACTCCTTTATAATCGATCTTTCCACCTGAAATGACGTTTTTATCCACTTTTAGAGTAAAGTCAAGCGTCTTTTTCTCCTTCACAACCGAGTGATCTACACGCGCAAAAAAGCGCAGTTTCCCTGTCACATTGGCCATTCTTTCAGGATAGTCTGTATAGGTCACGGTGATGACTTTTCGTTGATCATCTACCGTTGCCGTCGCAACTTTTTGACCACTTGGATCAAGCAGGTCAATGGTGTCCATTTCAAAGACCTTAAAATCATTTCCAAGCTGAATGACTGTCTGATCTCCAGCTTTTACTCGCCCATTTGGAAGGACAAAGTTGGCTTCCACCTGAAAACTTTCCCATACTCCCAATGGATCTGTAAGCGCGCCACCCGTTGATTTGGAGATAGTTACAGATGTCACGACATCATTGATCGTATCTGCCTGTACTTTAGTGAGATGATGGGGCCTTGCAAATCCTAAAGCCACTAACAAAAATAGGGCAACTGTTGTCACAACAGAATAGAGCCGCTGTTTCATAAACGAAGATTCTCCTTTTTCACAATCTACTAGATAAGGTAGGCTGATCAAAAAATTATCACTACATATTGTGATTTTTAGCACAACCCATCTTTTTTCATTATAATCGATTTACTTTGATAAAACAAGCTAATATATATGCTTTTTTGTATTTTAAGTACATTTTTTTGATACAAAGAAAAAATAGAGAGTGGGACAGAAATCGGTCATTCGTTAGAATTCGATTTCGTCGTCCCACCT
>CAUUAM010000010.1:0-24858 GCA_963543165.1 uncultured Streptococcus sp. | reverse complement strand
AAAATGAGGCTGGGACAAAAGTCCTAGCCTCTCAATTGTCTTTGGATTGTCGAGCAAGACGCAGTGGTTGAGTGCTCAAAGCACTGCTTTGAGGTGGCGGATAGAACTTGCGAAGCAAGTATCCTAAGTCTTTGTTCGCTTTTTAAGCTTCAAAGATGCCCTATGTTGACGGAAACTATGTTTCCTTTATCTGCAACCTTCAACAGTCTCCCAGACTGTTGAAGCTGTGCGGAGGTGGGACGACGAAATCGAATTCTAACGAATGACCGATTTCTGTCCCACTCTCATTTTTCTTATGAAACCGATTCGAGATCCATTCTTTTCTGCGCGTCTTCTACGACTTCTTTTAGGCTGGTTTGAGCCATCTCTTTTTCCATGGCAGTCTGAATATCTTCAAGCTTCCCATCTAAGACATGGTGGATATTGTGACCTATTGGGCAATTTGGATTGGGGTTTTCATGGAAACCAAATAATTGGCCTGTCGAACCTAAGCATTCGACCGCTTGATAGATATCCAGCAGACTGATCTCATCGGCCGCTTTTGCGAGTTCAGCTCCGCCTGTCCCACGCGCTACATGGATCAATCCCGCTTTCTTTAACTGAGACAAGGTCTTTCGAATAATAACAGGGTTCACACCAACACTTCCTGCCAAAAAATCACTGGTTACTTTTGTTTTTTCTCCTTGTAGAGCAATCATGATCAAGACATGAGTCCCAATGGTAAAGCGACTCGAAATTTGCATGTCTTTACTCCTTTCTGCCTGTTCTGAAAGTGGCATCCATTGGATGATTGTCAACAGATGACTCTTACTACTCTTATTATACTAGTTTTTGTTGTAATGTCAACAGTTACACTATTGGAAAAAGTCCTCTAACCAAGCATCGATTTCTCGATCATGACCTTCTCTCTGCTCAATCTCATGAAGTAGCTCATGATTGTGGGTATGATGAATGCCATTGACCAAACTTTCATAATACACTTGATAATAAGGAAGATGGAGGTCTTTAGCAAGTTGGAGTTCTTTTTGCACATCATAATCCACCCGTCTAAAATCGATATCTTTTACACCCAGTTGATCAAATTCAAGAATGGCATACATGGCCCGAAGATCCTTGCGAAGATTCTTTTCCAAAATGAAAGGTTGACCGATTGAGCCAGGATTGATGATCAGTTCTCCTCCTGTCCCGTAGCGAAAAAACTGCTGGTGAATGTGTCCGTAGACTGCAATATCACAAGACGGGTTTGTCACCAAGCAATCAAAATCCTTCTGCTCACCAATGTGGATCAATTCCCGACCCCAATTCTTATCGGGTAAGTGGTGGGTAATGCCGATCTTTAAACCGGCAATTTCTCTATGGACCTGCATAGGCATTTCCTGCATGGCTTCAATTTCCTGAGGCGTGATTTCTTCAAGAATATATTGACACTGGCGCATAAGGTAGCGATGACTTGGTCTAGTCTCATCCAACATCCCCCTCATGGCGCGCCAAAGACTATCTTCCCAGTTTCCAAGGACTTTCACCGTAATAGGAAGCTCCTCTAACAGCTCCAAAAGAGCGCGTCTGCCTGTTCCAGGCATCAAACTATCTCCCAAGAGCCAATATTCATCCACCTTGGCTTTTCGACTATCCTCTAGGACAGCTTCCAAAGCTGTCGTATTTCCATGAATATCTGAAAGTAAAGCAATTTTAGTCATGATCTTCTCCTACTATCCATTATAACAAAGCCTCAAAAATCTTTCAGCCTGAAACAACTATTTATAGGAAGTTCCTTTTTTTCTATTTATTTGATTTTCAAAGTATTTTTCACTAAAAAGGGCAAGAAAACCTCTAATTATCATGAACTATTATAAATTTTATGCTATAATTGGAGAGAAATTGATTTATTCTTAGAAAGAAGGCTCATCGTGAGTTTACAACAGTTTGAAAGGAAATCACTTCAAGAAATCAACCAGTCTATTGACGTGCCAAAAGGCATCCCCTTTTGGAAGACTCTTCTACTCTTTTCAGGACCAGGAAGTCTGGTAGCTGTCGGCTATATGGACCCGGGAAACTGGATTACCAGTGTGGTCGGAGGGGCACAATACCGCTACCTCCTCTTATCAGTGGTTCTTCTCTCGTCTTTGATCGCCATGCAGTTGCAACAAATGGCTGGGAAATTAGGGATTGTCCATCGTAAAGACCTGGCCCAAACAACCGCCCATCACTTGCCAAAATGGCTTCGCTATACCCTTTGGATTGTGATCGAGCTTGCCCTGATGGCGACAGATTTAGCAGAAGTCATCGGCTCAGGGATTGCCCTCCACCTCCTCTTTGGTTGGCCTTTACTCTTTTCCATTCTGATCACCATCTTTGATGTCTTCCTATTACTCGGGCTCATGCATCTAGGATTTCGAAAGATCGAGGCCATCGTATCAACCTTGATCCTCACGATTCTTGCGATTTTTGGTTATCTCGTCTTTCTTTCGAAACCAGATATCGGGGGAATCTTCGCTGGCTTCCTGCCTCAAAAAGAAGTACTGGGAATTGGTCTTCCAAAAGGAAATGAAGCCTTGACCTTGGCGCTTGGAATCATCGGGGCAACAGTAATGCCCCACAACCTCTACCTCCACTCTTCCATTTCGCAAACGCGAAAGGTCGATTACAAAGATCCAGCAGATATCAAACGGGCAGTGCGCTTTATGACCTGGGATTCAAATATTGAATTGAGTTTGGCTTTTGTCGTCAACTCCCTCCTCTTGATTCTTGGAGCGGCTCTCTTTTTCGGACATGGAGATAAGATTGGTGCTTTCTCTAGCATGTACAATGCCCTCAAGGATAACCATATTGCTGGTGCCATCGCTAGCCCTTTCTTATCCACCCTCTTTGCCATCGCTTTGTTGGCTAGTGGTCAAAATTCAACCATTACTGGGACCCTAACCGGTCAAATCGTTATGGAAGGTTTCTTGCGATTCAGACTACCACAATGGGTGGTGCGTCTCATGACTCGGATCATTGCCCTTCTTCCCGTTATCATTGTCGCAATTTTATTCGGTGACCAAGAACATGTCCTCGATGACCTTCTGGTATATTCTCAAGTCTTCCTATCAGCGGCACTTCCTTTCTCCATCTTCCCTCTGGTTTATTTCACCTCCAACAAGGAAATCATGGGAGAGCATGTCAATGCGAAATGGAATACCTTCTTAGGCTATCTCGTTGCGATTGTCTTAACCATCTTAAATTTCAATTTGATTGTGACGACTTTTATCAAATAAAGAGACCAGCACTTTAAAAGGTGCTGGTTTTTTGTTCATCCCTTCATCTTGTTCCTCCTTTTCCTAAAAATTTCCTGACCATTTTTTTAGGAGGGAATTAATTTAAATCACTAATTATTGTGAGGTTTTCACAAAATCTTGTCAGTGCCCGTCATTCATAAATTTGTAAATTTTTTGTACACTTTTCGTTATCTGTACAAAAATGAGAATTATTGTCTAATTTATATTTTTGGAGTATAATGCTATTTGTTAGTGTCGTGAAATTATTTAACCTATAAATTATTTCAATATCAAACAAATAGAAACAGATTTATACAACTATAGAAAGGAACATATGGTACGCCAAAGACAAACAACAACCAAGTCAGACTTACGGAATGCACTCTCAAAACTCCTCTTACAACAACCTTTTGACAGCATCACTATTCGACAATTAACCGAAACCGCTGGAATTAACCGCGGGACCTTCTATCTGCATTATGTCGATAAATACGACATGTTTGAGCAAATGAAAATGGACATGATGCAAGAATTGGATAGCCTCTTCATTGAAGGAAGTCCTGTCAAGGTAAACTTTCTCAATGTGTTGACCGCTATTAAAGAGAATTATGATTTTATATATGCATTGTCACAATCCTGTTGCTCGGACTTTAGTAAATTGGTAAGAAGTTTTACCCTTCATGCACTGGACGATACTCCCCACGCTAAAGAACACATCATTTCAGACTTTCAAGTTCCATACAAGTATGGTCTAGAAATTTTCATCGCTACGATCGAATCTGTAATTGTTACCTGGTTAGAATCGGGTGCCAAAGAGGACCCCATTGAAATTGGAACGATCATTCTCAGTGTCTGCGACTTTGCTAGCTGGAACTAAATCCCCTAACCTTTTCCTACCCTTCTGGAGAAGGTTTTTCTTTTGGCAAATGAAAAAAGATCTGATCACCTTGTTCAACTTGTTTGTAAGAAAGCAAAAAGGCAGGATCCTGACATCCTGCTTTTTCTTTATTTTTTCTTTGCCAACATGGTTGCAAATCGGAGTTGAATGCGATTGCCATTCTCATCTCGACGATGGAGGTGGCCAGGATTTTCATTGTACTTGACCAATTCCCAATCCTTGTAGTACTCTGCCAATTCTCCTTCTTTGAAGGTAAACGAGAAGGGCATCTGACAAGGATAATCTTCTGTATCCATAGCACAGACAATGAGATTGTAGCCACCTGGATTGGTATGCTCTTGCATATTGCGAATAATCGCTGGAATGCGATCAGCCTCTAAAAACATGAGGACCACAGTTGACACGATGAAATCATAGTTTTGGGTGAGAGCAGCAGCATTGATATCGTAGAGTCCCACTGGCATGTCCATATCTTCCTCAGCGACAATACTTTGTAAGATCTCAAGAGCCAATTCATTTTGATCTACTGCTGTCACATCAAAGCCATGTTGGGCCAAAAAGAGAGCATTGCGTCCTTGCCCACATCCTAGATCCAGCGCCTTTCCAGCCGGGACAATTCCCACTGCTTCTAGTACCTCTGAATGGACAGGGTTGGTATTGTACTTTTTAGGAAAATAGTCTTTTGGCTCACAGTAAAATTCCAAGTACCACTCCACATCATCAGTCGCCGCTTCGACACGGTGCCAGGCCTGGGGCTCGGCCATGGGGTTCTCTGCTCCTGCTTCAAAAAGGTGGCTCGCGATTTCTTCTCCCTCTGCTGTCAATTCAATAAATCTTAACTGACCTTTTAGAACCGTAATCTTCCCCCAGGTTCCTACCTTGGTATTGTGCTTTCTTTGAAGAGCTTCTGGCATAGTATCCTTGGTCCAGATAGGCATGCGCTTGTAGGCGATCAATTTTTGTGTCATGTGGCTTCTCCTTATTCTTTCAGTACTCTTATCATACAGGAAAAAGCCCCTTTTTACAAGTTAGAAAAAAGGCCCCGTCTCCGAGAAAAAAGGCAATTCTGAAACAAGTTTCAGAATTGCCTTTTTAGTTTAACGTGTATTGTATTGTTTCATGACCCGTGCGATATCCCGGTTTTGTTCCCGACGTTTGATGGATTCACGCTTGTCATAATCATGTTTCCCTTTAGCGAGTCCCAAAAGCAATTTGGCATAGCCATCCTTGAGATAGACCTTTAAAGGCACCAGGGTCATTCCTGTCCCTTTGGTTTCTTGGTCCAGCTTTTGGATTTGCTTTTTATGAAGAAGAAGCTTGCGACGACGGTCTGGATCTTGATTCCAGATATTGCCTTCCTCATAAGGGGCAATATGGACGTTGCTGAGCCAAACTTCTCCATTTTTAACTTGTGCAAAACCATCTTTCAAGTTAATGCGTGCTGCACGGACACTTTTGATCTCTGTACCTGTCAGCACCATCCCTGCTTCTATTGTATCCACGATGGTGTAGTCATGTCTCGCCTTTTTATTTTGTGCGACTACCTTTCCTTCGCCCTTTGCCATGTTTGGCTCCTTTCTTTGCTACTTCCTTGTAAAAAGGTTTCTTCCCTTTTTTCTTTTTGGATTTAGATGAAGAATCTTTCCGTTTGTCATCTTTTCTAGTGGTTGATCCCTTAGAAACTTTTTTGTCTTTGCGTCTGCGATCCCTGCGATTGCCATCTCGGTCACGTCCTTTGGCCTTGAGGCCTTTTTCGACGATATCCCATTCACTTGGAATATAAGAGAAATCAATCTCTCCGGTCATCTTGTCAGCTCTTTCGACCTTGATCCGGATTTGCTGACCGACACGGAAGGTGATACCAGATTTCTCCCCGCGAAGGGTTAGATCCCGTTCGTTAAAATGGTAGAATTCAGGAAGATTGGTAATATGGATCAACCCTTCGACCGTATTTGGCAACTCCACAAAGAGGCCAAATTTCACTACACTAGAAACCACGGCATCGTACTCTTCCCCAACATAGTCTTCCATGTATTCAGCCTTCTTCATGGCTTCTACTTCTCGCTCTGCATCAATAGCCCGGCGCTCTCGACTAGAGGATTGGCTGGCAATATCTGGAAGAACTTGTTCAAAGTGTTCTGCCACTTCTTGGGATTTACCGTATTCGCGCACCATTCGATGAACCATCAGGTCCGGATACCGGCGAATGGGACTGGTAAAGTGGGTATAATATTCCGCAGCAAGCCCATAGTGGCCATGGTTGTGCTCTGAGTAACGGGCCTGTTGCATCGAGCGCAACAACATCATCGAAAGGACATCTGCATAGGGTTCTCCTTCGACCTTGCGCATGATTTCTTGCAGGGCTTCTTGGCTCATCTCACTAGCCGTTCCATAGATCTGGATCCCAAAGCTAGAAGCATAATCGATAAACTTCTGTACTTTTTCTGCCTTTGGATCTTCGTGGATCCGGTAGATGAACGGCAGTTTCATTCGTGTAAAGTGCTCCGCCACTGTCTCATTGGCAATCAGCATAAAGGACTCAATCATCCGCTCCGCAATCCCTCTTTGACGGAGGACAATGTCGACAGGTTTTCCTTCTTTATTGACTAGGATTTTAGCCTCATTGGTATCAAAATTGAGGGCTCCTCGGCGAATCCGCATGCTTTCTAGAATACCATGCAGGGTGGCCATTTGATGAATACTTGGGACAATTTTCTTAAACTCTTGAGCCTTTTCTTCGTCGCCTGCTAAGATATCATTGACGTCACTATAGGTCATCCGGAAGGTCGTATTGATCACCGTTTGGATAATGGTGTGCTTGACGACCTTTCCATGGGGATCAATCTCCATGATGGCAGACTGGGTCAGGCGGTCCACATTCGGATTTAAAGAACAGATCCCATTGGACAAGCGTTCTGGAAGCATGGGTACTACTCTGTCGGTCACATAGACGGAGGTTGCACGATTTAGAGCTTCCTTATCAAGAGCTGAGCCTTCTGTAACGTAATAAGAGACATCTGCGATGTGAACCCCCAGCTCAAAATTGCCGTTCTTGAGTGGCTTGATATGGACCGCATCGTCCAAGTCTTTGGCATCCGCTCCGTCGATTGTAAAGGTAATCTCCTCTCGTAGATCCAAACGTCCTTCTAAATCCTTTGCAGACGGTGCATCTGGAACCTGCTCAGCCTCTTTCAGCACTTCTTCTGGAAATTCTGAGACGATATCCATGGATTCTAGCACTTCCAAGACATCAATTCCAGGATCTGTCACATGACCAACCACATCCCGCACAGTTGACACAAAATAATTGTGCTTGCGGCTCGGATATTGGTCAATTTCAACCTTGAGGATTTCGGTACCTTCCAATTGGATAGCTGGCTTCTTCACATAGATCAGCTGGCTGATTTTTTGATTTTTCGAACGAATGTAGCCGGCATATTTGGGCTTTTCCTCATCCAGAACAATTTGTCCAACAACCGTTTTGACGCTATGATCCAAGACATCAATAATCTTCGCTTCTGCTGCCGTTCCTTTGTTTCGGTCTGCTACCTTGGTAATGACGATCTCAACAGTATCCCCATCGATGGCGTGGTTGACATCATTTTGACCAACAAAGAGGTCCTCTTCTTCGCCTTCTAAACTGACAAAGCCAAAGCCATTTTTATGGGCATGAAAGATCCCCTTGAGGGTAATGGCTGGGGCCTTCTTTTGAGCCAACCGAAGAGAGCCATCATCCTCGAATTTCAACTCGTGACGGCGTTCCATCAGAGAGATGGTTTTGACCAAGTCACGAAAATCCTTAGATCCTTCTTTTCCTAGAGCTGCTGCCAGATCATTGATCTGGGCTTTGTCATGCTCTTGTAAATATTCTTTAATACTTGTTTTCATGAATGTATTTGCTGGTTATCCAGCCTCCTTTTTTCTATCTAATTGTGTCTTTGTTTTGCAAAATAAAAATAGGCAAAGACATTGTCTGAGCCTATCTTATCTACTAGAAAGTACCATTAAGATCATCGCGATCAATAACCAAAAGAAGATCATAATGGCTGTTAAACGCTGCATCACGGCTTCAAAACCACGCGCTTTTGAACGTTCAAACAAGTCATTTGAGCTAGCGTCAAAGACGTTACTCGATTGGTTTTTTGTTGGTTGCATAAAAATTGCGATAATAATCAATACTGATAATACTAGTAAAATAGTTGTTAATGCTCCGCTCATATTCAAAACTCCTTAAAATCCTCACTATTATACCATGAAAATCATTTTGATTCAATATGTAAGGTTACTTTTCTTTCCTTGGGACAATACTTCAAGACCTCGATCTTTTCGGGATGGGTTTTGGTATTTTTACTGGTCAAATAATTCTGACTCCCACAGCTTGTGCAGGTCAATTGAACTTTAATTCGCACGTACGTCTCTCACTTTCAAATACTTTCTAAATAAGAATAAGAGGAAAATCAAATCGGTAAAGGCCAAGAGGGCTGTGCCGTAAAAAACCCAATGATAGCCAAAATGCATGAAAATACTCGATCCCATCATTGGCCCTAACACGCCACCTAAGTAGTAAAAGAGCTGGTTGTAGCTAAAGATCCGAGAAATCCCTTCAGGAGGGGTTAAGCGATTTAATAAAGCAGAAACTCCTGGTAAAAGGGCACCAGTCCCAATCCCAAAAAGGAAGCGTAAAACTCCTAATTGCAGAGGCGTTTGCGCTTGGGCACAGAGAATATAAAGGCAACCACTATAGAGAAGGGCGATTAATAAAAGCCGGTGATTCCCGATTCGGTCTCCGAGTTTTCCCATCCAACCTGAAAAGAGCATACTAGAGACTCCCATAGCCGAAACAATCATCCCTGATACAAAAATCAAGTTATCTCTTTGCCCTAAAGCTCGCACATAAAGAGGCAGGATTGGAGAAATAGATTGGGCGATCATTTGAATGGTCATACTGGTCAAAAAGAGGCCTAAGAGAATATCCTTTTGCTGAATGGACATGAGCAACTGCCAACTGGATTTTTGTTCTTCTTTTGGAATGGGCTCATAGTCTTCCTCGATGCCCCAAAAGGTTAAAAGGGACACTAGAAATAAGAAAAAGCCAACCAAAAGAAAGACATTGCGCATTCCCAGATTTTCAGCAATGAGTCCCCCAATCAAAGGCCCCATCAAGGTTCCAGCTACGACACCGGTCGACAAAGTCCCCAGGGCATAACCCGATTGGTCCTTTGATACTTGACTGGCAATCAAGGCTGTACTATTAGGGACAAAACCTGAAAAGACACCGTTGAGAAAGCGCAAAACCAAGAGCCAAAAGACGGATGGCACAAAGGCGATCCCTCCCATGGTCAGGGTCATAGCAATAGAAGCCCTGAGCATCATGGGTTTTCGACCATAGCGGTCGGCCAGGCTCCCCCAGATGGGAGACATGATCGCAGAGGTTACAGAAGAACTCGCGACGGCAATCCCAGCATAAAAAGGAACAGCCTTGCCCGTAACGCCCAACTCTTCTACAAATAGGGCCATAAAAGGCACAACTAACGAAAGGCTAGCTCCGATAAAAAAGCACCCGATCCAGGCAATATATAGATTTTTACGCCAATTGATTTCTCTTGTGATAAAATCATCTTCTTTCTAATTGTTTTAGGGCTGCATCTAATCGGGCATAGAGGGTAGTTAGATCGCCATTATTATCTAAGACCAGATCAGCATGGGCTCTTTTTTCATCTAGCGGCATTTGAGCAGCGATGCGTTCTTTAGCCTGCAGTTCTGATAAGCGGTTGCGTTCCATCAGGCGCTTGAGTTGGGTTTCTTTTGAGACAGCTACCAACCAGACGGCCTCAAACCACCCTTCATAGCCTTGCTCGATCAAGAGGGGAATATCCATAAAAAAGAGACCAGATTGAGTTGCTTGCCTGTCTCTTGCTTTCGCTAGAGCCTCACGAATGAGCTGGCCTTGGACGCGATTGGACCAGTCTCGTTCACTAGGATTTGAAAAAATCCGCTGGCCTAAAACTACACGATCCAACTCTCCACTTGCGTCGAGAATCTCCCTACCAAAATGATCCACTAAGACACGGTAGAGTGCTCCTCCTGGTGCCTGCAAGTCACGGACCACTCGATCAGCATCAATGACAGGATAACCTTTTTCTTTCAAATAAGAGGTGACAGTGGACTTTCCTGAGGCAATCCCTCCTGTTAATCCGATAATTCTCGCCATCTAGTTCTCCTTTTGGCAGTGGGGGCAAAAATGGGTTCCGCGTCCTCCCAGCTGGATTTTCTCAATCGGTGTTCCACAGCGAAGACAAGGCTGACCTGTCTTTCCATAGACTTGGTGTTCTTCCTGCATGGTGCCATCCTCTCCAAAAGCATTGCTGTAAGAGCGAATGGTGGAGCCACCTTTTTCGACAGCCTGAGCTAATACGGCGATTGTTTCCTTTCGGATAGCTTTGACTTCTCTAGCAGTCAAGCTTTGACCCAAACGAGCTGGATGAACCTTAGCGCGATAGAGCACTTCATCCACATAGATATTGCCCAAACCAGCCACCAATTTTTGATCCAAAAGGGCTGATTTAATGGGTTTCTTTGATTTTTTAAGAGCTGCTTGGAAGGCTGGTCCTTTAAATTCCGCTTCCGTCGGCTCTGGACCAATTTTTTTCGCCAAAAAATAGCTGTCTATAAACTCAGGTACTAAGACTTCCATAGTCCCAAACTTTCGGACATCTTCATAGACCAAGGTGCTGCCATCTGTAAAGTGAAAGAAGACATGGGCGTGCTTGCGAAAAGGGACTTCGTCTGGATAAAAGAAATACTTGCCTTCCATCCGCAAATGTGAGATCAAAACCAAATCCGTCAGATGAAACAAGAGGTATTTCCCCCGTCGCCCCATGGATCGAATTTCTTGGCTAGGAAGATCTTGACGAAAAGCATCCAGATCCGTCTGAATCATCTTAGGATACTTCACTTCCACTGATTGGATGGTTTTCCCAAGAATTAATTTCTCAAGACCACGTCGGACGGTCTCAACTTCTGGTAATTCCGGCATAGAACTCCTTTCAAAAACAAGAAGCAGGCTTTTGCCCACCTCTTCTTAATATTCTTTTTCGTTGTAACCGAAATCGGCAAGGTCTAATTTCTTATCTCGCCAATTTTTCTTGACCTTGACCCAGGTTTCTAGGAAGACCTTGTCCCCTAGCATCAGCTCGATATCCTTCCGCGCAAGGGTTCCAATCTTCTTGAGCATGGCACCGCCTTTTCCGATGACAATCCCCTTTTGACTATCGCGTTCCACCATGATGGTCGCACGGATATGGACTTTATCGGTTTCCTCATCCCGCTTCATAGAATCCACGACTACGGCAACAGAGTGGGGAATTTCTTCCCGCGTCAAGTGCAAGACTTTTTCACGAATCATTTCAGAGACCAAGAAACGCTCTGGATGGTCCGTAATCTGATCAGCCGGGAAATATTGAAAACCTTCTTCCAAGTTTTCGCTCAAAATATCAATCAAACGCGAAACATTATTTCCTTGCAGGGCTGAAATTGGCACAATTTCCTTGAAGTCCATCTGACTACGGAAATCATCGATTTGGGCCAAAAGTTGGTCTGGGTGCACCTTGTCGATCTTATTGACCACAAGGATGACGGGCACCTTGGCTGCTTTGAGGCGTTCGATAATCATATCGTCACCCTTCCCACGCGCTTCATCGGCTGGCACCATAAAGAGAACCGTATCGACTTCTCGAAGGGTGCTGTAGGCTGACTCGACCATGAAGTCGCCAAGGGCTGTCTTAGGTTTGTGAATCCCTGGCGTATCGATAAAGACAATCTGTTCCTTATCGGTCGTGTAGATTCCCATAATCTTGTTGCGCGTTGTCTGCGCCTTATCACTCATGATGGCAATTTTTTGCCCCATGACATGGTTCAAAAAAGTTGACTTCCCAACATTGGGACGTCCTAAAATGGCTACAAAGCCTGATTTAAATGTCATAATATCCTTTCATGAGGGAAACACCCCTCTTATCCAAATACCAAGGCCCAGAATTTGGGCACAAAAATGATCAATCCTGTCAGTAGGGCAAAGCCTGATACGACGAGGACCGCTCCAGCCGCCATGTCTTTGGCATTCTTTGCCAACATGGAGAAATGGTAGTTACTGGCTAGATCCACCACATTTTCAAGAGCAGAATTCATAATTTCAAAAGCAATCACCAAGGTGATGCTGAGCAATAAAAAGAGCCATTCCGTCGCAGAAATTCTAAACACCAAACCCGCAAGAATTGCCACAAGGGCTGATAAGGCGTGCTTGCGCATATTGCGCTCTTCTTTGATCGACGTAAAAATTCCTGTTATCGCAAACTCCAAGCTTGAGGTGAAGTCCCGATTTTTCCATTTTCGCTTATTGTCTTGTGAGTCCATAGGCTGTCAAAATCTCTTCCTGTAAGCCAAACATTTCCTTTTCTTCTTCTGGCGTATAGTGATCATAGCCATTGATGTGAAGAAAACCATGTACTGCCAAAAATCCCATTTCGCGCTCAAAGCTATGGCCATATTCTTCCGCTTGCTCCCGCGCCTTGTCAATTGAAATAAAGAGCTCACCAATATAGGTATCGAATTCCGCCATCATCTCTGCCAATTCTGGATTTTCTGCAAGGTCTTCCTCGTCAAAAGAAATCTCCATCTCAGGCTTGTATTCTAAACTGATGACATCTGTCGGACGATCCGTATCACGGTATTCAAGATTGAGTTCATGACTGCGTTCATTGGTCACAAAAGTCACAGCCATTTCCTTGTCTTCTTTCCCAATTTTTTGAGCAGCAAATTCTAAAATTTCTTGCGTCTGTTTTAAGATTTCGTCAGAGACTTGGCCCGTCTCATCTACCATTTCAATATACATCTGGATCACCTCACTATTATCACTTTATTATATCACAAAAACCAGCCTATATACTAGATACAGGCTGGTTTTCAAACTTTTTATTTGCAGGATCATCTTACACCACTGTTTGCTGGATGGCATTCATCTGGGCATAGATCCCGCCTTGTGCGACCAGTTCTTCGTGTCTACCCCGCTCCACAATGCGTCCTTCCGATAAGACTAAGATCTGATCTGCATCTTGGATAGTAGACAAGCGATGGGCAATGATAAAGGTAGTCCGGCCCTTTTGGAGGACCGCCATAGCCTCTTGAATAATCTCCTCTGTCTCCGTATCGATGTGAGAGGTTGCCTCATCCAAAATCAGAATTTGCGGATTCATATAGAGCGTCCGCGCAAAGGAAATCAACTGGCGCTCGCCACTTGAAAAGGCAGACCCTTTTTCTACGACTGGATGGTCGATTCCCTTTTCAAGGCGCTCTACAAAGGGCCAAGCACCAACTTTTTTCAGCGCCTCTTTGACCGCATCCCGATCAATATGATCCTGGCTCATGGCCACATTACTAGCAATGCTTCCTGTAAATAGATAAGGATCTTGCAGAACAATGCCCATGTGGCTTCGTAGGCTCTCACGAGAGACTTGCCGAATATCTTGCCCATCGATCAAAATCGCTCCTTCTTGGGGATCATAGAAACGATAAAGCAAGTTCATGATAGAGGATTTGCCCGAACCGGTATGGCCCACAAGGGCGATGGTTTGACCTGGACTAGCCTGAAAAGCAATATCCCTTAGGACTGGCTTACCTTCTTCATAGGCGAATTGAACGTCGTCAAACACAACTTGAGCCTTTTCTATCTTCAGTTCCGATACACCATCGTCCTCTAAAGGTTGATCCAAGAAGGCAAGGACGCGACCGCCCGTTTCTAGTGATCGTCGAATATTGGGAAATTGACGACTGAGATTGGCCATGAGATCAAATAGATTGATCACATAGTTAATATTGATAAATAAGAAACCAGCTGTCACACCAACATTGCCCTGTAGGAAAGAAATCCCAGCGATGGTCAAAATGCCTGCAATCACTAAAAACTTGAGCAATTCCGTCAAGGTCCAAGAAGCGATTGAATCGGCTAAGAGGATCCGATCGTTAGCTCCTAGCATCTTCTGGGTAGTGGCTTCAAACTCCTCTATTACACCAGGCTCTTGATGATAGAGCTGGATCATACTGGCACCATGCAAGAGTTCATTGACTTGGGTATTGACCTCGCTTCGCGCATCAAAGAAATCCTTCATCGGCTGGTCCGTCATGACCTTATAGAGATACTGGATCCCATAGAAAATCGGAAAAGTCAGACACAAGAGCAGCCCCATCATGGGACTCAGGTAAAAGAGAATCCCTAGGATAAAGAGAAAGCGCACCAAATAGATGACTAATATCATACAAGAGTTATAAAATTGGGTCCGCAAGGTCTCCGTATCATTGACAATTTTTGTCGCAATCTTCCCGGCTGGCTTGTCATCGAAATAAGAAATAGGCAAACCTTGCATGACTTGAAAGGCTTGGTCTCTCAGACTAGCGGTTACTTGATTACTTCCATGCAGTAAGATCCGATTTCCCATGTAGCTAATCAGCTGCCCCAGACTCAAGACCAAGAGATAAAATGCCCCCATCTGAAACAAGTCACCTTGCTCTCTACCATGGGTCAGTGCGGTCAAAGGCCCATCAATCATCTTTTGGAGAATAAATGGAGACAGCTCAGAAAAGATGGTCGCCAATAACAGGCAAACAAAGCCGGAAAGAAAGACAGTCGGATAATGAGTAATCCAAGATAATAATCGTTTCAATACGTTCATCTTATTCTCCTTCCTGTTTTTGTTGCCGTTGGTATTGTTCGTAGTACCAACCCTCTTGAGCCAGTAGGTCACTCGCTCTGCCTTCTTCTACAATCTTCCCTTGATCTAAGACCAAAATCCAGTCCGCCTGATGGACCGCAGACAAGCGATGGGAAACAATAATGGTCGTCTTGCCTTTTCGCTCTGTTTGAATCGTGTCAATAATGGCTTGTTCGGTCTTAGCATCCACTGCCGAAAGGGAATCATCTAACAGCAAGAGCTCTGCATCTCTTAAGAAGGCACGCGCCAGAGAGATCCGCTGTTTTTGACCTCCTGATACAGAGACCCCTTTCTCACCGATCAAGGTATCCATTCCCTGAGACATCCGCTCGAGATCATCCGCAAAAGCAGCTTGAGCTATCGCTTCCACTAAGTCCTCTTCACTAGCACCATTTTTACCCAGAGCGATATTGTCACGAATGGGTTTGGAGAATAAAATATGTTCTTGGGAAACATAACCAATTTTATCTTCAATGGAGCGCCGGTTATAGGCGACGATCGGTTGCTGGTTGATCAAGAAGTCTCCCTCACCGACTGGGTACTGCCGCAAGAATTGTCGAACTAGGGTCGTCTTTCCCGCTCCGGTACGACCAACAATCCCAACCGTCTGTCCTTTCTGAAGGATCCAATGAATGTCTGACAGACTCTTTCGCTCAGCACCAGGATAGCTGAAAGAATAGTCCTTAAACTGTACCGAATCAATCTGCTCTAAATCGTTAGGACCATCTGGCTCCAGATCATCCGTTTCATCAATCACTTCTTTTAATTTTTTATAGGACATTTGCCCTGTCTGATAGACCAAGATCAGGTCCGTCATCATCCACATAGGCTCAATTAAAAAGGCCAAATACAACTGTAATGCCAATAACTTACCAAGGCTCAATTGCCCGCTTGCTAAGGACTGACCTCCAAATAGCAAGAGCAAGACCGTCGAGAATCCAATAAACAAAAGGGATAAAGGTCCAAAAGAATACTGGATAGAAGCAATCTTGTCCCCTGTTTTGGATAGACTGGCTGTTTTCTTCTGAAACTGTTTGGCCTGCTGGTCCCGTTTGCTATAGGCCCTCATGACCCGAATTCCTTCGATAGACTCCAATACTTCATCATTCAACTGCGCGACCGCTTCCCGGTTTTGCTCAACATACTCCTCCTGTTTTCTACTCAAAAAATAGCTAGAGACGATGAAAAAGATCATGGGAATAAAGGAAATCAAGGTTAAGTGCCAAGAAATGAAAAACATGGTCGGAATAATAAAGGTAAACAAACCACCGCCAAACAGGACCACCATCATCCCATAACCAGCCATATCTGCCATCCCATCGACATCTGTTGTAAAGCGAGTCAAGAGATCTCCTGAGCGAAATTTCTCAAAAAAAGGACGCCGCATGGCTACTAGCTTACGAAATGCTTGCTCCTGAAGGGTCGCCTTAAAATGGACCGACGACTGAAAGAGGCGCAACTGCCAATAAAAAGCCGTCAAATAGTTGAGGATGGCAGATCCTACCAAGAGGACCATATCCCATACAAAATTGGACTGTGTCAGCGTCTGCTGACTCAAATGATCCACTAGGCGCTGGATGACTTGCGTCGGGATCAATAAGGTGTAATTATAAAGAATCAGGGCCATAGCGATCTTTACATATCGCCACTTGCGCTCCCTGATATACTCCCAAATAGCTCTTATCATATACTCTCCTTTTCAAAATGGCACAGAAAAAACCCAAGCAAGGAACTGAGTACGTGCTCAGTCCACACTTGGGCCTTCTAATGCCTATCACCAATTCAGTTAAGGCAGGCAAAAATGCATACAAAAAACCCAAGACAGACTCCTCCATCTTGGGTTTCATTCATTTTTTAAATCGAACTCAACTGAGATTGGAGAAGTGGTGTATTCAATTGCGTCATCAAAACATCTACTTTGTTCATGATGGTTTTCTCCTTTCTCTTTGTTGCTATAACTCTACCACTTATTTCCGTGCTTGTCAACGTTTTTTTAAAAATTGTTGAAAAAGAGTCTGCTAATAGACTCCCTGTTAGAAGATAAGACAAAAAAAGAAGCCTAGATCTTCTCTAAGCTTCTCTCTGCTACTATGCTAGTTGCCGGGATTGAACCGGCGACCTCATCCTTACCATGGATGCGCTCTACCGACTGAGCTAAACCAGCAGTACCTATCTACTATATCATGGAGATAGGCCTTTTGTCAATATCCTGACTCATTTTTCTGTCAAATATTCTTCCTTTGTGAGGACATAATGAACTCTCGTCACCATTCGTCCCTCTTCATGCGGGTCTAGCATCGCGTAAGCCTCTTCGTGGGAAAATTGCATCCCTGCTTTGGCCATCACCCGGCCAGAAGCTGGGTTGTCCTTGTCATGAACGGCAACGAGCTTGTTCATCCCTAACTGTTCAAAAGCTAGGGCAATCACTGTCTTGGTAGCTTCTGTCGCAAGCCCTCGGTTCCAATAGTCTTTATTCAGAACATAGCCGATACTCCCCTTCTTCAGACGAAGATCCAAATCCAGTAAATCAATCGTCCCGATAAATTTTCCATTTTCTTTGAGCTCGATCCCCCATCTTCCAAGTGGGCTCGCTAGGTAAAAGAGGGCAATATTATTACGCGTCTCTTTAAGACTTTGATTGGTTGGAAAAGTATAACGTGTAACAGCTTCATCAGAAGCGTACTCAAACATAGCCGGTGCATCCTCAAGAGTAACCGGACGCAAACGTAAACGCTCTGTCTCTATTTCACGATAAGCCGCTAACTTCACATATAAATTTTCCATTTGACACTCCTTCTTTAGGGATTAGTTTAGCAGATAACATAAAGAAAAACAAGCTAAAATTTTTCTTGCTTTTTAACCTACTTTTCTATACAATAAAATTAATCAATCAAAACAATCAGATAAGGAGTAGAAAGGTCATTGAGTTAGGAGAGCAATCTCACACCAATGGCCTTTTTCCACCTAAATCCGAGTAAGGAGAAAACGATGCTAATTGGAATTCCAAAAGAAATTAAAAACAACGAAAATCGTGTTGGTTTGACACCTGCAGGGGTACACAGCTTGGTGAAGAAAGGTCACCAAGTTTTGGTGGAAGCTAATGCTGGACTCGGTTCTGGCTTTGCGGATGAAGATTACAGCAAACAAGGAGCGACCATTGTCGCAACCGCTGCAGAGGCTTGGGTAGCTGAATTAGTGGTTAAAGTGAAAGAACCTCTTGCTGAAGAATACGGCTTCCTTCGTGAAGACCTCTTGCTCTTCACTTACTTGCACATGGCTGCAGCTCCTGAATTAGCAGATGCTATGGTCGCAGCTAAGACAACTGGAGTAGCCTACGAAACCGTACGAGACCAAGATGGACAATTGCCTCTCTTGGTCCCAATGAGTGAGGTTGCTGGACGCATGGCCGTGCAAATCGGGGCACACTTCTTGACCAAACAAGAAGGAGGATCAGGCGTCCTCCTAGGCGGTGTACCTGGTGTTCCAAAAGGGAAAGTCACTATCATCGGTGGTGGGGTCGTTGGAACCCATGCTGCACGTATCGCTCTTGGACTCGGTGCACAGGTTACTATCTTGGATATCAGTGCCAAACGTTTGTCCGTTCTGGAAGATGTCTTCGGTCACCAAATCCAAACCCTCATGTCTAATCCATTTAATATTGAAGCCAGCGTCCGTGATGCCGATGTTGTCATCGGGGCTGTCTTGATTCCTGGGGCTAAAGCTCCAAAACTAGTGACGGACGATATGGTTAAACAAATGCGTCCAGGTTCTGTGATCGTCGACGTAGCCGTGGACCAAGGTGGGGTTATTGAAACAGCAGATCGTGTGACAACACATACGGAGCCAGTTTACGAAAAACATGGCGTACTCCACTATGCCGTTGCCAATATCCCAGGGGCTGTCGCTCGCACTTCTACCATCGCCCTTACCAATGTGACCCTTCCTTATGTCGAAGCTTTGGCTGATAAAGGCTTCCATAAGGCCATCGCCCTTGATGAAGGCTTACGAGAAGGAGTTACTACCTACCAAGGCCATATCACAAGCCAACCGGTTGCAGAAGGCCTAGAACGCGACTTCACCCCAATTGATGAATTGGTTTAAATTTAAAGAATTATCATCGAAAAAATAAGCAACTTATTTTTTCATCTGAACTAATTAAAAAAGTTTTTGAAAAAACAAGTTGTTTTGAATTTTTTAAATCATTTTCAGAGACTTTCCGCCGTGAGAAAAGTGCCTGAAACAATTTAGTTTCAAGCACTCGGAATAATTGAGAGTAAAACAGTTTGGGAAACTGTTTTAGCCTGAGCCCAGAAATTAAAGAGCGAAGGGGCTCAATAAAAATTGAACACGGGCTGCGGATTGTGTCAAAAAGATAAGTTTTTCTAGAATCAAAAGATTCTGCGTCAAACTTCCTATTTTGACTTTATCCGCAGACGCCCTTTGTATCTTGATTTAGTCATGGAACTTCGAAGAAGTTCGCTGACGTCCGTTCTCACCTAAGGAAAGTCTAGAAAATGATTTTATCGTCAATTTAAGGCAAAGATCCTCTGATCTTTGCCTCTTCTTTTATTCCGTTTCTTCTTCCACATCCGGTTTTTCTTTGAGCACTGGATTTGGGATGGGCTCGTAGGCCCTGATAATCTCTGCGACTACCGGATGGCGAACGACATCCTTGGCAGAAAAATGCACAAAGTCAATTTGAGAAATTTTCTTCAACTTCTCCTGAGCATCAATCAAGCCGGATTTGACATTTCGAGGAAGGTCGATCTGGCTAGTATCCCCATTGACAATCATCTTGGAATTAAAACCAAGACGGGTCAGAAACATCTTCATCTGCATGATGGTGGTATTTTGCGCTTCATCGAGAATGACAAAGGCATCGTCCAAGGTCCGGCCCCGCATATAAGCCAAAGGGGCAATCTCGATAATCTCCCGCTCCATCATCCGAGTGGTCTGGTCTTTCCCTAAAATCTGGTACAGAGCATCGTAGACCGGGCGTAGATAAGGGTCTACTTTTTCCTTGAGATCCCCTGGAAGGAAACCAAGGCTTTCTCCTGCTTCTACAGCTGGACGGGTCAAAATAATGCGCTTAACTTGACCACGCTTGAGGGCGGTGACGGCCAAGGTCACCGCTAGAAAGGTCTTCCCCGTCCCTGCTGGTCCAATTCCAAAGGTGACATCATGATTTTTGACACTATCGACATAAATCTTTTGACCCAGCGTTTTAACCCGAATGGGCTTGCCATAACTATCCTTGATAATCTCTTCTTCATACAGAGCGATGAACTTATCCAATTCATCATTGCGAACCATTTGAATGGCCGTCACCACATCCGGCGTTCCGATGGTCATCCCTCGATTCACTAAGACCAAGAGAGCCTGGATGACTTGACGAACTTGCTCGCAGCTTTCTTCTTCCCCAATGATTTGGACAATTTCTGTCCGGGCATGAATGGTTACCCCAAATTCTTGCTCCATCAAACGGAGATGGCGTTCGTTGGATCCAAACAAATGAAAGAGATCGTCTGGATGCGTTAATGTAATTTCAACTGAATGTTCTTGCAAATAAAGAACCTCTCTACCTGTTTTTTCTATTATTATAACAAAGGAGCCGAGAAAAAACCATCCTCGACTCGTGCATTTCTAATGGGCTTGGTATTCTTCCCAAATTGCATCAAAATCTCCAAGATTAAAGGAGAAACTAGCATGCTCCTCCAAATAGCGACTGACTTCATCAAAGTCATCTGTATGCTTGGGAAAAGCTGACTCGTGAAAAGCTAGATCTGCCAGCAGGGCCTTAGGAGCATTGCTTTTAGGATTGCGCTCTGTCATGAGCCAAGTATAAAACGATTTTCGCATAAGCCTCCTCTTAGATTAATTCTGTTCCAAACTGGTCTTGCTTGATTTTTTTCGCCTTCATCAAGCCACCCAAAACTTTTTTGAACTGTCCTTTTGAAATCCCAAAGGTCGCCTTGATCTCTTCTGGAGACGATTTATCATTCAAGGTCATAAAGCCTCCATTGGCTTCCAAATAGGTCAATATCATTTGGGCATCGTTTTCCAGCATTTCAAAGGAGCGCGGCTTCAGTGACAAGTTCAAAGTCCGATCCACTTCACGGAATCCAATGACCCGGGCATCTAGGACTTGTCCCAAGCGGGGTTCTGCATACCGCTCACTTGGGTGAATAAAGCCCAGCATATTGTTTTCTGGGAGATAGACAAAAGTCCCAGACAATTTCAAGCGGTAGACAATAGCTGGCCAGTTCTGGTTCTGCATATTATTATAGGCTGGACGAGCAATCCGTTGGAAGTCTTCTTGGAAGGCCAAGATACCCCAGATCCGGTCTTTTTTATCGACTTCCAGGCGGACAAAAAGTTTATCACCTTTTTTCGGCCACAACTCCTTGATTTCTGGCAAAATATCCAAAGAGACGACAATCTCCTTGTCTGGTAGACCTGTATCGACAAACACACCCAAGTCCTTGCGAACTTCAGTCACAGTTCCCCAGCCAAATTGGTCTTGACGAGCTGTGACTTCAAGCGTCGTGAGTCGGAGCTTTTGCTTCATATCGGTGTAGGCAAAGCCCTTGACACTTTCTCCGATTTGATGCGGTCCTTCCGCTTTATCAAGCGCATAAGTTTGGCCATCTTTTTGAACAAAATAGAAGTGGTCATTTTCATCAATGACCATTCCCATGATGTAGCTTGCTAGATTGGTATTCATGTTTCCTTCTTTCCTCTTGCCTCTTCACAAGAATAATGGAAATAAAACCCAGCCAGCAGTGCCAACTGAGTCTTTCTTTCCAGTAATGATTGAGATAGATTAAACTTCCATCAATTCTTTTTCTTTGTGCGCTGTCATTTCATCAATATGTTTCACAGCATCATCCGTTACTTTTTGGATCTCTTTTTCAAGACCCTTCAATTCATCTTCTGTGATTTCTTTTGCTTTTTCTTGTTTCTTCGCTTCATCCATCGCATCACGGCGGATGTTACGGATCGCTACTTTCGCATTTTCACCCACTTTTTTCACTTCTTTTGCCAAGTCACGACGAGTTTCTTCTGTCAATGCTGGAATCACCAAGCGGATGACAGACCCATCGTTGGCTGGAGTGATACCAAGGTCTGACGCATTGATACTATGTTCGATGTCTTTCAAAGTTGATTTATCAAATGGTGTGATCAACAAGACACGCGCTTCTGGAATCGTGATAGAAGCCAATTGATTCAATGGGGTTTCTACTCCATAGTATTCTACGAAAATACGATCCAAAAGGCTGGCGTTTGCACGTCCAGCACGGATGCTACCAAATTCACGTCCCAAACTTTGGTGAGACTGAGTCATTCTTTCTTTTGCTTTTTCTACGATTGGGTTTGCCATAATCTTCCTCTATTTTCTATTATTTTTCTACGTTATTTGATACGGTTGTACCGATATTTTCACCAAAGACAACCCGTTTGATATTGCCTGGCTCATTCATATTAAAGACAACCAAGTCAATGTCGTTGTCCATGGAGAGAGTGGAGGCTGTTGAGTCCATGATGCGAAGACCTTTGTTGATGACATCACGGTGGGTCAATTCCTCAAATTTCACAGCTGAAGCATCTTTTTTCGGATCGGCATTGTAAACACCATCAACCCCATTTTTGGCCATGAGAATGGCATCTGCTTCAATCTCAGCTGCACGAAGAGCTGCGGTCGTATCTGTTGAGAAGTAAGGAGAACCGATCCCGGCACCAAAGATCACAATCCGATCTTTTTCAAGGTGACGAAGAGCACGACCACGGATATAAGGTTCTGCGACTTGTTGCATGGCAATCGCTGTTTGAACACGGGTATCCACTCCAACTTGTTGAAGCGAATCAGCCATCACAAGAGCGTTCATGACAGTACCGAGCATCCCTGTGTAATCTGCTTGGACACGATCCATTCCTGCTTCAGCAGCAGGTTCTCCACGCCAAAGGTTTCCACCTCCGATAACCAAGGCAATTTCAATTCCAAGTTCATGAACTTCCTTGATTTCTTGGGCCATTTTTTGGACAGTTTTGATATCAATTCCGACACCACGTTCGCCGGCAAGGGCTTCACCAGATAGCTTGATTAAGATACGTTTATACTTAGGTTCTACCATTTTCTCTCTCCTTTTTTGATCTGTATTATTTTACCATAAATTACGTTTTTTATATAGTCATATCCATCAAAATTTTTTATTTTCCCAAAGCCGTCTGACAAGGAAAAATCCCAGTCCGAAGACTGAGATTTTCTATTATGCTTTTTTCTTTTCGCGACGGGCAATCCAAGGTAAGATAATCCCTAATGCAACCAAGACAAGTGGAGTCAAGATATTGGTCAATAGAGAGAATTGCCAAGCGACTGGGTCTACCTTAAAGTCCACTTTTGGCACCATCCCTAAAATACAAGCAAAAGCCGTAAACAAGAAGCACCAAGCTCCAATCATAAAGCCTAGTTTTGGACTCTTGGTCATCTTGTACTCTGCATCCTTGTACTTCTTCCAAGCACGATTCAGCATGATATAGGCAAAGAAGACCCATAGGTAACGCATTGGCATCACGACAGAATTCAGGTTGGTCATCCATTTTACCAAGCCATCGATTTCTTGAATTCCAAAGAGGGGAATGACGATAAGAAGACTGACCAAAATGCCTGTCAAGAGGTAGCCATTGGTCAAAACGCCTTTCTTGCTGCGTTTGCGAAGCCAAGAAGGAATATATTCTTCATCTGCATTATGAAGCAAGATTTGAAGAGGTGCATCGATTGAAAAGGCTAAGGCTGCGATTTGTCCAATCATGTCCGTCAAGGCATAAATAATCACCAAGACATTTCCAACTCCCCAGTGTTTCCCAAGAATTTGGAAAGCTTGGAAGGCACCATTTCGCATCAAATCTTCTGGAATATGTCCACTGTCAAACAGCATCCCCATCGCCAAGGAGCCAAGGATAGCAGAAAGTCCAACCATGATCGCCATGACAATCATTCCTTTAGGAAATTCACGTGCAGGATTACGGGTTTGGTTCACATAAGGCGAGATCTTCTCAGCTCCACCAACCGCAAAGACTAAGAGAGAAATGGTAGTGAAATAAGAGAAGTCAAAGTTTGGAATATAGGTGCTAACCTGATCCATATGTTGGGTCGCAAACTTCATACTCGGATTGATGAAAGGAACTCCAACTGCTAACAGCACAAAAAGGAAGGACATGATTAGCATGGCACTACCTGCTAAGCTACCGATAACTTTCAAGGTCGTCAAACCTTTGGTAGAGAGATAGAGAAAAATTCCAAAAATGATCAAGCAAAGGATGACCACCCATTGGATGCTTAAGCCACTCACAAATTTGTCATTTCCTTGAAGAACCCAACCTAGAGAAATCAAAATTCGTTGAGGTTTTTGGGCTAAGTAGGGAATATGGACAACCCAGTAGGTCCAGGCTGCAAAATAGGCGAGACGTTTGGTCGATGTCTTTTCAACCCACTCACTAACACCACCCCCACTTTCTTTAAAGGTTGAACCCAATTGGCCAACGATCAAGGCATAGGGAATGAAATAAATTGCCAAAATTAGGATCCAGGAAACAATAACAGAAATGCCTTGGGTCGAATAGTTGTTCACGACATTTCCTAATCCCCACACCATATTAAAAGCAATGAGTGAGACCATGAGCCAATTTAATTGGTTGTGATCTTTCTTCATATATAGATCTCCTTATTTTTTGATAGATCTAGTATATCATTTTACTTTAAATTTGTAAGCGTTTGCTTTAAAGTTTGTGAATTTTTTTAAAAGATAAATTGCAAGAATAAGTGCAACATTTACTCGAACTCATCCTTTAGAGCTTCACAAGCAGTTCTGTAAGCTAAACATTTTCGTGGTCGGTGATTGATATCATATAAAGCCTTATTCAAAGCCTCATCAGAGATAGTGGCTAA
>CAUUAM010000009.1:0-24898 GCA_963543165.1 uncultured Streptococcus sp. | reverse complement strand
AGTATTCTTCCAGACTCAAGCCTGAATCAGCGATATCTTGTGCTTCTTTTCCGATGTAGCGAAGATGCCAGCTTTCTGGCATATAACCTGTCACCTTTTCTTTTCCTTCTTGGTAACGAACGACAAAGCCATATTTAGCGGCATTCTTGAGCAACCATTTACTTGCTCCCGGTTCTGTCACCAGATTACCACTGGTATCGATTAAATCAAAGGTCAAACCAGTTTGGTGTTCACTATAACCCGGTCTTGCGGAATAACGATCTGCTGCTTCCTGACCATCTTGATTGACATAGTTTTGGTAGAGCTCTACTTGGGTATCGTAGCTACGAAAACCACTATATTGGTCACTGATCGGATAACCCTCTGCCTGCATAGCTGCGATCAATTCATGAAGGGCAGCAACAGCTTCAGGGTCTTCACCTGGGTTAAAGTCTGGTGACAAAGGATAATGTTTGTTGGCGATCATCACCTCACCATATTTTCCTTTGACACTATAGTAAGAACCATTGTAGCTGACACCAGAGTCCACTTTGACATCTGACTTACCAGCTTTTGATGAGTCTTCTTTGCCTGTCTCTTTTGATGGATTCTTTGCTGAAGACATTTCTTTGGAAGACTTGGTTTGAGTTTGTTTGGCTTCTTCTTTTGAAGAAGATGTTGAACTGCCTGATTGAGATTGGGAGCAAGCTGTCAGGGTTAACAAGGCAACTGTCACCAACGTTAATTTGGAAAATCTTGCTTTCATGGGGAATCTCCTATGATTCTTTTGTAACGACAATATCCGTAATGACATAACTTGCACCAACTTTTTTCAAGGTGTATGTTTTGTACTTGCGGTTTTGTGAATCTGGATGGCTATCTGTATAATGGACCGTGAAATCTTCATAGGTCTTGACCGTTACCACACCATTTTCTTCAGTGACACTTTGAATATCTAAAGCTCCTGGAGTATAGTAGTCAATCTTAGCCTTTCGAACACCATCACCGGTTGTGAATTCTACCATGTCTTTGTAGGCTTGACTTTGTGTGTCATAGTATTTAGAGTATGTGTTGTTTCGATTTGAAACTGAGCTAAAGACAGCGTCGCGGTACTCTTTCAAGAACTCTTCTGCCAAAGTCCGATTTTGTTCTTCTTTGGCTGCTTGCGCTTTCTTAGCATCTTGAGTACTCTTGATGCGTTTTAAAGTATCTTTGGCTAGTTTGAGTTCGATCGGATCGTTTTCACCCTCTTCAATCGTCACCTTAGCCTTTTCGGTTGTGTAGGTTTCCCCATTCATATTGAAGACGGCGTGCACTTCAATTTCTTGATAAGGGATGCTGTCTACTTCAAAGGTCGTGCTAGTTCCGACTTCTTTACCGTTGACCACAACCTTCACATCCGTTGGGTTTTCAACTTCATCTGGGAACTCAACTTCTAAATTGCGTTTTTCAGAATTCAACTGCAATTCTAAGTTATTCTTCGTTGCTTTTTTAGGATTGAGATGGATCTTAGAAGTGACATTTCCGACTTCTGTTTTAGCAGTCAATTCCATTTCTTTTGTATTGTAATGGAAAGAACCCAAATCTGTGACCGCATCTTTTTTCAAGGTCACGGTTTTATTGGCAGCCACTTTGAGTTTGGCTTGGTCCAAATTGGTCTTGACCTTGACTTGCACTGGATAGCTGGCCACACGGTATTCTTGGAAGATTCCAAATTTCTTGTCCGCCTTTTCCAAACCAAAGATCTTGTTACCAGATTTATCTGTATAGCTACCTTCTCCACCATTATCGATGATCTTGTTCAACTCTGTGCCAATATCGACTCCTTGATCTTCCATGCTGGTGATCAAGCTTTCGGCTTCATCCTTTGTCCATTTATCGTTATCAGTTGAAAGCAGGTCTGCTGCTTCGCGATAATCCTTGGTGTCCACTGCCTTAATGAATTTATCTGCAGTCACCTCGACACGTGTTGTAGACTGGAAGTAAAAAAAGGCTGCCACCAAAGCGATTACAAGAACAGCAATAGCAGAAATAATCCCAATTTTCTTCTTAGAAAGTTTCTTCCCACTCTTCGTTTTAGGAAGCTTTTGTTTTTTTTGAGCTGGACTTGCCTCTGTAAAGGTTGATCCCTCAAAGACCTGCGTTTGCTCAGTAGCAAGTGGAGCCGTATACTCTTGAGTAGGCTGTTGAGGGACATATTCCTGTGTTTCTTCAGTTGAATCTGTGTTCACAAATTCTGCTTCAGGAACAGGTCCTGCAAAAAACTCGAAGTTCTGACTTTTAGCAGCGGTAAATTCTTCTGCACTTGGCTTGCGTCCATAGGTTTCTTCAAAATGTTGCAACCAAGCCTGACGAGCTGCCAGAAGTGGATCAACATTCTTCACTTCTTCAACTGGTTCAAGCACCGGTTCCTCGACAGGTGCTACATTCTCTTCTGGGGCATTGCCTGCGATAGACTGAATTTGTTTTAAATCAAATCCACATGCTTTACCAGCCATAAATTCTGCCGGACTTGGTTTACGCCCGATCACTTTTTCAAATAATTCAACCCATTTCTTTTGCATGGATTTCATCTCCCTCATTATAAAATAGGGAAAGTGGGCATTCCCACCTTCCTTTTCGTGATATGTTTAATAACCAAAATTACCCAAGTTTCCAAAATCTGGAGTACTTGGAATAGATCCCATAATAGCTTGTTCCAAAATTTGACGATTCAAGTAAAGAACAAGAGCCGCAAAGACAATTAAAATCGCAATGGATGCTACAAGCAATAAGAATTTATCTGCTTTAAATTTGGTTTTGTTCAAGGCTTGGTAAACAACATACAAGGTTCCAACTGTAAACAAGAAGAAGACCAAGAAGGTAAGGAATCCATAGAATTCATAAGCTTTTACAAGTCCAACTAAGAAAGCAAATAGCGAAATAGGCAAAGCGTAAACAGACAAACGTCCAAACTCTTCAAATGAATGACCGTATGAATATTCTTTATCTTGAAGAACGACACGACGGATAAAGAAACCTGCTACTTGGAAGGCGTAGATATTGAAGTACACCATGATCAAGAGGATAAGAAAGGCACGGAAATCTACACCATAGCCACCTGTAAATCCACTAGCAGTGAAGAATGCTCCCAAGGTCAATACAAAAGCAGTCAAGACATACTGTAAAATACCGTTGAGGGCTTTAGGTTGATTTGCAGCAGTTGGATGTTTCAAAGCTGAAAGGAACCAATTCCAATAACCACCAACGGCCACACCAAATTGATTTGGTTGTGCAGGGTAAGGTTGACCTGGTTGTCCTTGGAAAGGCGCTTGTTGGTAGCCTGGTTGAACCGGTTGTTGGTAAGCTTGTTGTGGTGCTTGCTGGAAGGCAGGACCGTTATTTGGAGCAGCTTGAGGCGCTGGTCCTTGAGCTGGCGCTTCAACCGGTGTAGCTGGGGCTGCGACAAACTCTGGTGCTTGTGGTGCTGCGGCTGGTTCTTGTGGTGCTGCAACAAACTCTGGTGCTTGTGGAGCTGCGACTGGTTCTTGTGGCGCTGCAACAAATTCCGGTGCTTGTGGAGCTGCGACTGGTTCTTCCACAGGTGCAGTTGGTGCTGCGACAAACTCTGAGGCTTGTGATGCTTCTGGAACAACTACTTCTTCTTGAAATTCTCCAGCAGCAAGTGCTTGAGCAATTTCTTCTGCACTAGCAGAACGACCATTTACGGCTTCAAAATAATCCAGCCAATCTTGTTTTAACATATTTAATCTCCTTAACTATTGTTCATACTAGGGTATTATACAAAATTTCTTAACCATTTTCAATGAAAGACTGGAAAATCCCTGTAATATCTTTTGAAAAACATACAAATCCTATACATTTTTAGAAATTAGTAAAGAAAAACGCCTCTTTTTAGAGGTCGTTTCTTAGGATTCAAATGCATCCATGCCACCTTGGACGTTGGTCACATCATAGCCTTGCTCTTCCAAAAATTGGCAGGCACGGGCTGAGCGTCGACCAGACTTGCAGATGACATAATAGGCTTGAGCTTTATCCAGCTCGGTATAGCGATCTAATAATTCTGATAAGGGAAGGAAGGTCACTCCATCCAGATGAAGGGCATCGTATTCCTCCTGTTCGCGGACGTCAACGACGTTGATCTCTCCAGATTGGTACTTTGGTAAAAACTCATTAAATGGAATTTCTTTCATGATTTCTCCTTTTTGATGCCACTATGGCAAGGTTAGTATTTCATATTTGAATTCAATGGACTCTAAAAAGTGAAATAGATCTTGGGTTTTGATAAAGATCGTCTTTTCATTAGTGTTAGGATGGAAGGTCATGATTTCCTCTGACACAATGTCCTGATCAAAATAGACGAGAATATCTTTTTCTGCATTGTTTAACAAACCAAATGGAGATACCGTCCCAGCTGGTAATTGCATTTTTTCTGCTAAAGATTCAGCTGAAGCCATACGGATCCGATTGGCTCCTACTTGCTCTTTGAAGTCATCCATATCCAAGAATTTCTGGTCATCCATGATCAGTAGATAGTACTGGGTTTTCTTTTTGTTGGTCAAAAACATACTTTTTGTGCGAACCCCTTCTAGACCTTCAATATAGGAATCAGCCTCCTCAGTAGTCAATGCTGGCGGGTGTTCCACCATATCAAATTCAATCCCAAGTTCATCTAATTTGTCTTTGACTTTTTGATATGCATCCATAGAAATACCTCTTTTTACGTTACCAATAATGATTACTTTGCATGCTCTGCTATAATCTGTTGCACGCGAGCCTGGAGAGCAGGCACCACTTCTGCCTCAAACCATGGATTTTTGGCCATCCAGATCTGATTGCGAGGCGAAGGGTGGACCAGAGGGAAATAGTCAGGCAGGTAGTCCTTGTACCGTCTCACACGCTCTGTCACCTTGCCACTGACCTTCTCATGGAGATAGTAGGCTTGGGCATATTGTCCAATCAAGAGGGTCAACTCAATATCTGGACACTCCTTAAGAAGCTGTGGGTGCCATTTGTCGGCAAAGCCTTTTCGAGGTGGAAGGTCACCTGATTTTCCATGCCCTGGGAAATAAAAGTCCATGGGAATGACCGCAAACAAACCAGAATTGTAAAAGGTGTCTTCGTCAACTCCTAACCATTCGCGCAGGCGGTCACCACTCTTATCCTTCCAATAAAGTCCCGCTTCCTGAGTCTTGAGACCAGGGGCTTGACCGATGATATTGATGCGAGCGGTCTTTGGAGCTGCAAAGAGCGGCTCAATTCCTTTCTCTGTATATTCTTCGTTTTGAGGGTCTGCCATAATGGCTTGTTTAATGGTTTCAATGCTTGACATAAGGGCTCCTTTTATGGAAAAACTCAGCCAGAAAAACTGGCCGAGTAATCGATTATTTGATCAATTCATAGATAGCTTCTGCGTAAATTGCAGCCGCACGATAGAGGTCTTCAACATCTGCGAATTCATTGGCTTGATGCATGGTATTGACATAGTCTGGGAACATGGCACCAAAGGCAACTCCACGTTTCAAAAGACGACCAAAGGTACCACCACCGATGACCTGTTCGTGACCTTTGAGACCTGTTTGTTTTTCATAAACACGCAAGAGGGTAGAGACCAATTCATCATCCATCGGAACATAGTGAGGCGTGTGACCATGGGCTGACAAGCTCACTGTAGCCACTCCTTCGATCTTTTCAAGGATAGCTTTGATGGTTTCAGGATCTGTCCCTTGAGGGTATCGGATATTGAGGGCAATGGTGTTGTCTGCTTGGCTTTCATCAAAATGGAAGACACCTGCATTCATACTCAATGGTCCCATTTTGGCATCTGTATGGGCAATGCCTAATTTTTCACCGGCAAAATCTTCGTGAAGAAGCGAAGCTGTGACATGAAGATAAGCCTTAGCAGCACCACCAAAATCGAATTGGTTCAACAAGAGAGCCAAATAGGTTGCACCATTGATTCCATCTTCAGGAGTGGATCCATGAGCTGATTTCCCAATAATTGTAACGGTATAGGTTTCTTCATCCAAAGTTGAGATTTCATACTGAAGCTGGTGTTCCTTAGCAAAGGCATCTAAGAGGCCAGCAAGATCTGGAAGTTGTCCAGAAACGACTGCAGTTGCTGACTCTGGCACCATATTTTCACGAAGGCCACCTGTAAAGCTGTGAAGTTTAGCCTTCCCAGTGTTGTCATTTCCAAAATGAAGGTACTCCGTGATATTTCCTTTTTCCCCATTGATAATTGGGAATTCCGCATCTGGTGAGAAGCCAAAATCTGGTTCAGGAAGTCCGACGTGTTTGAAATAGTAATCCATGTCACCCCAGCCTGATTCTTCATCTGTACCGACAACGAAGCGCACACGCTTAGAAACAGGGAGCCCTAGATCTTTAATGATCTTCAAACCATAGTAGCAAGCCATTGTAGGCCCTTTATCATCAGATGAGCCACGCGCATAGAGCTTGCCATCGATAATTTCTGGTTTGTAAGGGTCTGTCTTCCAACCACTACCTGCAGGCACGACGTCCATGTGGGCAAAGATCCCAAGCTCTTCCTCTCCTTCACCAAAGGTAAAATGGCCGGCATAATTGTCCACATTCTTGGTCTCATAGCCATCACGCTTAGCAATTTCCAAGAATTTTTCAAGAGCTTTTACAGGACCAGGTCCAAAAGGATGCTCTGCATCTGCCTTGCGGTCATCACGTTCAGAATTGATTTCCAAAAGACTGTATAGGTCAGCCATCATCTCTTCGCGACGTTTTTCTACTTCTGCTTTAAAGTCAACTGTTGTCATGAATTCCTCCTCTATCTTCTATTTGCTGAATGGCTTAACGTTTGTCGATGATTTCGTCTACTGGCAAGCGATAGCTAGGCTCTACTTTTTCAGCGGCATAGCCAACCGTAATCAAAACTTCTGGACGGAAACGCTCTTCAATGTCCAATACTTCATTGATTTTTGATTTATCAAATCCCAAGATAATATTAGTTCCAATGCCTTGGTCCGTCAAAGCAAGTACCAAGTTCATCGCCACAAGACCGGCATTCAAAGCCAAGTAATCACTTGTTTGTTGGGCATCATAGCGAGCAAATTCAGCAGGAAGATTTTGCATAAAGTATTGCAACTGCTCATCTGTGAAGTTTTTAACTCCACCGACACGCGCAATCTTGCGAGCCCGTTTTTGCAAATCGGTATCTGTAAAGAGGGCGATGGTCACAGGAGCTTCCATGACTTGATCGTAGTTTGCACCATAGGCTACTTTTGCCAATTCTGCATTTTTTTGACGAACGACCACAAATTTCCAAGGTTGGCTATTGTGAACACTTGGAGCTAAGGTCGCAATTTCGATAGCTGTCCGTACATCCTTTGGATCGACCGGCTGGTCAGTAAAATGCTTGATTGCATGACGTTTTTTGTTGAGTTCTAGGAATTTCATAGTCAACTTCCTTTTCTAATTCTATTACCTCTATTTTAACACAAAATGAAAGAGCTTGCAGGGTTTTACAGCCCAAGATTGTGAAAAAAGAAGCGGACATTTTGAAGATCCGCCTCTTTTTGGATAGGTTAAATACACAAGAGATCCACCTAGGATTCATTGGAAAGGTCAAAATAGGCAGCAACTTCCTTGGCATAGTTGTATTTCTCATTTAAGCTAGCTAGCAACTCACTATTATGGCCTGGATAATTATCCTTTCGTCTCAATTCTTCGTAGAGCTCAATATAGGGAAGGTCCTTGTCCTTGGCATCTTGAAGCTCTGCTTCATAGTCGTAAGAAACCTTGCGAAATTGCAGGTTGGTCACCCCATCTTCTTCAACATCGATCAGAGCATACTGGGCCCTGTGATTTTGGAGGCGCTCCCAGTCAAAATAAGGCATACCAATGGTGCCGGGGTTGATGATTTGCTGACCCTGACTACCATAGCGAAGCAACTGCTTGTGGACATGCCCGTAGATGGCCACATCTGTCTGGTCATCGAGCAGTTGGTCAAAGTTCTCCGTCGCATTAGCTGGACGCAGATCTCCACCATAATTCTTTTCTGGCAAGTTGTGGGTCAGGGAAAAGCGAATGCCGTTGACCTCCTTCTTCTCCATTAGAGGAAGCGAGCGAAGCCAATCGATCCGCTTAGGATCCAGTCCTTCCATGACATACTGGGTGAGACGAAGCATCTGGATCTCCTGCGGATCCTCAAGCCCGTACTCGCCATCCAAAGCCTCTAGGACACAATCATCCCAATTTCCACGAACAGCTGCTGTAATTGGAATCGCATCCAGCAACTCAAAAAGGTCCTCTCTTCCTGGCCCCGGTAGCAAAATGTCCCCTAAAAGCCAGTATTCCGTCGCGCCTTGAGCACGCGCATCCGCAATCACTGCCTCCAGGGCTGTCGTATCTCCGTGGATATCAGATAAAATAGCGATTCGATGGTTCATTTTAAACTCCTTATGATTGGTATGGTTCAGAATCCTCCGCCACTTCCATCAAGGGACTTGCTTCTGCTTGCTTTCCTTGATGGAGCTTGGATTGCACTGCCTCCGCTACTGCTCTTGGGATGCCGACTGTGACAATCTCATCCACAGTAGCTTCTTTGATCTTGGTCAGTGACTTGAAGTGCTTCATCAGCAACTGCTTGCGTTTTGGTCCTAAGCCTTCGATGCCGTCCAACTGGGAGGAGAAGGAATTCTTGGACCGTAGCTGGCGGTGGAAGGTGATGGCAAAGCGGTGGACTTCATCCTGGATCCGCTGGAGAAGGAAAAATTCCTGCGAGGTCCGAGAGAGTTCAATAACTTGAAGAGGATCGCCAAAGAGCAATTCATGGGTCTGGTGCTTGTCATTCTTTTGCAGACCTGCGATGGGAATGTCTAGTCCCAACTCTTCTTGGATGACTTGCTTAGCGATATTGACCTGCCCCTGACCCCCATCAATGACGATCAAATCTGGTGGTGTCAGGCCGTCTCGCATGACCCGGCTGTAACGTCTGCGAATGACCTCCCGCATACTAGCATAGTCGTCTGGACCGATAACAGTCTTGATCTTGTACTTGCGGTAATCCTTTTTACTTGGTTTCCCATTGACAAAGACCACCATAGCTGAAACCGGACTGGTTCCCATGATGTTGGAGTTGTCAAAAGATTCAATACGCACAGGAGTTGGGATTTGCAGGAGTTTTCCAAGATTTTCAATCGCACCTTGGGTCTTTTCTATGGATTTTTCAAGGAGATTGAACTTCTGCTCCAGACTGACACGCGCATTCTTGATGGCTAGATTAACCAACTGCTTCTTCTCCCCTCGCTGGGGCTTGAGGACCTTGGTATCCACTAGGGCCTTGACGGCTTCCTCATCGATATCTTTAGGGATGAGGATTTCATTAGGGATCAGGTGAGATTTCTCCTGATAAAACTGCCCCACATAGGTCAGGAAATCCTCGTCCGGATCATTGTAGTAAGGGAAGAGGTTGACGTCGCGCTCGATCAGCTTGCCCTGACGGACAAAGAAGACCTGCACACACATCCATCCCTTGTCCACATAATAGCCAAAGACATCCCGGTTCTGCAAATCCTTGGCCATGACCCGCTGTTTTGTCCGCAGGGTCCCGATGGCCTGGATCAGATCGCGATACTCGGCCGCCCGCTCAAATTCCATATTCTGCGCGGCTGTATTCATCTTGACCTTGAGCTCGTCGATAATCTTGTCATCCTGCCCTTTGAGGAAATCAGAAACCTCCTGGGCCATGCCCTTGAAAAAGGCCTCGTCCTTGTGACAGACCGTGTGGGCCATACACTGCCCTAAATGGTAGTAAAAGCAGACCTTGGAAGGCGGATTAGTACACTTGCGGAAAGGAAAAATCCGGTCCAAGAGCCGCTTGATCTCATTAGCAGCCCCCACATCCGGATAGGGACCGAAATAGAGACCGCCATCCTTTTTGACCTGGCGCGTGATAATAAGACGGGGATAACGCTCATTGGTAATCTTGATGAAGGGATAGGACTTATCGTCCTTGAGCATGATATTGTACTTGGGCTTGTTCTCCTTGATGAGGTTGATCTCAAGGAGCAAGGCCTCAATATTGGACTCAGTAACGATAAACTCAAAATCCACAATCTCTGATACTAAGGCTTCTGTCTTGGTATCGTGGCTCCCTCGGAAATAGGATCGCACCCGATTGCGGAGATTTTTGGCCTTCCCAACATAGATAATGGTTCCGTTCTTGTCTTTGTGAATGTAACAGCCCGGACTCGTCGGCAAAAGCTCGAGCTTGGATTTAATCAAGTTATTCATACTCTCTATTATAGCAAAAAAAGAGAGGTATTGACCTCTCTGTACTATTCATTCATATTTAGGACCTTACCCCTTGAGATTGGCCATCTGGAAGAGCGGAATCACATAAGGAACAATAGACATCAGGATAGTGAATAGCACGAAGAACCAGAACCAGAAGGAAGCGAGGGCACGCTGGAAAACTCCCGGCTGAGGTTTATTGGCCTGAATATAAGCCTTGATAGCTGGCCATTTAGTCGCAAGAACCACTATCATGACAATGGAACCAATGGCTAAAACACCGATTTGGAGCCAATTCGCTAGTCCCTCGTCCACATGATAAGCTACATAATGCAAACCTTGGGAAATGACAAAGTTATTG
Source organism: uncultured Streptococcus sp. (assembly GCA_963543165.1). Taxonomy (GTDB): domain Bacteria; phylum Bacillota; class Bacilli; order Lactobacillales; family Streptococcaceae; genus Streptococcus. The sequence goes on along the minus strand of CAUUAM010000009.1, from coordinate 14,289 downwards.
AAAATGTGATAGAAAATCGCCCACCAGATATTGTATTCAAAGGCAATGTAGCCGAATCCTAGACCAATGATACCCGCGAAAAAGAGTTGGTCGAAATTGGCATGGAAGAGGCCGAATAAAATAGCCGTCATGACAATGGCAAAGATTTTGCCATACCGCTCCAAACCTCGCAAGCCAGCCCCACGGAAGAAGAATTCCTCTGTGATAGGACCAAAAAAGCCAGCATACAAGAGCATGGTCCAAGATCGCTCAATCGTATCTCCTAGATCTGGTGTTGGAGAATGAAGGCCAATGGTCTCAAACATGCGCTCAATCACTTGTGTCATCACAGATGAAAAGACTTGAGAAAAGCCAAGAAAGGCGAGAAGGATAAAGAAGACAGAAGGTGTCATCTTGCGTCCTTTGTGCTTAAGATCATATTTATAAAGGGCCTTCTTGCGATAGGCATTAAAAAGAAAGAGTCCAATGGAGATAGAGATGAGGTAGGGAATACCAGCCCAAACATTCAGGGCGTTTAGTTTCTCCGTTACTTGACTTGTATCTTTTCTGAGAGAGCCTGCTAGGGTTAAGCCTAAGAGGACTTCCCACAGGACGGTTACTAAGGTCATTACCAAGAGATAAATGGCAAGTGTCCCAGAATACTTTCCTAGATCTTTTTTAGGGTCTAATAATCGGTTATATTGGTTCATTTCTTCCTCCTAGAAAATAGATAAAAACTCGCACAAATCCCTTCATACAGAACAAAGAAAATCAAGAAGGCATGCATAAAGTAGTCTTCGGGTAGAGCGAGGATAATGGAATCCACGCGCGGATCAAAAAGCCAGGTATTGTCCCCAGCAAATAAGACCTGATGAAAGAGCGTAAAGAATTGATCAAAGCCAATGATGACAGCCATCACCGCAAATATTACCGGTAGGACCATCATCCAAAAAAATAGACCACGGTAGAGGGCAAGGTAACCTTTTTTGACGACCGTTCGTAGAAACTGGATAAAACCAGGTAGGGTGACCAGGAAAATGACCGTCACCAAGTGGAATAGGTACTTAACGGCCTCAAAATGGTGCAGTCCATTTTTGGAAGAAGGAAATTGCGGCATCTTCAACACCCATTGAAAAGGATTGGTCAAATAGTTCATCAAGACATTAAAATTTTTCATAATGACAGAAACCGAAAAACCCGTTCGGTTCTGGATTCCCAACCAATGAATCTCCAGCGGATAGATGGCCCAAGCTAGAGCAATGGTGAGGATTATGGCAGCTGACAAGATAAAGAAAACCTGGTTTATGGATTTTAAAATTCTAAGCATCAAAATCCCACTCCGCTAAGCTAGAAACGACATGTGTCGGTGCAATGGGTAAGGTCGGAACTTCTTCTGGTTTGGTAAAACCAGTTGTCACCAGAAGGGTCGGAATGCCATTGTCAATACCCGCACGGATATCTGTTAGGTAGTTGTCTCCGACCATGACCACTTCTTCTCTGTCAAGCCCCAAGTGTTCAACGGCCTTATCCATGATGATAGCCTTTGGTTTCCCAATAATCACAGGCTCGACCCGTGTCGCTGCTTCGACAAGAGCAATCAAGGATCCTGCTCCCGGCAACAAGCCACGCTCCGTTGGAATGTTGAGGTCAGGGTTGGTCCCGATAAAGTGGGCACCCTTTTGAATAGCCAAGGTTGCTTTAGCAAACTTCTCATAATCGACTTGCCAATCGAGTCCAATCACCACATAATCAGGTGCCTCTTCATCCATGATATAGCCAGCTTCTTCGATGGCGTCTTTGAGTCCTGCTTCTCCGATCACAAAAACCTTTTTGCCCAGATTTTGATCCTTCATATAATCAATGGTCGCAAGAGTGGCTGTATAGATGGTTGATACAGGGGTTTCAATATTGAAGTGAGTTGCTAGCATCTCCCGAACGGTTTCTGGTGTGCGGGTTGTATTGTTGGTCACAAAGAGATAAGGAATCTCACGCGCCTGCAATTCATGCACAAAAGCTTCTCCTGCAGGAATTCGTGATTTTCCCTTATAAATGGTTCCATCTAAATCAATCAAATAGCCCTTATATTGCATTTATTCTTCCTTTTCTGTATCCGTTTCGTCACGTAACTTTTCTGCATCGACTCGTCCTCCAGCACCATACAAGAGCAGAGCACCAGCATAGAGGACAAACTGTAGAACCAAACCAGTAAAATTGATCCCTTGGCTTCCCGATTGGGTAAACAAGAAAGAAGCCACCATAAGGATGACAATGGTCACCAAGAGACCAATGACTGTCGCTTGGTCAACACTGATTTGATAAACAGTGCGTTTGCTGCTCCGATTCCGGCCGTCTGACTTGGTTTCCGGTTGCAAATTTTCTACAAAATCCGTCACCAAGGTCGCAGCCAAGCTGACGGTTGTGCTAAAGAGCACGCCTTGGGACAAGCGGTGATAGAAATTGGACCAGAAGGAGCCTGATTGGCTAGTAATCCCAATTGAGAAAATCATGACCGGTAAAAGAAAGGCCAGGGTGAAATGGATCCAGACGCGATACCACCGTACATCTTCTCTTAAAAAACGACTAAAACTCTCTAAATTTAAACGATAACGGAAAAATTTGTAAATTTCCTCAACCAGGATGATACCCAAAGCACAAAGAGTTAAGAGCCAATCTCCCACCATGTAAAATGGGTTCTTTTGACGCTTAGCATAGGCCACAACTCGTTTTTGGTAGCTCTCTAGCTTCTCTTTTTGATCTTTTAATCTTCTACTTTCCATAAGTCCAACCCTTTTCTTTGACTTCTTCCCACTCAATTTCAGCTTGGGCATTGATATGACCATCTGAAGTAATTTGGTGCTGGGTCTTCAATCCCTCTTGTTCATATTGAGAGGTGATGACACCTCCTGCCAGCACTTCTTTGACATATTTCAGATGGACTTTTTTAGGAACATGGTGGGTCAAGAAGTCTGCTCCCATGACCTCAAAGACCCAGTCCAAGTACTTACTGTTATTGACATGGCCGTTCATATCCAAGTCGTAAAACCGAACTCGATATTCTTGTTCTATGCCCCCTTTTAGTTCTTTGAAACGGGGACCACGGATCATGGTTTTTGAAAATTCAGAGTCAAAGGCATCCGTGATTTCGCTCATAACAGGATGAACCTTGCGCGTATCCCGATCCATTAGGACAAAGGTCGCGACCATCTCAATAATAGTATTTCCCGCTTCATCCTTGATATTAAAGGCCCGGTAGCAGAAAAGCCGATTGTGGCTCATGGCATAGGTTTCGATGGTGATCTTTTCATCAAATACAGGAAGACGTTCGATCTTCATATTGTAATCCGTGATAATCCAGACCAGATTGTAATTCTCTAAAATGTACATATCACTCATACCCAGCTCAATCGATTGCATGCCAGATACCTGTAAAGACAGCAAGATCAATTGCGGGATTTTAATAAAACCATTGACATCACTCATATCAAAAGGAATTTTCATGCTGTATTCAAATGTTTTTGCCATCTTCTACTCCAAAATAAACTTCTCTGCTACAGTGTCTCCTAAAAAGAGACCTTTCTTGGTCATTCTCACAATGTCCTTGTCAGGCACCAAGAGTCCCTGCTGGGTCAATTCCTCAACCACTGGTCCATATTGTTGGTCGAAATTCACACCAAATTTTTCTTCAAAACGCTTCTTGGAAACGCCTGTTTTCTTACGTAGTCCTAGAAACATCTCTTCTTCCATCATTTCTGTCTGAGTCAGATGTTCTTCTTGGACACGCGCATTTCCCTTATCAACAGCCTGCATGTAGTGACGGATAGGCCCATGATTCTTGTAGCGAACACCGTTAACATAGCCGGATGCACCAGCTCCCAATCCATAATACTCAGCATTGTCCCAATACATGAGATTGTGCCGACTTTCAAAACCAGGCTTGGAAAAATTAGAAATTTCGTAATGCTCAAAGCCCGCTCGTTCCAACTCCTCAATGATGTATTCAAACATCTCTGCTTCCAACTCCTCTTTAGGTAGAGGAAGCTTGCCCCGTCTCATGCGATTCATAAAAACTGTGTGATTCTCCAGAATCAAGCTATAAAGACTCATATGGGGAATCTCAAGGGCAAGAGCCTTAGCGACATTCTCCTTGACCTGGTCCATGGTTTGCGTCGGAAGCGCATAGATGAGGTCGATCGAAATATTGTCAAAACCAGCCAGCTTCAGACGGTCGATATTGTCATAAATGTCCTGCTCCTGATGGCTCCGACCAATCTTCTTGAGCAAGCGATTATCAAAGGTCTGCACTCCCAATGAAACCCGATTAACTGGCGAATCCTTCAAGACCGCAATCTTATCCGGATCCAAATCACCAGGATTGGCCTCGATCGTCAGCTCTTCCATCTGAGACAGATCAAGCGACTTGGTCAGCTCCTTGAGTAAATACTCTAGCTGATCTGCAGATAAGGCTGTCGGCGTCCCTCCCCCAATATAGATAGTCCGTAAGTGTGTGATTTCTTCTCGACGATATTCTTGGATCAAATGCTCCAGATAGGCATCGACCGGCTGATTCTTGATAAAAACCTTAGAAAAGTCACAATAATAACAAATCTGGGTACAAAATGGAATGTGGACATAGGCGGACGTTGGTTTTGTATGCATACCTTTAATTATACCATAAAAGCACCTAAAACTGCTGGGAAAAATAATATCCTAACTCTCCTCAAACAAAGAAAAAACCGAGATTGGTGACCCAATTTCGGTTCTCATTCTTTCGTCTATTGTCCCATTTCTTGGGTGCGTTTATAAGCAGCTTCTACTCCTGCAATAATGTCACCCCGTAAACCGACTTGTTCCAAGCGGTTGACGCCTGCGATGGTAGAGCCACCCGGGCTACAAACCGAATCTCGCAAGCGGGCTGGGTGCTCGCCTGTTTCTAAGACCATTTGACTGGCTCCTTGGAAGGTCTGGGCGGCCATCTGCAAGGCTTGCTCTCGCGAAAGTCCTAAGGCTACTCCTGCATCCGCCATAGCCTCGATCATCTGATAGACAAAGGCTGGACCACAGCCTGCGATAGCCGTTGCAGGATCCATCAATCTTTCTTCGATTTCGTAGAGGGCCCCTGCTCCTGCTAAGAGTTGTTTGACTTGGGCTAGTTGTTGGTCTGTCACTGCTTGGGAGCGGGTCAGACTGATGACACCTTGACCGATAGCTACGGGCGTATTGGGCATGATGCGAATGAGCCCCACCCGTTCATTTTTAACCACATCCGCCATCTTCTCTAATTCTAAGCCTGCAGCCATGGAAACCAATAGGAGATTGGAACGTTGGCCCAAAATGTCCTGGTACTCTTCAAGTAAAGGGCAGATTTGGTAGGGTTTGACCCCTAAGAAGATGACCTCTGCCTCTTCAAAGGCCTGTTGCAGATGAGACACTGTGCCCCCATACTGGCTGATAAACGCTTCCACCTTTTGAGGAGAACGGTTGACCAAGAGCAAGTCTGTGGTAGCCACCTCTTTTGCGACCGCTTTGGCCAGACTAGATCCCATATTTCCAAGACCAATAAATGCTACTTTCATGCCTACCTCACTTGTCCATTTCCACTGACTATATACTTGTAACTAGTCATTTCTCGCAGTCCCATAGGTCCACGCGCATGTAATTTCTGCGTCGAGATCCCCATTTCACAACCGAGGCCAAATTGGCCCCCGTCTGTAAAGCGTGTAGAAGCATTGACATAAACGGCTGCTGAATCTACTTGCTTGGTAAAATAAGCGGCTGTCTCAGAATTTTCAGTCACAATAGCATCCGAATGATGGGTGCTGTGGGCTTCTATGTGGCCTACCGCTTCCTCGACTCCATCAACAACCTTTACTGCTAATATATAATCTAAAAATTCGGTATCAAAATCCTGCTCCTGCGCTGCTGTCCCCGAAATGATAGCCTGTGCGTCCTCATCTAGACGCAACTCAACCGATCTTTCCCGATCATCCACTAAGCACTCTTTGACCAAGGGCAAGAAATCAGACGCGATCGCTTGATCGACCAACAAGACCTCCATAGCATTGCAGACAGAGGGGCGACTGGTCTTGGCATTTTCGATAATGGCGAGTGCTTTCTGAAAATCAGCTTCCTTATCCACATAGACATGGACAATCCCTGTTCCTGTCTCGATCACGGGGACAATGGCATTTTCAACCACTGCTTGGATCAAGCCAGCACCACCACGTGGAATGAGTAAATCGAGATCGCCCTTGGCCTTCATCATAGCAAGGCTGGAGGCTCGACTCGTATCTTGGATCAGTTGAAGAAGATCTGGATTGAGTCCGGCTTCTTCCAAACCAGCCTTGAGAGCGGTCACGATCGCTTGTGCAGAATGAAAAGCATCCTTTCCAGTACGAAGGACTACTGCATTTCCACTCTTGATGGCAAGCGCTGCAGCGTCTGACGTCACATTTGGACGGCTTTCATAAATGATCCCAATGACACCCATGGCAACTCGAACTTTCTGGATTTCAAGGCCATTTTCTAAAACTTCAGTATCCAGCACTTCCCCAATCGGATCTGGCAGATCGATTAAAGCACGGATACCTTCTGCCATCCCTGCAATCCGCTCTCGATCAAGAAATAGGCGATCTAGCATCACTTCAGAGATCTTCCCACGTGCCGCTTCCATATCCACTTGATTGGCTGCTAAAATAGCTTCTGTCGCTTTCAGAAGCTGGGTCGCCATGGCTTCCAAAGCTTGATTTTTTAAGGCTGTACTAGCTGTATTAATACTTTTCTTAGCTGATTTCGCTAAGCTTAATTGTTCTTGTGTTGTTACCATACCATTCCTCTAAAATTCTGTAAAGAGTAGGTCAATCTCAGGCGTTACCGAAATCCATTCATCACGGTGGATAAGGACTCCCTTGGCTTTTTTAGATTGAAGCATATCACGCACTGCTGACTGGCCGAGACGGACCTTGCCTTTTCCTAGTAATTGACCAGTCTCTTGATGATAGACGCTGACGATGTCTTGATAAGAGAAATCCCCTTCTGCCTTGGTCACACCTGAAATTAATAAGCTCTTTCCATGATCCAACAAGGCTTCAGCCGCTCCAGCATCTACCCAGATAGAACCTTTACTTTCTGCATAAAAAGCTAGCCATTGCTTCTGGGTTTTCAAGCCCTTGTCCACTGCTAGGAAGTAACTGCCGTCTGCTTGTTCTTGCGCTGCTTCGATCAAGGCATCAGGCTTGAGAGACGAGCAAATATAGACGGGCACCCCTGACTCTGTCGCTAAGGTCGCTGCCTTGAGTTTGGTCAGCATGCCGCCAGTGCCGTTGCTACTCCCTGCACCTCCAGCCATCTCGATCATTTCTCGTGAAATATGCTCGATTCGCTCCAAACGCTTGGCTGTTGGATCCTGAGAAGGATTGGCTGTATATAGGCCATCTACATCTGTTAAAAGCACCAAAAGATCAGCTTGAACCATGGCTGCAACCTGCGCACTTAAGGTATCATTGTCACCAACTTTTAACTCAGCAATCGAGACTGTATCGTTTTCATTGATAATCGGGATGGCCCCACGATTAAGCAAGACAGATAGGGCCTGGTGGGCATTCTTATAACGGCGCTGATCCGCAAAGTCATCCTGGGTCAACAAAATCTGCGCAGAAACAATGTTGCGTAAGAGCAGGTTGGCTGTGTATTCTTCCATCAGTAATCCTTGCCCAACTGCCGCAGAAGCTTGCTTGTCTGCCACCTTGGTCGGCCGTTTCTTAAAACCAAGGGCACCAAAGCCAGCTGCAACTGCCCCTGATGAGACCAAGATCAACTCATGACCTGATTCATGTAAGAGAGCCAACTGCTGCGTAATGACCTTGACCTTCTGTCTGGAGAGACTCCCATCGGGATTGGTCAAAGACGAGGTCCCTACTTTAAAGACGATTCGTTTTGCTTTCATCGCTATGTTTCTTTCTAATGCTATTTATTTCGTATGTAATGAAAGTGACTGAATCTCCATTCAGCCATCTTCATTATCCTTTTCGAAGGTCTTCCAGCGTTTTCTCAAAGATCGCTGGCACTTCTGCTGTAAATTCCAAGGTCTCGCCTGTACGGGGGTGGGTAAAGCCAAGTGTCCGTGCATGAAGAAACTGTCCTTGTCCTTTAAGTGTCTTCTTAGGACCATAAGCAGGATCTCCAGCCACGGGATGGCCAATATAGGCCATGTGCACCCGAATTTGGTGGGTCCGGCCTGTCTCCAGTTGCAACTCTACCAAGGTGTAATTTCCAAAGCGTTCCAAAACTTGAAAACGGGTCACTGCAGGCTTGCCTTTAGCTGTCACTGCTTGTTTTTTCCGGTCTTTTTCACTACGGCCAATTGGTGCTTCAATCATCCCTCGATCATTAGGAAGGTTGCCATGGACAATGGCCCAATACTTTCGCAGAGATTTTTTGTCTTTTAATTCCTCTGCTAAGGCGACGTGGGCTTGGTCATTTTTTGCGACCATCAAGAGGCCTGACGTGTCTTTATCAATCCGGTGGACGATCCCTGGACGCAATTCCCCATTGATTCCTGAAAGGTCTTTGACATGGTATAACAGCGCATTGACCAAGGTTCCACTAGTATGGCCGGCACTCGGGTGAACGACCATGCCTTGGGGTTTATTGACGACGACGACATCCTGGTCCTCATAAACGATATCTAAGGGCAGATCTTCTGCTTCATAACTGACCTCTTCCACTTCTGGGACTTCATACTGGATGATGTCTCCTTCTTTGACCGTATACTTAGCTTTTTTCACAGTTCCATTGACCAGAACTTTTCCTTCTTTTATCTGCTCATTGGCTACAGCTCGTGACAAGGGAGTCAAATCCGCCAAAGCCTTATCCAGTCGCGCACCGGCTACTTCAATTTTAATGTCCATGCGTTTCCTCTTTCAACATCAGAATTAGGAGCAAGAAAACTCCAACTGTCAAATAGCTATCCGCTACGTTAAAAATGGCAAAATTCATAAAATCTAAGTGGAACATATCGACCACAAAGCCTTGACGCAGGCGATCGATAAAATTTCCCAAGCCACCTGCAATGATCAAGGTCAAGCCTGTCACCATCCAAAGCGATCCCTTGAGATGTTTATAGAGATAGTAAAAGGCCCCCACCATCACGACAAGAGTGATAAGGGTAAAGAACCATTGCTGATTTTCAAGAAGCGAAAAAGCTGCACCTGTGTTTTGAAGATAAGTCAGACTGACTACATGGGGAACAAAGGACTTGACCACTCCCAGCGGAATGTTCTTAACGATATACCATTTGACCAACTGATCTAGTAGGACCAATAGCACGATTGCTACCGGAACCATTGTTTTTCTCTTCATGACTTACCTCTTTTGATCAAAATATTCAACCATGACTTCGACAAACTTCTCTGCTACAGGTGAGAGATCCACCTCTTCGCGTTTGACATAGACCATCTTATTATCCAAGTTGTCCTCAAGTGGAATCACAGTGATCCCATTGACGGACTGACTGTCCAAAAAGCCAGACCCTGTCGCATAAGCATCTGTCCGCTCTAAGATCCCATTTAGGGTGGCTCTATCTGTCACGTTAAACATTTGGGAGCTCGAGCTGGTATCGACAAAGTTCTCTGAATAATAGAGGTACTCGTCTTTTTCTTGGGTAAAGCGAACAGTTGGCAATTGAGCTAGATCTTCTATGACCAGTTTTTTCTTCTTAGCCAGAGGGTGGCCCTTGCGAAGGTAAATATGGGTCTGAAAGGGAATTAATTCCACCACTTCAAGTCCTAATTTATCAACCCGTTGCATAATCCCCTTGGTATTTTGACGGTTGAGATAAATAATCCCCAACTCACTATGCCCTTGAGCTACTTCATCCAAAATTTGGACCGTCGTTGACTCAAAGATACGGAAGTTTTTATTTTCCGGATAGCGGATCGAGAATTCTGTCATCAAAGGCGGCAAGAAGTCATAGTGTTGGCTAGAAATGGAGAATTCCTTCTTCTCTTCTTCAGGATTAGCATATTGATTTTGAAAAACATCAAATCCCTTGACCACGTCCTGCGCTTTTTCATAAAATTCCATTCCCCGACGGGTCAAAAATGTTCCCGAACTCGTTCGACGAAAAATTTTAAAGCCCAGTTCCTTTTCCAGATCTCTGACGGAGATGGACAAGCTCGGCTGACTCACATACATTTTTTCAGCAGCCTCACGAAAAGTACCACTATTGGCAATCGCTACTACATATCGTAATTGTTGTATATTCATTCTATTTTCCTTATTACAGTATCGATCTATTATACCATAAATTAGAGACTGAAAGAAGTGATCCGTTTAAAGGCCTTTCGTCCATTAAAAATAAAAAATCTGGAACAAGATCTGTTCCAGATGACCTTTATTCAAGGATGCCCGTTTCTGCTACTTTCTTGTACCAGTGAGCCGATTTTTTCGGATAGCGCTCTTGGGTTTCAAAGTCCACATAAAAGAGACCATAGCGTTTTTCATAACCATTAGACCAAGAGAAGACGTCCATCAATGACCAAATGAAATAACCTTTAACGTTTGCCCCATCTGCAATCGCATCAGACAAGACTTCCAAGTGTTGCTTCACATAATCAATCCGGCCATCATCGTAAACAGTGTTGTCTACAAACTCATCTTTGTAGCCCAGTCCGTTTTCAGTGATGTAGATCTTCTTGTAGTTTGGATAATCTTTCTTGACGCGCATGATTTGGTCATACAAGCCTTGCGGATAGATGATCCAGTCCCAGTCAGTACGAGGTACATAGTCCGGAGCTACACGACGACCAACCCCTTTGATTTGGTATTTAGAGCTTCCTTTTTCACCTTTACCATTGTGGATGATTTCAGTTTCACCATCAAAGGCTTCCATCCAGTCACTCATGTAGTAGTTGATTCCAAGGAAATCATTTAGATCTTTGGCTGCTTCAAGCGCTGCAAAGTCTTCGTCACGAAGATCCAAGCTACCACCATTAACTGAAAGAATGTGGTTTACACCTTCCATGGTTTTATCGGAATAGTGTCCAAGGTAAGTCGCATCTAGAATAAACTTGTTGTGGATGATATCTTCCAACTCAGCAGCACGAACGTCTGCTGGATTTTCTGGATCCAAAGGATATTTTGTTGGTAAGGCGTGTACAACTCCAATTTCACCTTTATAACCTTTGTCTTTGTACAATTTCACAGCTCGGGCATGCGAAACCATCATATTGTGGTGAGATTGGAAGACTTTGGCAAGGTCGTATTGGATACCTGGTGGGAATTTACCTACCAAATATTGACCATCACCGATTGGGCCAATTTCATTGAAGGTTGTCCAGTAGTTGACTTCTGGGAATTCTTCAAAACAGAAAGCAGCATAATCTACAAAGTGTTCGATATTTTCACGATTCAAGAAGTCTCCGTTTGAGTGAAGAGCTTCAGGAGTATCAAAGTGGTGAAGAGTTACGAATGGTTCTACATGACGTTTGTGGCATTCCTCAAATAGATTGTGGTAGAATTCAACCCCTTTTGGATTTACTTCACCATAGCCAGTTGGGAAAATACGTGACCAAGCAATAGAAATACGAATTCCGTTTACGCCATATTCTTCAGCTAATTGAAGATCTACTGGATACTTGTGGTAGAAATCACTAGCAGGTTCAGCTGTATACCAATAGTTGTCTGCTAAGTATTTATCCCATGCAACTGGTCCTTTACCATCTGTATGAGTAGCTCCTTCTGCCTGGTAGGCAGCTGTCGCCCCACCAAATATAAAATCTTTAGGAAGTGTTTTTGTCATTTTTTCACCTATTTCTTAATTGAACCAAATGAAAAGTGAGCGGAGAGGAGTTAGTGAGCCATCCATCTCCATCTCACTTCTTGTTCCAAGCCACCGAATTGTGACATGAGGAGGTAAAAACGATATATTTTTACCGACGAATTAACAAGTCGATTAGGAAAATCGCCATAGCGATTTCCGTTACGATAGGAGACTGTTTCACAGTCCCTATCGTTAATCGAATTGAGCTTGAACAAAGGCTAGGGCACCTTGTCCATCGCGTGTCAATTTAATGTATTGAGCTCCTTCAGTCTTAGCCAATTTGATTCCAAGTTTATCTGTTTCAGCCTTCATATCTTCATAGTTTGAAGCTACTTGAGGAGCAAGAATAACAAGGTCAAATTCTGGCAACATTTCACGGTGAGCACCGTAACCACCAGCAGCAGCCTTCACAGGAACATTGTATTCTGCAGCAGCTTTATTCAAAGCATTGGCAAGAAGTCCACTAGTTCCACCACCTGCACAAAGAACCAATACGTTTGTTTCTTTTGTGATATTGTTTTGAACTGGTTCACCTTCAACACCAGCTTTTTCAAGAATAGCATCTGCTTTAGCAGTGTTAAAGTTTGCAGCTACTTTTTCTTTCAAGCTGTCGTTTGCTTTACCAGAACGTTCTTCTTCAAGAATTTGTTCATCATAAACCTTCACGAATGGGTAGTAAATGATCACGTCAACTACTACTAATAGCGCAGCAAGGATGAAGGAAAGAACTTGGAAGTTTGTACCAAGGACAATTCCGAGAGGACCAGGTGTTACCCATGGAAGGTTAGCGGAGAATGAGTTCATTCCCAAGGTATCAACAAAGAATTTGAAGATCCAGACGTTTGCGATTGGAGCAAAGATAAATGGAATGAAGAAGGTTGGGTTCAATACAATTGGAGCCCCGAAGAGAATTGGTTCATTGACCCCAAAGAAGGTTGGAACGACCGAAGCACGTCCAATCGCACGGTTACGTTCAGACTTACACAACCACATGAAGAGGAAGGGAACAATCAAGGTTGCACCAGTACCACCCATGGTAACGATAAACATTTGAGTCCCAGATGTGATGACTTTATCAGCATGTTGTCCGGCTTGAAGCAAGTGCAAGTTGTTATCGATATTTGCATATGTGATCGCCGCAATCGCTGGTTCTACGATTGAAGGACCATGGATACCTACAAACCAGAAGAAGGCATAAGCACCAAAAATAAGGGTAATTCCAAGATATCCATCTGCTGCAGAGAACAATGGAGCTAGAAGTGTTCCGATAGATTCCGCAACTGTTACACCGATAGCACCTTTAACAATCAATTCAAATGCATATAAGAGAACAATTGAAACTGTAAATGGAATCAAGTCTTTAAAAACTTGTGAAATATTTGGTGGAACCTCGTCCGGCATGCGGATGGTCACATTGTTTTTCACACAGACTTTGTAAACATTAACGGTGACGAAGGCTGCAATGAAGGCTGTCAACAGACCTTTTGTACCCATGAAGGCTGTTAAGAATCCACCTTCTTTAGCAGGTTCAGCAGCCATGAGCAAGAAGCCAACCATAGAAGCCAACATTGTAGAAATGAAGTTGATTTGGTTGGTTGCTGGAAGGTCGCGGTTCATTGAATCAGTCAAAGCCTTAGCCGTTGTACCACCAACGAAGAAGGCCAAGATGCCCATAGAATAGTTATATGGAGTCATCAAGAATGTTTCAATATCTTTAGACCAGTGGAATCCCCAAGCGTTTGGTACATACGCAATTAGGATGAAGATAGATGAGAAGAGGATAACAGGCATCCCTGCAATAAAGCCATCCCGAATCGCTCGCAAATATTTGTTTCGAGAAATCTTTTCAAAGAAAGGTTTCCCTTTTTCAATCAGTTCAATCAGTTTATTCATTATTTCGCTCCTCTTTTATATAGTTCAATCAGATGGTGAATCACGTCTTTTAATAGGATCGTTGTCATGAGATGGTCTTGACCATGCATCATAGTAATGCTATAAGGGATTTCTTCTCCTGCAGCTTCTTGCGCTAGCATGGTCGTTTGAGATTTGTGAGCCTCAGCGATACAGGCCCCTGCTTCTTCTACTAAGGATTCTGCTTTTTCAAAATCACCATTTTCAGCAGCTTTTAAGGCTTCGATTAATTTTGATCGAGCGTCACCTGCATAAGCGACAATTTCAAACCCAAGTAATTGGACTTCTTCTTTATTCATGTTGGTTCCTCCTTATGATACCTTTTGAAAATTTTTATAATAGACGTTGAATATGAAGGGCTAAATAGACTTTTTCATTAGGAGATATCTTGGCTCCTGTCTGTTCAGCGATGGTTTGGTAGATTTGATGACTAATCACATAAGCCTTTGGATAACTTAGCTGAATCAGTTGTTCCATCTCGCTCAAACCTTCTGGATCTTCTCTTCCCTTATCTAGCGAATCTAGGAAATAATTGAGATGGATCATAAAGCGATCATAGAAATGACTGTTTTCTTCTTTCC
>CAUUAM010000008.1:0-24973 GCA_963543165.1 uncultured Streptococcus sp. | reverse complement strand
TTTGTCCACCAGGCATGATAGAAGGACCTTCAAGGGCACCTTTTTCACCACCAGAGACACCGGTACCGATAAAGTTGATACCAGAGTTGGCCAACTCTTCGTTCCGACGGATGGTATCTTTGTAGAAAGTATTTCCTCCGTCAATCAAGATATCGCCTTTATCCAAATGTGGAAGAAGGGCTTGGATGGTTGCATCTGTACCAGGTCCTGCTTGAACCATGAGCATGATACGGCGTGGTTTTTCGATAGAGTTTACGAAGCTTTCGATATCATAGCTTGGTACAAAGTTCTTATCAGGATGGCTAGCAATTACATCTTCTGTTTTTTCTTTACTACGGTTATAGATAGCAACTGTATAGCCACGAGATTCGATATTAAGGGCAAGGTTACGACCCATTACGGCCATACCAACAACACCAAAGTTTGCTTTAGTCATGTGACACTCCTCTTTATAGTTTGCCCTTATTTTAACATTTTTCCTCCTCAAAAGAAAGCAGAAAATAGCTTCCCGCCTTCTACAAGAAGGAGAAGCTCCTGCAAATCATTTGATCTTAAAAACAAAAGTGCCCGAGAAACAGTTCTCAGACACTTTCTTAAGAATGGCATTAATCTTCTTTTGAAGCTAATTCATCCGCTTCAATGACCGGTTGTTCTCCTTCTTTGAGTTTGTTGACCGTCATATTGACCCCAAGAGCTCCTGCTAGTAATTGACGAATATCAAATCCTGCTCCTTGAGAGACTTGGTCGATACTTTGCATGATATCGCCCACCATCTTAGAGGCGTTTCCTTCACCATACATAGTGATTTTATCCACCTTGGTCAATGGCTCAGCAACTGCACGTGCAATTTCAGGCAATTTGTCGACCACCATTTCAGTAATGGCTGCTTCTTGCATTTTCTTCATCGCTTCTGCCTTTTGGTCCAAACCTTTGGCTTCGGCTTCTAGTTTCAAGCGAATGGCTTCAGCTTCTGCGCGACCTTTGGCTTCGATGGCTTCTGCCTCTTGCAATTGGGCAAATTTCTCTGCTTCGGCTTGAGCTTTCCGAGCTTCAGCTTCTTTTTGTGTTTCGAAAAGTTCAGCTTCCGCCTTGCGTTGGCGTTCAATCAATTCAGCTTCGGCTGCTTGTTGACGAGCATATTTTTCAGCTTCGGCTTGCTTACGGATGTTGGCATCCAATTCTTGCTCACGAACCTTAACTTCGCGTTCCTTAACTTCCGCTTCTTTCTCTTGTTTCATGATGTTGGCTTCAGCTGCCACGCGCTCTTGTTCACGACGTTGCACTTCTGCCTCAATCCCTTTCGCGGCATCTGCTTTTGCTTGAGCAATATCTGCTTCTTGCTTGAGAGCTGCTTGTTTGAGTTTTAATTCGTTTTGTTTTTGCGCAATTTCAAGATCGGCTGCAACACGTTTGTCGTTGGCCAATTTGTCTTGTTCTGCTTCGACTTCCTTGCGTTCGCGTTCTGCTTTGGCTTTGGCAATCAAGGCATCTTTCTTAATGGTTTCAACATTTTCAATCCCGAGGTTGTCGATGACTCCCCCTTCATCAGAGAAGGATTGAACCGTAAAGGCGATGACTTCAAGCCCCATTTTAGCCAAGTCTGGCGCCACGTTGTCTTGCACTTTTGAAGCGAACTCTTGACGATCGTTGACCATCTTACGGAGCTCCATCTGACCGATTACTTCCCGCAAGTTTCCTTCCAAGACATCTTGGACAGAGTTGGAAATATCCGTCGTATTCCAGTTCAAGAAGTTCTCTGCAGCACGGGCAATCATCTCATCCGTTGTTCCGATTTTTAACTTAACAGCTGCGTCGGCACGGACGTTAATGAAGTCCAGTGTTGGGACTGCTTCAGATGTCCGAACATCTGTCGAGAATTGCTCAATATCAAGATAAGAGCGTTGTTCGACAAAGGGAATCATAAAACCAGCTTTCCCGCGTAAATGGCGTTGCTTCCGAAGACCTGTAATAACAACAACTTCGTTTGGTTTAGCGTTCACGTAGCCTTTTACAAGCAAAACTACAATTATGACAGCAACAATGATACCTGTTATCAACCAGCCTGGAATAAATAATGTATCCATACTTTTCTCCTTTTTCAGAGGTCTCCCCTCTGTTGTTTATAAATCCTAGTATACCAAAAGAAGGCCTTTCCTCAAAGAAAAGACCTGTATTTATGTTTAGATTTTTAAGATGCCATCCCTAGACTATTCTTCTTCAAATAAACCTTGGAGACCAGCAAAGGGACTGTTTTCTTCTTTCTTAACCGCTTGAGCTTCTTGGTACTCTTCTTCTGTCATGATTTTCCAATCATTGCCCTCGATAAAGCCATGTCCGGACTCTTCTTCCGGAGTGAGAACCTTAAGAGGAATATTGAGCAGGATATTATCTGCCACGCTTTCACTCAGATCAATTCTGCCCCCTTCAATGGGAAGGATCAGATCTTCCTCAAGAGCTTCGATATCTGCCTCTGACTGTGCGTCCTCAGCGAACACCTCTGTCACAGGATAGCTCTCTTGAAGCTCAACGGGTTCCATGCTTCGGCTAGAGGCAAGGACGATGGTATAGGTTAATTGGTAATCCAAGACATAGAGACCTGTATCATAGGCAACTCGCCCTGTCGCTGTCACATCCTTTAAATCAAGAATTTCTGGATTGCGCTTTTGCAATTCCTTTAGCAAATCCAATTCTTGATCAAAAGCTAGTCCTTCAGGGTTTTTACGGATTTCTTGTGTGTATAAGTTCATTCTTTTGTCCTCAAATCTTCTAGATACTACTAGTATATCATGAAGCCGCCCCTCAACCAAGAAGTCTCCTTAAAAATTTGTTATAATCATGAAAAAAGATACAGAGTACTTGGCTACTTTGTGGTGTACACAAGGGTCCCGCAATCTCTTGAAAAAAAGAGGTTCACTTGCTAAGGCATTGGTCATTGTATAGATAGAGGAGAAGGCATGAAAGAAATCGGAGCAGTTTTTAGGCAAATACGGGAAAGTCGCCATATTTCATTAGAAGAAGCTACAGGCGGGGAATTTTCACGCTCCATGCTGTCTAGATTTGAAAGAGGGGAAAATGATATAACGACCCAACGTTTTTTTCAGGCCCTTCAACAGATCAAAACCAGCCTCAGTGAGTTCTCCCATCTAGCAGGGATCGATCAGCACTCTTTTATCCCCAAATTGTTGAAAGAGCACTATGAAAACATGAGCTTGGAACATGATCAAACCTTGTACCAACGCTACCAACTAGCCTATCAGAAAGATCACAAAAAAGAAGACTTCTTAGCCAGCATCATTCTCAAGGCCCAAATGATTGGCAACTATCCTGAGGTGGAGTTGGCTGCTAGCCAAGAGGAACTAGATTTCCTCTATGACTACCTCTTCTCTGTCATGGTCTGGGGAAATTTTGAGTTAAGCCTATTTTCACTGACCTCTCCTCTTTTCTCTAGTCAGCTCTATCGACAATACACAGAGGAATTGGTCCAACGGGAAGACTTCAAGCTTCTCCTAGACTCTTCTCGTCCTGCCCTCAACTCTATTTTTCTCAATGGCTTCTTTCTGTCCATTAGTTCAAATGAATTTGAAGATGCATCTTATTTTGATCAGCTGATCAAGGACCACTTTTACTCTGAAAACGAAGCCTACCTTCGGACGGTTTATCTCTATGCCAAAGGGGAATTTCTTTATCGAAAGGGAGAAAAAGAAACTGGTCTTGAAAAGATGGAACAGGCCATTCAGGTCCTCTCTATTCTGGATTGTAAGGACAGTGCCAGCTACTACAAACAGGGCCTGCAAGAACTCCTCAAGGAAGTCTGAAAAACTCACAGAACCTTTTCTGTGAGTTTTTTGTTGAAAATATGAAACATTTTGTTTTTCTTGTTTTTGAGGTCTACAATAGGATCATCAAGAAAAGAAAGAGGTCCCAGCATGATAAGCAGACTAAAGAATCGTCTCCTTCATTATTTCCTTAAACAGACTAGTTTTTATGTTAAAGAGGAAAAATTAGAACTGACGGAAGAAGAGAAACTGTCTCTTCTCAAGCAGGCCTTGCAACATTTAAGAGAAGTTATTTTATCTGCTAAGCATAAGGAGGAACGCTCATGAAACTCTTGATCCGTAATAAAATTTTTGCCTTACTCAGCCTTTCTCGCTTTTTAAATAACCTTGGTGCCGCCATCTACAATTTGGTCTTTGTAGTCTTTGCAGCTAGCATGCCTCACCCTAGTTTGGCAGTTGGGATCGCCAATCTCATTGTTTTTATTCCAAGTCTTTTCACCATTTTCATTGGAATGAAGGCCGATCACACCGCTAAAAAAGCTGACTGGCTGATCCGAATGGGCTTTCTGCAAGCTATCCTTTTCGTCATCATTGCAATGATGACGAAGATTCCGGGTTACCTGGCCTTTTCGATCGTTTGCTTCTTGAATATTGTATCAGATTGTTTAAGTGATTATCGTGGGGGGCTGCAACTTCCCATTATGCAGAAGAACATTCCTAGCGAAGATTTGATGGAAGCCTATTCCTTCAATCAACTGCTTAGTATGGTTTGTTCCATTTCGGGTCAAGCGCTGGGAGTCTGGCTTTTAGCTATCAGTCACCAAAACTTTGCACTGGTTGCTTCGATCAACGCCCTGACTTTTCTCCTGTCTTCCACTTGTCTTTTCATCCGACGAAGTCAACTGACCCACGAACCGATTCAAGTGGATGCTAGTCAGAACGTTTCTTTCCTTCAAGAATGTCGAGACATGTATCGCAATGTTACCACTATCTTTGCAGATGAAGAGGTTCACAACTTTGGAAGAATTCTCCTATCCTTAATTTTCATCAATGCTTTGGGAGGATCTATTTCTGGGATTTACAATCTTCAATTTCTCCATCACCCCTTCCTTCACTTCAGTTATAGCCAGTCCCTCCTCGTCCTTGAAGTTGTCACTATCCTCAGCATGATGTGGGCTAGCCTGACACCTCATGATTATTTTTCAAAACAATCACTCCATCATACCCTCTTATGGATCGCAGGTGGCCTGACCATGCTTGGTCTCACAAATATGTTGGTGCGCTGGGATTTCCTTTGCCTTCTACTCATCACTTTCCTTGGTTATCTTGTTGCAAAAATCAATCCAAAAGTTTCCAGTCTGTTAATGAGCAAACTGCCAGCTGAAAAATTAGCCTCTACCTCTAGCTTTTTAGGATTGATGGTCAGCTTTGCTATGCCACTTGGAACAGCCCTTTTCTCTGGCCTCGCTATCTGGAGCCTTCCTATTGCCTGGGGGATATTTGCCATCCTTGGTTTTGCCACCGTTCTCTTATCAAGCAAATAAAAAATCCACCGTTCGGTGGATTTTTTTACATTTTTCTTAAACGAGCCACACGCTCTGCAATCGGCGGGTGGGTATAAAAGAGCTTTTGAAAGCCTGATTCTTTTTTTGGATCGTTGATAAAGAGAGCACTACTGGCCTCATCAACATGTCGCTGCATGGGTTCACTATTGTCTAATTTTAACAAGGCGTTGATCATGCCTTGAGGATTCCGTGTTAGTTCGACACTAGAAGCATCCGCCAGAAACTCCCGTTGGCGAGAAATGGCTAACTGCACCAAGGTCGCCGCTAATGGAGCTAATACGATGGCAATCAAGGAAAGGATCAGAATAATAATTTCTAAACCACCGCCCCCTTCTCGATCATCATCCCGTCTACGGCCACCGCCCCACCACATCATCCGGCCACCGATACTAGAGAGCATTGTGATTGCACTGGCTAAGGCCACTGCAATGGTGGAGATGCGGATATCGTAATTGCGAATATGACTGACTTCATGTCCAATGACTGCTTCTAATTCCTCACGATTCATGACTGCCAGAAGTCCTGTCGTAGCTGCAACTGCAGCATTCTGAGGATTGGATCCTGTCGCAAAAGCATTCATGGACGGATCATCTACGATATAGACCCGAGGCATGGGAATCTGAGCCACCATAGCCATGTCTTGGACAATATGGTAGAGCTGAGGAGCTTGATCTTCTGTCACCTCACGCGCCCCGTTCATCCGCATCACAACCTCTGTCGATTGAAAAATCATACTAATCGCATAGATGCCACCAATCATCAAAGCTAGGATAACCCCACCAAGTGAGGAGCCTAACCAGAGGTAGCCGATGGCTGCTCCGATTAAGGCTAAAAGTATGAAAAAAGCAATAAGGAGAATCCAGGTTCTCCTTTTATTGCTTGCAATTTGGTCAAACAGCATATTAGTCTCCTAATCCGCTAAAGTCCACCTTTGGTACTGCTTTTTCTTCTTCAGGTACTTGAAGGAATTCGGCTTGTTTGAAGCCAAACATTCCAGCAATTACATTTGTTGGGAAAGTTTCTAATTTCACATTGTAGTTGCTTGTCACACTGTTGTACAATTGACGGGCATAAGAAATTTTATTTTCTGTATTGGTCAATTCTTCTTGCAATTGCATGAAGTTGGTGTTAGCCTTCAAATCTGGGTAGTTTTCAGCAACCGCAAAGATGCCTGCTACTTGACGCGAAAGAGCATCACTGGCTGCCATTGCTTCTGCAGGTGAAGTAGCTTGAGCTACTTGTTGGCGAAGTTGAGTAACCTTAGCAAGTGTATCTCCTTCGTACTTGGCATACCCTTTAACCGTTTCGATCAAGTTTGGAATCAAGTCATTCCGACGTTTCAATTGTACATCGATTTGACTCCAAGCTTCGCGAGTTTGCATCCGACTTTTCACTAAACCGTTGTAAACTCCTACTACCATCAACACAAGGACCACAAGGATCCCAAGAATAATCCAAATCATTTTATTGAATTCCTTTCATTTCTTTCTACCAGTATATCAAATTTCTCTTATTTTGTGGTAAAATTATCTTATGAAACCAGAAGAATTTTATACCCGTTTAGCCGACCTCGGCTTTCCATTAACTGATCGACAAAAAGAACAATACAAACGCTATTTCGAGCTCCTCGTGGAATGGAATGAGAAAATTAATCTCACTGCTATCACCGAAAAAGACGAGGTTTATCTCAAGCATTTCTATGATTCAATCGCCCCCATCTTGCAGGGGTTGATCGAAAACCAACCCATCCGTCTTTTGGATATCGGAGCTGGTGCTGGCTTTCCAAGTCTTCCAATGAAGATCCTTTTCCCTGAGTTGGATGTGACCATCATTGATTCCCTCAATAAGCGGATCAACTTTCTCCACCTACTAGCTGAAGAGTTAGGCTTGAGCGGGGTTCATTTCTACCATGGACGAGCTGAAGACTTTGCGCAAGATAAGGCCTTCCGTGCTCAATTTGACCTTGTGACTGCTCGTGCGGTTGCCCGGATGCAAGTTCTTTCTGAACTGACCATTCCCTATCTAAAAGTAGGGGGACGACTTCTCGCACTTAAAGCTAGCAATGCTCCAGAAGAGTTGGAGGAAGCCAAAAACGCCCTGAATCTGCTATTTAGCAAGGTTGAAGACAATCTACAGTATGAATTACCAAATGGGGACCCTCGCTACATTACAATCGTGGAGAAGAAAAAGGAAACCCCTAATAGATATCCAAGAAAAGCTGGCATGCCCAATAAGCGTCCATTGTAGTAAGATACAAAGGGCTAAGCGGATAAAGTCAAAAAAGGAGTAGGATAAGTTCCCTACTCCTTTTTTATTTTTGTTTCAATTCTGTTCGCAGGGCTTCTTGCTGCTCTTTTGTCAGATGAACGCCCTTACTTGCAACAATGTGACTGGAAACTTTGTTGGCAAAGCTTAAAGCTTTCGCTATGTCCAAGCCTTCTAAACGAGCTGCAATAAAAGCGCCTACGTGGCTATCCCCTGCACCCACCGTATCTATGACTTCTGTCGGAAATCCTGCCGCCTCATACCAGCCGCCATCGTATGCAATGGCTCCTTTTTCACCCAAAGTGACGATGACCATTTGACCCGTTCTCTGATACAATTCTTCAATAGCTCGGTGGATCTCGCTACACCCTGCAAATGCTAGTGCTTCGGCCTCATTGACGTGAAGAATTGGATGCAGATCATAAATCGCTTCCAGTCGGTCCTTAGGAATCCAGAGGCCTCGTGGTCCTGGTGCAAAGATCACCTGGCCTCCTAATTGCGAAACAGACTGCACCAATGCAAGACCGGTTGGCTCCTCGACTTCAAGGCCACACAAGTAGATGTAATCAAATCGATCTGTCTCGACCCCTTTTAGCCACTCTGCTTGGAAGCTATACTCCACTCCGTGATCTGATAAGAAGGTCCTCTCACCATCAGACTCTACAAAGCAATAACAACACCCATTGGCTCCCTCTAATGAGATGGAAGAGGAAATTCCCAATTGTTTCAGCTCTTTCCTTATAAAATCACCATACATACCAGAACCGACTGGCGAAACAAATTGGTAGGGCTGCGACAAAAAATGAAGGATATTGACGACATTAAAGGCACAACCTCCTACAGACCATTGCTGGTGATCAATATGAGCATCTCCTTCCCGACTCGGCAACCGATCCAAGTAGATCATCACATCACAAACGGTAGAACCAATAATTAACGCAGCTGTCATCTTTTTCTCCTTACTTTGCTTCCTATTATATCAAAAAGCCTAGAGAAACAAAAAAGAGAGTGGGGCAAAAGTCCTAGCCTCTCAATTGTCTTTGGATTGTCGAGCAAGACGCAGTGGTTGAGTGGGCTCTACTACGCTGATTTCATCAGCTTTTACAGCCCTACTCAACTGTGCGGAGGTGGGACGACGAAATCGAATTCTAACGAATGACCGATTTCTGTCCCACTCTCTTTTTAATCACGGTAAACGGGTTGAGGGCCAAAGGTTTGGGAAACGGGCATGATTTCAATCCGGTTGACATTGACATGCTTAGGCTGTTGGATCAACCAAGCTACAGTATTCCCAATGTCTTCAGGCTGAATGGCATGGGCATTACGATAGAGAGCTTCTACCCGTTCTTCGTCTCCTTTAAAGCGAACAGAAGAGAATTCCGTTCCTTCACATAGACCAGGTTCAATATTGCTGACACGAATCTTCTTCCCTGCTAGATCTGCTCGAAGGTTGAGGGAAAACTGCTTGACAAAAGCTTTGGATGCTCCGTAGACATTGGCTCCTGGATAAGGCACAGTTCCTGCCGTAGAGCCCAAATTGATAATATAGCCATCATTTCGTTCCACCATCTGAGGCAAGATTTTCCTTGTCAGATAGGTCAAGCCAACAATATTGGTCTGGATCATAGTCAGCCAGTCTGCGACCTCTGCTTCATAAGCTGGGGCGAGGCCTAAGGCCAGGCCAGCATTGTTGACCAAAACATCAATTCTCTCCCAAGAAGCTGGCAAACTGGCAAGGGCATGATCCACCTGTGGGAGGTCTGTTACATCCATTTGCAGGGGATAAAAGGCTTCTCCCAGCTCTTCTTGAAGGACTTGTAATTTTTCGATGCGCCTAGCTGAACCGATCACACGGTATCCATCTGCTACTAAGCGACGGCAGATCGCTTGACCAAAGCCAGCTGAAGCTCCGGTTACTAATATTGTTTCTGACATGTGATTACCTCCATGGATGATTAAAAAGTTAAGATTGAGCAGACCCATTAGATTCTGTCTCGATTGAGGATCTAGATGAACCGCAAAATGACTTCTTGTATTGGAAGGAAAAATCCTTCAGTTCGATGATGGCTTCTTTCATTTAGTTTGCCTTATCCCAAAAAAGCGCAAATTGGATGGCTAACTCTGCAATTCGATCCTTGCCATCTAAATCCTCATGACTAGATAAGGTTCGGATATCCCATTTTTCTTCTGAGAGGTGGTCAGCCGCGTAGAAGAAATGGCAGAGCTCAAAGCCCCTATAAGCTGCTAAGGCAGCCACTGCCGAACATTCCATATCCACACAGATGGCTCCTGCTTCCTTTCGACGTTTCATCTTGTCGATGGTTTCCCGGTACGGTGCATCTGTCGTCCACACTTTTCCTGACTGATAGGAAACCATGTGACGATCTAAAAAGGCTTGGAAGAGAGGAAGGCTTTCCTTATTTACTTCCACTTCATCACTAGCTGGAAGATAGTGGTAGCTGGTCCCTTCATCCCGAAGAGCTGCTGTTGGAATGATGATGGAGGTCGCTTCAATATCCCTGTCCAAAACCCCACAAGTCCCAAAAAGAACGAGTTTTTCCATCCCAAATTGAATCAAATCCTCAATAATTCCCACACAGGAAGCTGCCCCAACGGGCGCATTAAAGACAGCAATCTGTTGTTCTTCAATCGTAATCCCATAGACAATGACTTCAAAGTTAGCCATGGAAGTTCTTGCAATCACCTCATGTTCATAATTTTCAAGGAGGCGCGCAAAAGTTACTCTGGAAAAGCAAGAGATGACTACTTTGGGAAATCCTTCAATTGGTTTGTGTAAGTCTTGTGGATTAATAATAGCCTGTCGGTTGGCGTCAAATTCTTCTAACAACATCTCGTGCACCTCATTCATTCTACTTCTAGTTCTCTATTATACCACAATTAGCCTGCTCGATGGTTTTTGCTCAAAAGAAGAAACATAAAAAAGAACCGTTCCCATACGTTAGATTTTTCGGATCAAACGTCGGAAGGACAGTTCACTTCGATATTTTTTACTTGTTTTCCAAATGCGCTAATTCTAGCAAGCGTTCTTTGGACAATTTTTTAATTTCAATTTGACTAGCATCAAGCAGCTGGAATTCATCTGGCTCTAAGGCCTCCAGTAAGTCCTTCAGAGCAAGAGAACCAATTGGATGGTAATTTTCTGGCTTATCCGGATCTCCATCGATCGCAACCAATAGCACCTGCCAATCAACGATACCCGCTAAGCCCACGATTTCTACATATTCTGCAGGAACATGTGGCACCCGTGGCAAGACTGTATCCGTATCTTCTGTCAAGCTATAGCTGGCTAAGAAGGCTCCTGTCTCCTCCTGTTGGTAAAAACGGACTTGACTGAAATAAGCTGCACTATATTGAATCTTCTTGATAAAGGCAGAGTAGGCTTCTAATGGATGGACATGGTTCAAGACTTCCTGCACTGTATCCCGATCCAAATAGACCGGATGAGCGAAGCCTTGTACTTCAAACTCTTTTAGATCTTTTTCCTTGGTCAAATTCCCCAGCGTTTCTAGGATAACGACTTCATAATCAAAATGGAAAATAGAATCTGGAGTATAGCTCACGCCGTCGCTAGCCACAATCTCCGTTCCTAATACTTCTGCGAGGCTACTTAGCCATCGCAGGGCCAACTGCCAATCTTCTTCTATCGCAAAAGAGGGCACCCGAATCTGATATGACTCTTCCTCATCAAAATAGCGTAACTGCAGAGGAAGACCACTCTTTCTATACACGATACAGTTCAAGCCTTCAAAATCATTTAAGGGACGATGAAGAGTAGCAGGATCATAGTTGTAGGTTGTCAACCCTTCCACCAATTTAAGAATTTCCTGTGCTGCGAGTACTTTCTGATAGCCAAATAAGCTCTTTTTATTTTTGATTGAAAACACGATACTCATTTGTTTTCTCCTTTGTGAAATCGCTTACCTAGAGTATAGCACAATTTTCAATCAATTTCCATATAAAAACAGCCTGAGCTTTCAGACTGTTTGTTTCTATTATGCAGGTGCTCCATCAAGCGTCTCACCGATAGCTGCTAAACGCTCACTCACCTCTTCTTGTGACAAGTCGTGTTCTTCTACATAGCGATTGCGTGGGTGAACACGACACTCATGGGAGCAACCGCGAAGGTACTTGTCTTCGTTTTCTTCTGAAGTCAAAATCCGACGGTTACAGAAAGGATTTCCACAGTTGACATAGCGTTCACATGGTGTTCCATCAAACCAGTCTTTTCCGACAACGCTTGGATCGATATGGTTGACATCGACTGCAATCCGTTCGTCAAAGACGTACATTTTCCCATCCCAAAGTTCTCCTTGAACTTCTGGGTCTTTCCCGTAAGTGGCGATACCGCCGTGTAATTGACCGACATCTTTGTAGCCTTCACGGACCATCCAGCCTGAGAATTTCTCACAACGGACTCCACCAGTACAGTATACGACGACACGTTTGTCCATGAATTTTTCCTTGTTATCACGGACCCATTGTGGCAACTCACGGAAATTGCGGATATCTGGACGAATAGCCCCACGGAAGTGTCCAAGGTCGTACTCGTAGTCGTTACGAGTGTCAAGGACAACTGTATCCTCGTCTAGAAGGGCTTCTTTAAATTCTTTTGGCGACAAGTAAGCACCTGTTGTTTCAAGAGGATTGATGTCGTTATCAAAGTTATCATCCTCTAATCCAAGGTGAACGATCTCTTTCTTATAACGTACAAACATCTTCTTGAAAGCTTGTTCTTCTTCCTCATCAATCTTGAACCAGAGGTCTTCCATACCTGGAAGGCTGTGTACATAGTCCATGTATTTTTGCGTTGTTTCGTAGTCACCAGAAACGGTTCCGTTGATTCCTTCGTCAGCGACTAGGATACGGCCTTTAAGACCAATTGATTTACAGAAGGCCAAGTGGTCGGCTGCAAATTGTTCTGCATTTTCAATGGGGGTATAGAGGTAATAGAGTAATACGCGAATAGGTTTTGCCATGAGATTCTCTTTTCTAAGATTAAATTATCAGAATTTTTCATTCAACTATACCAGTATACTCTCCACAGAAAACGAATGCAATTTATTTGACTGAAAAATAAAAGCCTGAGGTTCCAGACTTTTTTACGACGAAAATAAGGTTCCAACTAACTACTCTTCCATCTCCAACTGGTCCAGATAGGCTTCATAGCGTTTTTTCTCTACTTTGGCTAGGAGCATCACAAGGAAATTTATCCCACATACAATCGGAAGATTCAGGAGAAATGTGATCGGAAGCACTAGCAAGAATTTTGAATGAAAAGGATTATTGTGATAGACAGCTTGGTTTAATTGAAAATTCTGTGCCCAGATGAACAAGGAAAGAATACAGGTCACTACTACAACACCTGTTAGATTTAGGTAGCTATAACTGATAAATCTCACACCCAATCGTTGACAACGCACCGAATAATAAAATCCTGAGACGATGAGTAAGGCTACCACCATGATTGGACTCAGCCCCACCTTAGATGTAAAAATGGATCCCACACTAAAAACAGTTAAGGCAAGGAAAAGAAAACCAGCTGTCTCAGCACCAGCCTTATTAGCTAAGCCTTCTTCTCGTTCATCTATGATTTGTTTGTTCAGCAATTGTAATCTCATCTCTTCCTCCTTATTCTTCATCCTCTAACTCTGCCTCGATCTTCTCTTGTTTTTTCCGATTGATAAGAGCAAGTGGTTTTTCAAGCAGATCTGTCAGGATGGCAAAGACGAGAATTTCTAATAGAATTTTGACCAGATACTTGGGACTCAACATAAAGCTCATTGCTTCTCGCTTTCCAATCATATCCATAGCTGTCACAAGCACAGCAAAGAATAGACCTGACCCAAGGCGACTCAACCAGCTATCTTTTTCTAACATATCTCGAACATCAATCCCTGAACTGATCCTTCTCACAAAAGCATAAGCTCCCATGACAATCAAGAGAATGAGCTCTGGAATATAGGCTATTAGGTCTAAGTCCAGGATGCTGGATTTTACAAAGGCAGAGACTGCAATAAAGCAGGTCATCCCAAGGACAAGTTCTCCTGCGATTTTTCCATCAATCAGCATGGTCCGTTCATCTTTTACAATTGCTTCTTTCTTTTGTTTCATAGACTTCCTCTTTCTATTGTTAAAACTGTTACTCCCAGAACAGTTGATCCAGCGTCTTATCCAAGGTCTTACAAATGGCCAGGCAGAGGCTGAGGGTTGGGTTATATTTTCCCGCCTCAATCAGGCCGATGGTCTGTCGCGTCACCCCGATGGCATCTGCAAGATCCCCCTGGGTCATATCATGTTCGACCCGGGCCATTTTTAATTTGAGATTTTTCGCCACATGCTTTTCCTTTCTTGTTTTTATAGCTCTATTATACACTATATTTTCTATTTTGCAATATATATCTTACATTTTATAAAATATTTTTGATAAACAAAAAAAGCCTGATTTCCCAGGCTTTATTCGTTACTTCTTCTCTTTTGTTAGAAATGGCTGTAGGATATATGACAGTCCCCATCCTAATCCAGCAGCCAGTATGACTGTGAGGACAAACCAAGTGATGGTTGCTAGATCGGGTGATACCATCACCCGATTGACATAATCTATCGATTTTCCACGATTCAGTAAAGACATGCGATAACTTGCTGGATAGAACCACATCATGAGAATAGGCCCTGTCGTCGCAAAGGCAAAAATGACAAAAGACAAGGCATTTCGTAAATTCGAGCGAAAACGACCACTTGAAGCAAGCATCTCCGCAAAACTCCCTGCTATCAAGGCTGGAATAAAGGCACCTGCACCGTGACGCGAAAAGAGGAAGAAGGATCCGATCACGCAGCCAACTAGAAAGATGGCGCCAATTGATTTGATTCTTTCCAAGTAATAGCGGTAGATGGTCCCCCCAAACATGGCTGAAAAGGCAGGCGCATAAAACATATTTCCTTGATGATCCACCAGGTTTCCAACTAAGACCCCCAGTCCAATCGCAAGAAAATAGAGGAAGACGAAGGCTACAACTTGTTTCATCTGATTACTATTTATTCTATTCATAGGACACTGATCCTAACGATGGCTAATTTTCTTGGATAGGAAGTCTCCCAGAAATTGGACCAGAACAATGAGGATCAAAATCAATAAAGTCGCCACAAAGATGACATCGTTGTTAAACATATTTTTACCATAGTTGATGGCCAAGGTTCCCAATCCTCCTGCACCAACAGCCCCTGCCATGGCCGTTTCTCCGATCAAGGAAATGATGGTCACGGTTGTCACACGGATCAAATCTGGAAGACCCTCACGTAGATAGACTCCAACGATATCCCAGAAAGTAGCTCCACTGGCTTGGGCCGCTTCAATCACACCACCATCCAATTCAGATAAGACCACTTGGACTTGGCGAGCAAAGAATGGAAAGACAGCTAAGGAAAGTGGAACAAGGGCCGCAGTTGGACCGATGGTGTTTTTCAAGAGCAAGTAAGTCAACGGATTAATAAAGGCTAACAAGATAATGAAGGGAATGGCACGGAACAAAGAAGTAATCTTATCCAAAATTTGGAAAACAATTCGATTTTCAATGACCCCACCCGGACGAGTCAAGACTAATAAAAGTCCTGTTACCAATCCTAAAAATCCTCCAATGAGAAAGGAAATAACGGTCATATAAAGAGTCAAGTAAATAGCGGTTCCCCATCCATACTGGCCAGACCACCCTAATTTATAAACATTTGGTAAATAGGTTTGAATTAACTGGATCATGCTTTTCTCCCATCCTTCACAATAGTCACGGAAACACCTGCGTTTTCTAACTCAGATTTAGCTGTTTCCAGATTTTGAGTCTCACCTGATAAGATCACCACCAATTCTCCGACAGGAGTGTGATCAAGGATTTCGATATTCCCAAATAAAATGTTGGCAGAGACTTGGTACTGTTTGTAGATATCATTAATGATGGCTGTATCTGTCACAGAACCCGCATACTTGAGATGCGCTAAGATCGAATCATCTGGCAAATTTTTGACAATGGCTTGTTGATTGATTTTCACCATGGCTTCATCGATGCCTGTTGCAACTGTGATGAAGTCTTGGGTCAAAGCATTTTTCGGATTTGAGAAGATATCCAAAACAGAGCCTTCTTCGATCAGTTCACCATTTTGCATCACGGCTACGCGATTGGCAATGTCTTTGACAATTTGCATCTCATGGGTGATCAAGACAATCGTTAAGCCAAGCTTTTTGTTCAACTCTTGCAACAAAGCTAGAATCTGCTTGGTTGTCTTTGGATCCAAGGCTGAAGTTGATTCATCGGAGATCAAGATTTTTGGATCATTGGCAAGGGCACGTGCAATTGCCACCCGTTGCTTTTGTCCACCAGACAATTGGGCTGGGTAATTTTCTGCGCGGTCTGCTAGCCCTACTAACTCCAATAATTTCGCAACTTTTTCATTCTTTTGTTCTTTATTCAATTTAGAATGCTTGAGAGCGAAGGCCACATTTTCTGCGACAGTCATTTGGGCCATCAAGTTGAAGTGTTGGAAGATCATCCCGATATCCCGACGTTTCTCCCGAAGGGCAGCTGGTTTCAAAGTTACCTGATCTTGATAAATCACATCTCCATCCACAGTGATGGTTCCGGCGCTAGGCACTTGTAAGAGATTGATGACCCGAACCAAGGTTGATTTCCCTGCTCCTGAATATCCCACAATCCCATAGATATCTCCTTCATTGATGTGAATAGTCACATCTTTGACGGCTTGGATCTGACGTTTCTTTTGCTGGAAGGTCACATCGATATGATCCAGCTGAATCATTGCTTTACTCATAACTTGCTATTAACTCCTTTATCAATTCAATATGGGTGTAATAATCGGCGATTTTCACATTTTCATCTCCCCCATGATCACGGCTATTGGCATTACCAATTCCAAAGGCTGCCATGGGTACTTGTAAGGCCTCAAAGACTGTATGCATAGGCCCTGTTCCGGCTGTTGTCGGAAGAACAGAAATCCCTTCTGGATAGAAACCTTTGGCCAGCCGAATCACATTTAAAATCGATGGGGCGCTCATATCACTGCGGTAACTCATTTCCCCGAGGGTGTAGACCAATTCTACCTGATCGTAGCCATTTTTCTTCAGTTGCTGCTTGATCTTCTCCAGAACATCTTTGGGATCCAGACCTGGAACCAAGCGGACTTCCATCTTGGCACGCGCTTCTGCTGGAAGAATTGTCTTAACGCCTTGGCCTTGGTAGCCAGAGCCAATCCCTTCAATATTCAGTGCTGGTTCAAAATAGAAACGACGCAAGAATTCCTTGCGATCTTCCTTCAAGACAGGAAGAGTCAAGCCATAGGTCCCCGCTACATCTTCTGGACCCTTGTTGGCATATTGTTCAATCAAAGCTAACTCGCGTTCATTAGGTTCTTGAATCTGATCATAAATCCCATCCACTAAGATCCGACCTTCTCTATCTCGTAAACTTGCTATTGCATTTAATAGATACCAGGAAGACGAGTCTACCACGCCACCATAACTAGAATGGAGATCAACTTCTGCACTCTTCACCACCATATCAAAGGTCACAATCCCCTTACTACCACCGGAGATTTCCAGTTGTCCTTGATTGTTTCGGGTACCTTGTTCCCAGACTAGAAGATCTGCTCCTCGCAAGTGCTTCTTATGTTTGGCCAAATATTTATCCAGATCTGTCGAAGCAGACTCCTCTGCTCCTTCGATGATAAAAGTGATATTGACTGGTAAGTCTCCTCTTTCACGAATGTATTTTCGCAAAGCTGTGAGGCGGGCCGTAATGTGACCTTTATCATCATCGACCCCTCGGCCATACATGGTTCCATAATGGACCGATAAGGTGAAGGGATCACTGCTCCATGGTTGGTCTCCATCAGCTGGGACTGTATCATAATGATTATAAAAAATGATGGTCTTGGCAGTTGGATTCGGGGAGAAAAATTTTGCAATGACAAAGGGAGCCGTGTAGCTATCATCTACTTCCACTTTAGCTCCTGCAGCTGTAAAAATTTCTCCCAAATAATTGGCCACTTCCTTGAGGCCAACCTGTTGAGCAAAGATCGATTTTTTTGAAATTAAGGTCCGCAAGACTTCAAAATAGTGTTGCGCCACCTCATCATTTTCAAATTTACGGATTTGTTCCGCTTCTGTAGCAAAAGGCATGCATTCCTCCTAATACGAGATAAGAGGTAGAGAATTTCTTCCCCACCTCATTCATACACTAGAGACCGTTTCTTAGAAGACTGGTTGGTCCATTCCTTCTGAAGATTCTTCGATCACTTTTTTCACGTTGTCTTCGTGATAGGCATCGATGATTTCTTTGATTGCTTTTGCTTTGTCAGATTTTTCCCAATCTTTCTTAGCAGCAATCAAGTTGTACCATTGTTTTGAGTTGTTGTCTTTCTTTTCAACATAGATCGCTTTTTTGAAATCAATACCTGCTTCACGAACGAAGGTATTGTTGATAACTGCAGCATCTACTGATGGAAGAGCAGAAGGTGTTTGAGAAGCATCCAATTCAGAAATCTTCAAATCTTTTGGATTTTCTTTGATGTTTGACACGTTAGCCAATTCCCCATCTTTAGTATCCAATTTAATCAAACCTGCTGATTGCAAGACATACAAGGCACGGCTTCCATTTGTTGGGTCATTTGGTACGGCAATCGTTCCACCTTTTGGAATTTCTTTGATAGAAGTGTATTTATTTTTTCCGTTTTCTGTACCAGAGTATAGACGGATTGGAGCGATGTACGTATCTGCTACAGAGACAAGCGCATTATCATTTTTAGAATTCCAGTTATCCAAGAAGTTGTGGTGTTGGAAAGCATTGATATCTACACTACCATCTTTTACAGCAACGTTTGGTTGTGAATAATCTGTAAATTGGGTGAATTCCAACTTGATCCCTGTTTTAGCGTCATCCAAGTTCTTTTGAACTTGATCCCAACGAGCTTTTTCAGTGTCGCTCAAAGTCATGACACCCACTTTAACTGTTGTTTCACCATCTTTGCTAGATGAGTTTGACGAACCACATGCTGCAAGAGCAAATGTTGCAACAGCTGCAAGAGCTGTTAAACCGAGAACTTTTTTCAATTTCATTTTGAAATCTCCTTTAAATGTTATTCTTTAATATCTTTTGCTTCTGGTAGGTAAGAACCACCGAAGTATTTTTTAGACAATTTTTCAAGGGTTCCATCATCATAGAGTTCCTTAATCCGTTTGCTGACGAATTTTTGAAGCTCTTTATCCTCTTTCGCGATGATTGGATAAACATAAGGCTGTTGATCACTTGGAAGCTCGATCACTTTTAAGTTGTCATAGCCTTGATCTCGAATGATCGTATCCACTGAGATCCGTTCAAAGATCTTATAATCCGTCCGGCCATCCGCTAGATTGGCCATGATGGTTTGAATGGTCCCATCTGTATATTGTAATTCAGTTGGGTTATCTGAATGTTCTTTATTGTAATCTTCCAATTGCTTGGCAGTAGAGGTTCCCTGAACAACTTCTGTTTTCTTGCCACCCAAGTCATCCAAAGACTTAATAGAAGAATCTTTTGGCACTACCAATACCAATGGATTGCGGGCATATGGATTTGGATAGAGGTATTTTTCTTCCCGCTCTTTTGAGTAGCTAATGTTATTAGCCCCAATTTGGAAGCGATCGCTATCTAATCCAGCAAAGACAGAAGACCACTCTGTTTTGTTAAAGTTTACTTCATACTTATCTGAACCTTTGAAGATTTCACGCAACACTTCGATTTCATAACCGGTTAGCTTGCCGTCTTTTTCTTCGTAAGAGAATGGTTTGGTTGTTCCAACTGTTCCAACTTCAATTGTTTTCTTGCCACTGGCAGATTTACCAGATGAACAGGCTACTAAAGCACTGGTTGCAAGCACTGCAACCAATCCTAAAGCAGAATACTTAATCACTTTTTTTAGATTCATAGGATCTCCTTATTGCTCTCAGGCACATAAATCGCCATCTTAAAGTTATTCTTCCATTTTATCAGAATCACTGCCTCTTGCCTATTATATATTTTTTATGGAGGTGATAGGTTTTATCTATCACACTTCCTTATCCTTAAAAAACTTCAATAAGGCTTGCGCATTTTCTACATAATATGGAACCGACACCTGAAAAGCTGCATCATCAATCGTCATATGATCATGATGGAGGTCTGGTGCATCTGGCTCACCATTGGACCCGATAAAGGCAAATACTCCAGGAATCCGCTCTTGGTAAAAGGCAAAGTCTTCTCCAGCTGTAGATGGATTTGCTGGAATCACCTCAGCCAGATCTTGAGAAGTATCCCAAACCAGCTGCGTCAATTCCTCATCGTTAAAGGTAACAGGCGGTGTCACCCCCCACTCAAAAGTGACATCGACTTCCAAGCTTTTGGCGGTATGGCGAATGATCGAAATGAAGCGTTCCTTCAACTCCCTTTGCAGACTCGGATTAAAGGAACGAATGGTTCCTTCAAAATAGCCCAATTTAGGGAGAACATTCCAAGTAGAGCCTACATCTAGATGCGTAATGGACAAGACAGCTGTTTCGAAGGGAGAAACCGTCCGTGAAATCAATAATTGCAGATTCTGAACCATGGTTGTGACGGCTGTTACCGTATCAACTCCCAAATCCGGTCTCGCAGCATGGCTACTAACCCCTGTCACAGTGACCTTGAACTTTTCGACCCCTGCCATCATAGCTCCAGCATTCAAAGCAAGTTGTCCTGCTTTTAGCTGAGGCATATTATGAAATCCAATAATTCCTTGAACATCCTCCAACAATCCTGTTTCTAGAACTGCAGTAGCTCCTTCTGAAATTTCTTCTGCCGGCTGGAAAATCAAGCGGACCGTTCCATCTAGCTGGTCTTCTTTTTCCTTAAGGAGAGCTGCAGCTCCCAAAAGACTGGTTTGGTGGAAATCATGGCCACAAGCATGCATAACACCCGGATTCTGGCTTTGATAAGGTAGGCCGGTTTGTTCGAATATTGGAAGAGCATCGATATCTGCTCGAAGTGCTACCACTGGATGGCCAGATCCAATTTCCGCAACCAAACCAGTTTTTAACCTACTCTCTAACACACGGATTCCTAAACCTTCCAAACGCTCCTTTAAGAAGGCTGTTGTTTGGTATTCTTTGCCGGATAATTCCGGATGTTGGTGTAGATAATGGCGAATCTCTGTTAACTCTTCATAAGAAAAAGCCATAAACCTTCATCTCCTTTTATTCTTAAAATTATTTTATCACTAATAGAGGCTTCCGTCTAATTCCTGTTTCTTGGGTTTTGATATAGTTTCAAGCTATAAATCAAAAACACCCCTAGATTTCTATTCTAGGAGTGTCTTCTTCCTCTTTAAGAAAGATTTCCCTCAAATTTTTCCATAAAGCTATCACTATTATAGGATTTTTCCACTTCCCATTTACCATCTTTTTTGACAAAGGTCATTTGGTATTCGTAGCGGTCAGGTATTGTCAAAGGCCGATCTGCAAGAGAAGCTATCATTTCTTCTCTATAGGCTTTATTCTGCGCCTGATTGGCCTCAATGATACTCGAATAATCTTTTCGATGTTCTTGGTAGAAGGTCTGCATATGATTTAAGATTGTCTTTTCCATGCTAACAGTTTCAGGATTTAGGCTAATGACCACCTTGTCCGGAAGGTATTGTTTAACCTTATAAGTTAGCTTCGCACGCTTAGCATTTTCTTTTTCATAAGCATCGATAAATTGAGTGACCTCTTCTTCTGGGAATTGGTAATCATGTAGTTGCCGAGTGAAGTCAGCTGCAAATTTCGCACGGAAGTCACTACGCTCCTTTTTCAAATCGGTCCCCAAGACAAAGTCAGCATCCTTTTTGACCTTTCGTTGGCCACTAAAGTAAACTTGATTGATGTATTCATCAGCTAGAAGAGTGGAAGCTTCCACCTTATCCTCATACTGAGAAGAATCCACCGCAAATTTTAGAGGCTTCGTTTTTTTATCAGAGCTATAGGTTTTTCGTTCATACTGCACTTCGTACTTTTTGCCTTTTTCGACTGGGAAGACAATATAGCCGGTTAATTTTTTATCCTGGGCCAACTGATCACTCTTGAGCAATTGGAAGGCTTCCGTTTGGTCATAAATTCCTGACTGCAATTTGACCTTGTTATTCTCCGCATCGTAGATGGTGATATCTGAATCTGACACGTTAATAGATTCTTTTGAAACATTCTTAAATTCTAATTGAAGGGCTAAATAAGTCCCGTCTTCTGAGTCATTGAGGACAGGCGGTTTGATGTATTGCCCTCCTTTTAGGCTCAGCTCTACTTGACCGTCAGATGCTGAATTTTTCGCTGCCTTTTCTGTCTTTGCTTGCTGCGAATTTGTCTTTTGAGCAGTGGTGCCACAAGCTACTAGACTGAAGCTTACAGCAGCGAGAAGGCTCCATTTATACAATTTTTTCATCAGGACCTCTTTAAAAAATTTTTTTCTATTTTAACATCTTTTTCCCTCTATGTATACGCTAACTAGTGATATCTATCTCCACAAAGAACCCTGATCAGAAAAAGGCTGAGACTTCCGTCTCAACCTTCTGATTTCTATAATAAGGATCCTTTTTGGTCTTCTTTACAAGATTCCTTTTTCTTTTTGAATCATGAGATCCTTAAGGGAAATCAAGAGAACTGCAAGGAGGATCATGGCCATCCCAATCACATCAACCATAAAAAAATGCTCCTTCATAATGACAAAGACAAAGAAAACTGCCGAAACAGGCTCAAAGGACGCCAGCAAGCTTCCTTTAACGGCTCCTACCAAAGAGGTTCCCTTCAAAAAGGCTGTATAGGCAAAAATCGTCCCAATCACCACCAAGCCAAAAAGGGCCATCCAGGTATCGAGTCTGTAGTTTTCAGAAGAAGAGAGAAGACCACTAAAAGGGAGCATTAGGATTCCTGGAATAGCCATCCCAACTCCAATCACCAGCATGCTTCCCCATTTTTGAATTAAGTTCAGAGGTAGAATGATGTAAAGGGCATAGGCAAAGGCTGACACCACTCCCCAAGCCAAACCTTTGGGATTGATGGCCAATTGATTGAGTTGACCATGGGTTGCTATTAAGAATGTGCCACCAATCGCTAGAAGCATCGAAACCACTTCTGCTAGTGTAGGGGCCACCCTATCCTTGACACAGGTATAGACTAAAATTACCACTGGGCAGAGATACTGTAGCACCGTAGCAGTCCCAGCATTGCTTTCATTAATCGCCTCTAAATAGGTCAGCTGCGTCAACAACAATCCTAAAAAGGCAAAAATAAGGAGGGGAAGGTAGGAAGATTTATCTTTGACAAAGGCAAAAAATCTCTCCTTATCTGCAACGTAGGAAAGAATAATAAGGACAATACCAGAAACAAGCAAACGAATATTTGTCAACCCAATAGCCGAAAATCCATGAGCCATTAAATACTGCCCGCTAACTCCGGATAGTCCCCAAGCAATCCCTGCAATCAAGGTCATAAGAGTTCCTTTCATCGTCTTTGACATAGTCCCCTCCCAAATCTGTTTCTTACTTTTATTGTATCATAAAAGGCCGAAACTACACGTTTCAGCCTTGTTTTATTTCATATAAGTTTATTAGCTTATTCTGGCTCAACCAAAATCTTGATTTGGGCTTTATCTTGCGTCAATTCAATAAAGCCTTCTTCAACAATATTTTCCAATTTAATTTTCTTGGTAACCAATTTTTCAGCAGAGAAGTAGCCTTGTTCCATCAATTCCAATACTTTAGGGAAGATGTGGCGATAAGCGATAATTCCTTTGAGGGTCTTTTCTTGGATGGCAAATTCATTTGGATTGATGCTGGCTTCACGTTCCCAAATAGAAACAACCATACACTCACCAGCCTTATGCACAGCAGCCAAAGCTTGTCCAAGAACAACAGGAACCCCTGTCACTTCATAAGAGACATCCGCTCCGCCATCCGTCAAGCGATGAATGGCTTCAACGATTGATTCACCTTCTTCTGGGCGAACCACAATGGCACCCAATTCTTCAGCCTTAGCTTGGCGTTCAGGAGATAATTCAACCGCATAAATCTTGGATGCTCCAGCAGCACGGAGTGCTTCTACGATCAAAAGACCGATTGGTCCCAAACCAAAGATAACAGCTGTATCCCCAGCTTTCAAAGCAGACTGACGAACTGCATAAACGGCAACAGCAGCAGGTTCTGTAAGAGCAGCTTGTTCATAGCTCAAGCTATCTGGAATCACATGAACTAAATCCCCATCAAGGACACAATATTTAGCAAAACCACCATCTGCAGCAAGGCCGACAAAGTTCAAGTTTGGATCAAGGTTATAATCACCAATCAAATTGTGCTCTGCAAGAATTGGTTCGATAGTGACACGATCCCCAACTTTGACACGAGTCACATCACTTCCGACTTCTACAATTTCACCAGAGAATTCATGTCCCAAAGTAACCGGTGCTTTTTGACCAGAATACACATGTTCTTCAGTTGGGATGAAGATCGGTCCATCCAAATATTCATGCAAGTCCGTCCCACAGATCCCTGTGAACTTAACTGCTACTTTTACTTGATGCGGTTGTACTTCAGGTACTTCCACTTCTTCGATACGAACGTCTTTTGCTGCATGCCAGCGAGCTGCTTTCATTGTTTCCATATGATTCTCCTATTTTTCTATGAATTGCAATTCCCTTTCAGGAAACTCGACAAACTCATTGTAAGCCTTTTCACAAACTTTGTCAAGAAAAAACTGAAGATAAAAAAAGAGCCGCCCTTCGACTGCTCCTTCTTATTTCTTCTTGATTCGTGAATTCTCTATTCTCCAACCCACAATCCAACCAAGGACAAGAAGATAATTTTCAAGCGCACCGATCCCATTGACCGGCAGATGATAGTGAAAATAATTGAAGAGATGATTGGTCCCAATCCCAAGCCCACCGATAATCAAGGCAAATAAAACAGTCCGAAGATAAAACCAATCGTATTTGAGATTGACGGCAATCAGGATCACAAGAACTGCCATATTCCAAATCCCAATCTCTCTCTGCCAACCGACAGAAATACCATATCCCGAATGACTTCCCATATAGGATGGAAAGAATAGTTGGAAGATAATCGCTCCAGACATAGCGATAATGACTAGGATAAATAAAACTCTTAAAAATTTATTCATGTAATTCCTCCTAATACCTGTTGACATGTAATCGTCTTTCCTATTCTAACACAATTTTATGTATAGTAAAAACCAACCTCTCGGCTGGTTCATTTTCTATTACTCTTCTTTCAACTTGGCCAATTCTTGGGCAAGTAACTTGAGGGCTACTT
>CAUUAM010000007.1:0-25268 GCA_963543165.1 uncultured Streptococcus sp. | reverse complement strand
ACTATAACGGATTTATTCCTTTTTGTGTTTACACAACTTATTTTACACTACCTTTGTTCTTCATTATAGCATAAGCAATAGAAATTTGATTAATTTGTTATGTTTAAATGGCAAACAATTATTTTTAGAGCAATTAAAAAACTCAAGCCAACTGACTTGAGTATTCTCCTTATCGATCATTGTACCCATCTGGGTGGCGGCCTACCAAGCCTAGGGTGTTAGGTGGAATAGCTAGAGGAAAGGTTACAGTGTAGCGCTTTTCAATTTCAATCCTCTAAAGTCACTGGAAAAATATCTTCCCCTCTTTTCATTCTTTCTTCCATTTCTTTCCATTCTAAAACCAATTTATAAAGCTCATTTGTAGGAATAAAGCAAGGGTCACCTAAAAGTTCTTCTTCGAATTGGAAGTATACTTCTGTTATTTCTTTTCCAACTTCGATCCCTAGTAAATTACCATCAAAAGCGCACTCTTCCATTTTTCCAGAAATGACATTCTCCAAAGCTTCTCGAACATCCAGATAAAAATTATGAACCTCAGAATTTAAAAAGTTTGACAGAGATTGACAACTAGAGCTATCGAATTCTACTAGCAAAAATTTCCGACTATTTTTAGTTACTTTTACAATATAGTTTCGTTTCATTTATAAGCACCTTTAAATTTATTCTATTTTTTGTGGATAAGCAGTAATAATTTTCCCCTCAGAATTTAAAATTATTTCAATATCTATTCCATTTCGACTTGTTCCTGAATAACGACTACCTTCTATCAATTCCATATTTGAATATGCCTCATTAATAGTATCTACAACCTCCTGAGGGCTCATATGGTCAGGGAAGAAGGTTGATTTCCCTCCGTTAGCTTTCTTAAGAGTTTCATTTACTTTAACTTTCGCTTCATAAACTCCAGCATCGTTTAAGGCAGGACTTTTCGTACCTTCTATGATACTACCAGAAGTCCCCTCTACCATATCATAGTGATAACCTCCTGCTCGTCCTTTCCTATTTATATCACCTTCAAAAATGTGAATTAAAGACTTCTCAGTAAAGTTCTCTGTGTGTTGGAGTTTAGCTAAGTCATCCATATTGTACATTTTGGATTTGAAAGTATTCTGATTCCAACTTTCAATTAAAGATTCTTCTTTTGCAACATACTGTTTAAAATTAGAACTTTCTCTTGCTTTTCGGCTTTCTTCTATATTTCGTAAAATATGTTCCCGATCATAAGTTTTTGCGGTTTCTGTTATAGTATTACCATTGCTTTCTACCTTAAGATTCACCTCAGGAATTACTGGTTTCCTATTGAAGACAGGAATTTTCCCTTTGACCTTACTAAATACATCTGAGAAAGTTGTGTAGGGTTTATTATAGTACTGATTGTATCCAACATAAGAGGTATACAAGGTACTTGCTAGTTGGAGGCTCTCAGTAAAAGCTCTCACCTTCTTGATATCTTTTGCACGATTGATTTCTTCCTGTGTAGCAGGTTTGCCTGTAAAAGGATCAATACCTTCTTCAATTATATAATAATCATATTTAGTTTGAAAGGCGGGATCTCGCCAACTGAGCATTTTTTGACTATCTAAAAGGAAATAGCGGTCTAGTAGGTAATCATAATTAGCTCGCTCTGTTTCAGATTTAAATAGTTGTGCATATGGATTCACATGAGCCATGGAGATCAATGTTTTAAGTTCTGGGTAGGCCTCTTCTAACTCTTCTTGATCCATTGCATCGATACGTTTCTTAAATTTCGGGTCCACCTTGGCTAATTCTGAAGGTAATAATCCTAAATGATCATCCTTCACTTCATTATACTTCTTCCATAACAATTTGAGATCATTCATATCCCATTTTGCGAGGATCGTATCACCTTGCCCCATATTCGTAAACCTTTTATAGGCTTGAATCACATCTCCATACTCTTCCTCCAGTTCTGCACGTGACATTTTTGAGAGTTTGTCTTCTAATGTTTCAACCTTCGGATTCTTTAGCTTGTTCAGGATTGCTTGACGTTTTTGCCATCCTAATGAGATTGTTTGCTTCCACGATAGATCAGTTCCATTACTTGGAGGCAAGTAGGTTCCACTAGCAGCATCCCATGATTGTGCGGCTTGTGCAAAACCATTTTGAACAGCTAATAAATACCGCTCTGAATTTAAAAAGAAAGTTGGAGAGACTGCATTAAAAGTTAGCAGGCTAATTAATATTTTCTGTAATTTTTGTTTTGCTCCCTCTAATACGGCTATGGATACCGAAAGATTTAGAAAAGCCGAAATCTTATTATCCGATTTTGTTTCCATTAACTGTCGTAGATTGGAAATTTTTTGATCTGCTTCCCTAATTTTTTCTTCTAAATCCACTTGACGCCAACTTTTACTATCTACATCAGAAGTATATTGACTGACAAATTTTTGACACTCCTCCGCCAGTGATTCTTGGTATAAGACAATTCCTTGAATTAATGGAATAACAGTACTTGTAATATGAGCCTTTGCTGAGTCGTAAGCATGTCCTTTCAACTCTTCTTCAGCTACAAAATTTTCAAGAACTTTAATCAATTCAATATTCTGTTGCACACACTGGGCGGATATACTAGATAAACTCGTTGCCTGACTCCTGGCGGATTCTAGATACATATCTATACTCATGTGATTTCCTCCGTCACTAATCGTCTTTTTTCTTGGTGAATCGAATCTAACTTCATTTCAATAGATTTATGTTCTTTCCGAAGTTTTTCTAATTCTTCATCCAAACTGTATTCCATTATTCTCACTTGATGCTGAAATTCTAGCTGGTCATTCATCATTTGACTTTGGTATTTACTACCTTCGAAAAGAAAATCTAGATCATTTAACCAATGTGAATCATTTAAGAGCTGATCCATTACTTCCATTTTTTTCGAATCTAATTTTTTTATCCGCTGATATAAGTCCCACTCCTTCTCTGAAAGTTGTAGTTCTTTCTCATGGAGCTTATTCCATGTATCTTCTGCACTCATATCTAATCCTCTAACACATCTAAGTATTTTGATTTCGCTTCATTGGAGAATGACGGCTTAGACTGAATAGTATTCAAAATATTTAAATTTTTACGAATCATGGCATCCTTATCTTCAAATTGGTCGGCTAAACTATGTATATTTTGAATCATATTCACAATATGATTCGATAATTGAGTCTGAAGATTCTCAAATTGACTAATACCATTTTTGGCACTATTATTCCCAGCAACTGTCGTTTGTTCATCTCTTTGAACTGTTATAGCTGGATGATTATTGGCAGATCCTATTGCAGTAGCATGCTGAGCAGCCACCGAAAGATCACTTTTTACTGTGTATTTATCTCCCATTCATTTCTCCTTTAAATTTTTTCATATTATAACATCTTTCACAGCTAGAAAAAAGCCTAGTTAGTGGTATTCCCAGCTCATTCACCCACACAAAAAACTCAAGCTGACTCACCTGAGTTCCTTCTTATGGATCAATGTACCCATCTGGTTGGCGAGCTTATCTAGCCTAAGGTGTTAATTGAAATAGCTCGAGAAGAGAAGTTATCTGCCCCACAAATCTTATCTAGAACTCGTCTGAAAAACATACGAATTCGTATTGATTATACGATAAAGTAATCTCTGCTTCTTTGACATCTTCATCCATCCATTCTTTTTTCCACAACAATCATTAATTTCTCCGCAACATCCAAAACAAAAAGAGAGCAGCGAATGCAGCTGCTCTCCATTTTGTTTATCTTTCGATCATACCACTATTAATGAAAAGCTCTTTGGCTTTTGAATAGCTGATTGTATTGT
Source organism: uncultured Streptococcus sp. (assembly GCA_963543165.1). GTDB lineage: Bacteria > Bacillota > Bacilli > Lactobacillales > Streptococcaceae > Streptococcus. The sequence continues at coordinate 21,467 of CAUUAM010000007.1, read as the reverse complement.
CGGCTTCAAGGTTCAGAGTAGGAATTATCTCTTTTAATTTTTGCATATCCACTTTAGTGTAGTCAATTGTATTGCGGATATAGAAGATGCCATCTTTGTATTCTGAGGTCAGTTCAAATCCATGCCCCATCAGATCTTTGAATTTTTCTTGGTTTCTGGCAACAGCTTCTTTCATAGTTTCAAGAGGGTTGTCACCAGCTACTTTTGAGACGTCGTAATCATCAACTTTTTCTTGTACTAACAAGGTATCTCCCTTGTAATACAAGGTGATGGTTGCCTTACCTGCTTCATCACTCGTTTCAAGAACCGTTTTTTGAGCACCTGCTAGTGCATCCTCTTTTTTACTTTCATCAGTTGATGACTCTTTTGTCTTTTCTTTAGCAGATGATTTGCTTGTTGCTTTACTCGTCGCTTTGGTGGACGATGGACTAGTTGATTTTGTACTCTCTTTTTGTGCGCAACCAACTAAGAGAAGACCAGCTGACAATAAGATGGCTACTGTTTTTACAGTTTTATTCATTTTGAATCCCTCACTATTTTCTGATGTTTAAGGAAATGACTGACGTCTGAAACCAGTCATTTAGCAAGATTAACTGTAGATATAGATGTTATAAGAAAAGCCTCAAAAATAATGTTCGCAGTCCCCTCCTTATCGATCATTGTAGCCATCTGGGTGGCTGGAATGCCAGGCCCAGGCTGTTTGAATGATGGTTTCGATATTGTCAAATTTTGGTTGCCAGCCGAGGATCGCACGCGCCTTCTCAGAGGATGCGATCAAGGTATCTGGATCTCCTGGTCTACGATCTGCAATCTCAAGTGGGATCGGATGTCCCGTCACCTTGCGGGCTGCTTCAACGATTTGAAGATTAGAGAATCCTGTCGACGAACCCAGATTAAAGGCGCTAGATGGGTTGCCGTTTCGGAGATAGTCCACTGCTAGCAGATGGGCATCTGCCAAGTCAAATGGGTGGACATAGTCCCGAACATTGGTGCCATCTGGTGTCTTGTAGTCATCTCCAAAAATAGCGATCTTCTCGCGTTTGCCTTGGGCCACTTGCAAGACGATTGGCAGGAGATGGGTCTCTGGTCCATGGTCCTCTCCGATGGATCCATCTGGCTTAGCACCCGCTACATTAAAGTAACGAAGAGGCACATACTTGATGCCATAAGCTTGATCAGCCCAACGCATGATGGTTTCCATCATGAGCTTGCTTTCACCGTAAGGATTGATCGGTTTTTGGGGAGTGGTTTCAAGAATCGGAATTTCTTCTGGAATACCGTAGGTCGCTGCGGTTGAAGAAAAGACGATGTAGTGTACCCCACATTCATGCATGACTTCCAAGAGTTTGACCATGCCAGCCGTATTATTGTCAAAATATTTCAATGGATCCGCCATGGATTCAGCAACTAGGGAGTAAGCCGCAAAGTGGATGACCGCATCAATATCTGCATGTTCCTTAAAAATAGTTCGCATGAAGTCTTGATCCGCCAGGTCTCCTTGGTAAAAGACAGCATCTGGATGCACTGCTGCACGGTGGCCTGTGACCAGGCTATCCACCACCACGACTTTTTCCTGTCCTTCATTGATCAAGCGGTCTACCATGTGGGAACCGATATAGCCAGCTCCTCCGAGTACGAGTATTGCCATTTGTTTTCCTTTCGCTTCTTTGTCTTCTCTCTTATTGTACCAAATTTTCGCCTCTTCTCCATCCTTAAAGTGTCGTGACAAAGCGTTTAAAGGCTGCTTGCCCTTCTGCTGTCCGCTTGTAGACACCGGCATCTTCCAGCACCCGCGCAAAGATTTGGCCGACCGATTCACGGACAATGGCTTCTGCCTCTGCTTCGTCTGCGAGGGATGGGTGAGTGGTTTTCAAGTCATCTGCCCAGTCCTGGTGGTAGTTGGCCACAGTGCTCTCACGTTCAAGCAGATAATTTTGGACCTGCTTGAGCTCTTCCTTAAGTCGAGGTGGAAGAATCGCCAAGCCCATAACTTCGATCAGGCCGATATTTTCTTTTTTGATGTGTTGCACATCCGCATGTGGGTGGTAAATACCGTCTGGATGCTTCTCTGAGGTTTGGTTGTCACGGAGCACCAAGTCCAGTTCATAATGCCCATCACGGATCCGTGCAATCGGGGTAATGGTATGGTGGGGTTGACCGTCTGATGTGGCTAAGACTTGAACGGCTGGATCCGAGTAACCTCGCCAGCTTTCTAAGATATGGTCCGCCAGATCAATCAATTGCGCCTTGTCATCTGATTGCAAACGAAGCACGGACATGGGCCAGTTGACAATCCCTACTGATACAGCTTCATAGCCCTCAATGGTAAAGCTCTCCTCCACAGGAGCCAGCTCCATAGGGAAGGTGTGTCGTCCCCCTTGGTAATGATCGTGAGTCAGGATGGATCCCCCCACAATGGGTAGATCCGCATTGGACCCTGCAAAATAGCCTGGAAAAGTCTCTACAATGGTCAAAAGTCGCTCAAAGGTCCTGCGACTAATGGCCATGGGCACATGCTGACTGTCGAGGAAAATGCAATGTTCATTAAAGTAAGCATAAGGCGAATACTGGAAGCCCCAGTCATGGCCGCCCATGTCAAAGCGAATGATCCGGTGATTGGCACGGGCAGGGTGGTCTAGGCGACCTTGATAGCCTTCATTTTCAAAGCACAATTGGCAGGCTGGATAATGACTAGCTTTAGCAAGCTTCGCCGCTGCAATGTCTTTAGGATCTTTTTCAGGTTTTGACAGATTGATGGTGATTTCAAGAGAACCGTAGGGTGTTTCTGCCTCAAAGGCTATATTTTGCGCAATAGCCTCTACCTTGATGTAGTCGTTACGCATAGAGAGGGCATAGAAATCAGCAATCGCGTCTTCCTTGGACTGACGGTAAGTCTCCCAGAAATGATGGTTGACCTGACTAGGACTGGGGGTGATCCAATCCATCAACTCCGCTCCCAAGCTGTCCTTTGTGGCCATGCTATCTTGGATCTTGCTATTTGCAACAGCGATCTCCACCAGCTGATCTTTGAGGGCGATCAATTCTGAGTTAGGAGCTGGTGCGTCTAGCCCTTCTTCTCCGATGCGACTCATCACACGATTTTTTAGATAGATCCGATCCATCTCTTCGTAATCACTAGCCGCAATGACGGCTGTGACAAATGCGTCTAATACCTGTTCTGTCATCCTGTCTCCTTTTTAATCGAGTACCCGTGTTCCTGCCGCGACCTCTGCAATGTAGAAGCTTGGCGCATAGCCAACGACTTCTCTATAGCGGTTACCGACAGCTTCTTCAAATGCCTCAACCTTATCTTTGTTTACGAGGGCGATGGCGCAACCACCAAAGCCTGCTCCGGTCATACGAGCTCCCAAGACGCCGTCTTGTTCCCAGGCTGTATGCACCAAAGTATCCAATTCTAAACCAGTCACTTCGTAGTCATGCTCCAAAGATACGTGGGAAGCATTCATGAGACGGCCAAAGCCTTCCAAATCACCAGCTTCAAGTGCCTTACGAGCTTGGAGGGTCCGTTGATTTTCAAGAACAGCATGGCGAGCCCGTTTGATACGATTTTCATCTTTGATCAGGTAGCTATAGCTATCAAAGGACCAGAGGTCTAATTCTCCTAAGGTTTGGATAGCTAGTTTTTCTTGGAGTTCAGAGACGGCTGTTTCACACTCCGCACGGCGTTCATTGTATTTTGAATCCGCTAATTCCCGGCGTTTGTTGGTGTTCATGATGACCACGACATTGTCTTTGAGATCTAGCGGTACCAGATCGTATTCTAGGGTATTGGTATCTAGATAAATCGCCCGTTGATCTGCCCCCATACCGATGGCAAATTGGTCCATGATACCAGAGTTGACTCCGATGAAGTGATTTTCGGTTTGTTTCCCGATCTTGACCAGATCTAGACGATCTAACTTGAGATCAAATAGTTTCTCAGCGATGACGCCCATCAAGAGCTCAAGGGAAGCTGAAGAGGAAAGGCCTGATCCATTTGGAATATTACCGTAGACATAGACATCCATCCCGCTATCAATGACATGACCAGCTTCTTGTAAGAAATGAAGCACACCTTTTGGATAGTTGGTCCAGTTGTGTTCTTTTTCAAAATGAAGATTTTCCAGCGGGACTTCAATGATCCCCTTGTCTTCAAAATTGCCTGAAAAGAAACGCAAGACCTTGTCTTGACGCTTTCTTGCAGCCCCGTAGGTACCAAGCGTAATGGCTGCCGGGAAGACATGTCCGCCGTTATAGTCAGTGTGTTCACCGATCAGATTAATCCGTCCTGGTGAAAAGAAGGTATGATCAGCCTTCTCGCCAAAGACAGCCTGAAACTTTCCTTGTAGATCTTGAGACGTGATTGATGTAGTCATGAGAAACTCCTTTAGGTATTTGTAAACGTTTTTATACCTGTATTATAAACGAATAAAAGTAAAACTTCAAGTATTTTTAGTAAAATTTTATTTATTTTTCATTTCGAGTTGAAAAAGCCTAAAATAGCGGGTTTTATCCTATTTCAATTTCTGCTTTCATCTGCCCGACTTAAGTTAATTTTAGTAAATTTTTACCAAAAAATCTCAATTGGGAGATCACCCAATTGAGATTCTAAATTCCTTAATTTTTCTTTCTTGGATAGACAAAAGATCCAAGGAAGGTTAAAAGACTGATACCCATGAGGGATAGGAGGTTTTCTGTTTGACCAGTCTTTGGCAATACCGATGATGCAGGGCTTGCTGAAATACTAGCAGGAGCCTGATCTGATACAGGAGTCACAGAAATCGGTGTAACCTGTGGACGATCAAGAGGGCTTGTGTTTTCTTGCTTGCTAACAAAGACCTGTGTTCCCGTGTTTCCAACTTCTACTGGTTTTGTCTGATGAGTTGGATATGGAGCTGGTGGAGTTGGTTTCTGGGTTTCTGGTGTCGGTAATGGAGCAGGCGCTGGATAGAAGAGTCCATGCCCAATGCGGTAGGCGTACTCTGTTTCCGACATTTTTCCATCTACAATTTTTGGAATATCCACCGGTAAGGTACCTATGTGTTCCTTGCCATTGAAGATGACTTCCACCCCTGCAGGAATATTCGGACCAAAGGCATTGTCTGGTTTGAGGGATTCTGTTGGATCCATTCCCTTATTGCCATAAACTGCTAAAATGGCTTTAGCCGCTGGATAGTTGGCTACATCATAAGGTTTGGAGATCGAAAGGATGGCTGCCTTCTTCTGCTTGCTATTGGCATAATGAACGATCTCTGTTGGGATCTTGGTCCGCCAGAAATCTTTATCCAATTGACCCTCATAACCGATTTCTGAAATCACCACGATATGGGTTGCTTTCTCTAGGTCTTCTTTTAGACTATCAAGGGTAGACTCTTTGGTGAAGTTCTTGGCCACAAAGGAGGTATCTTTTGGAAGCACCCCATCCGCTATTAAGCGACGCATGCCCAAATTTAGTCCAGGGACTTCATTTTCAAAAGCTCCTAACAATAGGACATGATCCCCTTTTTGGACCTTAAATGGCAAGGTATGGTCTTCATTTTTTACAACTGTTACCGCTGCTGCCGCAATCTTGCGTTCCAAATCTCGATTCAGTTCGGAGCCGACTGCTTCTTCTGCTTTTTCAGGCGTCCGAACACTCGGATTAAAATTCAGGACCCCACGTTTTTCTTTGAGGGTGAGGATCCGACGAACGGACTCATTTAAACGTTCTTCTGAGATGTCACCCGTTTGCACCGCACGAACTACTTCATCGACAATGGTATCAATCTTGGTCAAATCGCTTTTACTGCGAAGGGTCGTTGGCATCAAGACCAGATCAACTCCTGCTTTGATCGCCATCTTCACAGCTTCCACCTCACCGAAGTTCTTAGCGATGGCGTCCATTCCCATAGCATCGGAGACAATCACACCCTTATAGCCGTATTTCTTCCGTACCAAGCCAGTTAAAATATCATCTGAAAGTGTCGCTGGAACATAGATTTTCTCACCGGTTTCTTTTGACACAACCTGATCTTTTTCAATTTGTGGGTATTGGATATGAGCCGTCATCAAGAGGTCTACACCCGCATCCATGGCTTTTTTGAAGGGGAGGAGCTCTAACTTTTCAAGTTCGGCAAGAGATTTATCCACCAATGGAAGACCTGTATGGGAATCAACCGCTGTATCTCCGTGACCTGGGAAATGCTTGGCAGCGACGCCCACATTGTAGTCCTGAATTCCCTTCATCATTGGAATTCCTAAGTAAGCAACACGGTTTGGATCAGAGGAGAAGGAACGTAGTCCAATGACAGGGTTTTGTGGATTATTATTGGTATCCAATACAGGTGCGAAATCAACATTCAAACCTAAGGCAGAAAGTTCTCGACCGATAATTTGACCAGCTTCTGTCGCTAACTTGGGATCATTGGTTGCTCCAATGGCCATATTTCCAGGGAGAGCTGTACCGCTACCCAATCGATAGACGATGCCTCCTTCTTGGTCGATCGCTAACAATAGTGGAATCTTTCCGTTATTGGCCTTGTTTTCAATGGCCGCCTTTTGCATATCTTGCGTCAGTGCCAGTGTTTGCTTGGTTTCTTTCACATTCTCAGCAAATAAAATGACGCCACCAAAATCATACTTATCAATCGCCTCTGCTACTTCAGCATTGACCTTCGTGAGATCTTGTGGCGACTCCTGACCTGCCTCCTGCCATTTACGGAAGTCCGGCATGATCATTTGAGTCACCTTTTGCTTGAGAGGCATGTCTTCAAGCAGTTTTTCTACTTCAGGAGAGGCCGTCTCTGTTGTAGTTCCTGTTGGAGAGGCAGCAGGAACTGCTTCCCGGTCAGTGGCAGCCGGTGTTTCAACTGTCCCTCCCTGATTGTCTGTGGAGGTTTCTGGAGTTGGAGAAGCCACTACCTCTTCCACGGTTGCTGCCGGTTCATTGGCTTGATCCGGCGCTTGAGCTGTGTCTGCTTTTGCTGTTTGAACGGATAATAGAGCAAAAGCCGTTAATAGGGTCGCAGTTGGATAGATGATTTTTTTCATAAAGCGACCTCCTTTCTTTCAATAGATATTGTACCACGATTTTATACTCTTGTAAACGGTTGCAAGATGCTTGTTTTAAAAAAGGATAAGCGTTTTTTCACTTATCCCTATCTAGCTTCTTATTCTTTAAAATACGATTTCTTGACCGTTTTCTGTCACTCGGTAAGTCCCATCCGCCAGATTGATTCGGGCTACTGCTGTGACAGTCTGTTCCTTATTTTGCCGCGTGATGACAATGGTCTGCTCATCAGGTGTTTCCACCTCGATCCTTCCTTCTAAGTCAAAAGCTTGTGAGTTGTTCCGGAAACTGAAGAGCTTGAGAAGAGATTGCACGACTGGACGCTCTACTTCCTGGGCAATTTCTTCATTGCTGTAGTAATGACGGTTGATATTGCGCCCTTCTTTTGTGCTTTCTAAGAGTTCCAAATCATTCTTTCCAGCTAAAAATCCAACATAATAAACTTGTGGAATGCCTGGTGCAAAGGCTTGAATCAAACGGGCTAGAAAGTACTTGCGATCGTCATCTCCAAGAGCTGAATAATACGTTGAGTTGATTTGGTAGATGTCCAAGTTGTTGTATTCTGCTGTTGAATATTTGCGTTTCACATTTGCGCCTACCTTATAGAGCTCATTTGAAGCATAGTCAATTTCTTCATCTGTCAAGATATCCTTGACATCGACTACTCCAATCCCGTCATGGGTGTCGAGGGTCGTGAATTGCTTCATCGGACTCATCTTCAACCACTTAGCAAGGCGTTCCACTTTTGAGCTATAGAGGGTATAGAGGGTCACCATTGGAAGGGCAAAGTCATAGACATAATAGTCGTGATCGGCAATCTTAAATTGGATGGAATAGTGCTCATGAATCTCTGGCAGGAGCTCAGCTCCATAACTGGCTGCCATATCGCGCACCTTGTCCAGCAAGTCCCAAATATCTGGCTCCACGAAGAAATCATTGGTATCTAATTTCTTGACCGCATAGGCAAAGGCATCTAAGCGAATGAGATCACAGCCATTGCTTGCCAGGTGTTCGATGGTCTTGCGGATAAAGTCCATGGTCACTTCCTTGGTCACGTCCAGGTCAATCTGCTCTTCCCCGAAGGTATTCCAGAGATGCTCAGTCGTCCCATCCGCAAAGGTAATTTCTTGCTTAGGAGCTCGGTCTTTCCGCTTGTAAATCAAATCTACATCTGCTTGAGTTGGACGATTCTCCGGCCAGAACTTGTCCCAGTTGAGAAAGAGATCCTTGTATGCACTTTGGTCATGCTTTTCTTGGTAGTCCTTGTAGTATTTAGACTGACGGGAAATGTGATTGATCATAAAGTCAAACATGAGGTAATACTTGTCGCCCAGGCGTTTGACATCTTCCCAATCACCAAAGGCTGGATCCACTTGATCATAGTCCACAGGTGCAAAGCCTCGGTCTCCCGTAGATGGGAAAAATGGCAAGAGGTGAACTCCACCTACTGCATCCCCAAAGTGTTTCTCTAGATTTTCATAGAGGTCCTTGAGGTTATTACCCAAGCTGTCTGAGTAAGTAATTAACATGGTCTTGTTTTGTATTGGCATAATGGTTTCCTTTTCTTTTTTTGAAAGCCAAGTCTAAGAAGACCTGGCTTTCATGAGTATATTTATTTTAAGAATGACTTTCTAGGATACGATTTAAATCAGCAAGCTGAAGCATCCCTTTGTATCTGGAATTGAACACGCCCTATGCTCTGTGTGAAAAAGATGAATCCTCCAAGAAGCCAAGTCTTCTTATTCAGATTCCCTATATTTCCACAGCCGTTACTACTTCAGTCGTTTACGGATGTGGATGCCCTAGGGTGCTACAGAAATTTTCAGCAAGCTGAATCGTCCCTTTGTATCTTGTTATTTCACTGCGCCGTTGCTCATTCCAGAGATGATATGGCGTTGGAAGAAGAGATAGACAATGGTGATACTGATGATGCCGACCACGTAAGATGCAAAGCTTGGTCCGTAGTCGTTGAAATATTGGCCTGCGTAGTTGTATTGGAACAAAGGCAAAGTCCACATTTTGGAATCCCGGTTCAAGACAAGGAGTGGCAACATGAAGTCATTCCAGAACCAAAGGGCATTGATAATCATAGTTGTCGCATGCATCGGTTTCATCATTGGGAAGATAATGCGGAAATAGGTTGTAAATTTATTCGCACCATCGATCTCTGCTGCTTCATCCAAACTTTCTGGAATAGAGATCTTGATGTAGCCGACATAGAGAAAGAGAGTCTGTGGAATCGCATAGGTCAAGTAGAGCAAGATCAAACCAAAGGTGTTGGCCAAACCAAGTTTGCTCATCATGACGGTAATCGGGATCATAATCACTTGGAAGGGTACGAAGATCCCGAGGATTAAGAGAGTATACATGATGGTAAAGGCTTTTCTCTTACTCATATTGCGAGCGATTGAGTAGGCTGCCATAGGGACAAAGATCATCACAGCAAGAAGAGACAAGACGGTGATGACGACTGAGTTCCAGTAATAGCCTCCGATACCATCAGCCAAGAGGCGGCTAAAGTTGTCCCATGTGAAGTTAGTTGGAAACCCAAAGAAATTATCTACGATATCCTTGGTGGGTTTGAAGGAACTAAAGAGGGTGGCAAGGAGCGGCACTAAAATCAGAACTGATCCTAGAATCAATAGAATGTATTTGCCAATCAAGGCTTTTCTTTCATCTTGTTTCATCGTGCTTCTCCTCTTAAATTTCAAATTTCTTAGATACTCTCAATTGGATGATCGAAATCACTACAATCAAGAAGAACAAGATTACGGCAATGGCATTGGCATAACCGAATTGGTTGTTTTTAAAGGCGTAATTATAAACCAAGAGCCCAAGTGAGGTTGTGGCATTGTTTGGACCACCACCGGTCATGGCAAAGACTTGGTCAAAGGCGGTCAGCCCACCTTTTAGGGCTAGGATAAAGACCATAGAGACACTTGGTAGCAAGTAAGGCAATTCAATGTTCCAGAAGACTTGCTTGCTCGTAGCACCATCGATCCTTGCTGCTTCTGTGATCTCAGTTGGAATGGATTGCAAACCAGCTAGGAAGATGATGATGGGCATAGCCACCCCTTGCCAAAGAAGGACAAAGACAGCCGCAAAGATAGCCCCCCACTTCGTCCCTAAAAGACTGGTTTGGAGAAATTCAATATGAAGGGCGTTCCCAATCGCTGGTAGGCCGTAGTTGAAGACTTGCTTGAAGATCAGAGCCACTGTTAAGCCAGACAAAACGGCAGGGAAGAAGAACCAAGCACGGAAAAAGGTTTGTCCTTTGATTTTAGAATTCAAGACACGCGCAATGAAGATCCCTAGGGCAATTTCACCAACTACCATGGCAATCGTGATGATCGCAGTAAAGCCAATAGCATTCATGAATTTTGGATCCATAAAGAGGAGCTTAAAGTTGTTTAAACCGACAAACTTGTAGTTATAGGTCAAACCTGTCCAGTTGGTAAAACTGTAAAAGGCTCCTTGGAACATTGGCACATAGAAGAAAATTGCTTGTAACAAGAGGGGGATGACCACAAAAGCCCATGCCCAATATTTTTGTAATACTTTTTTCATAGTCTCTCTACTCCTAATCCACATCCGCTTTCATCGGGTTAAAGAAGGCATTCAAATCATTGACCATTCCTTGTTTATCACCTGTCAAGACATAGTTCATCGTCAAGGTATGGAAGTCTGCTTCACTGGTCCAGTATTGTTGCAACCACACCAAGTGACGATCCGTAAAGGCATATTTGGTCATCCCAGCAAGCGGTGAATCCTCTCCTGCTTGTTTGACCCCTTCGATCGCTGTTGGAGATCCGTCCACATCATAGTACTTTTGCATGACTTCTGGACGGGTCATGTATTCCACAAAGGCATTGGCTTCTTTTGGATGTTTGGTAGTAGCTGAGATAGACCATGCTAAGTCTCCCGCACCAACGGTTAAGCTTTGTCCTTTTTCTTTCCCTGGAATCATGAAGGTCCCAATCTTAAATTTTGGTTTTTGTTCATTGATCGCTGTGATGGCCCAAGACCCATTTGGTGTCATGAGGACATCTCCACGCGCGAAGGCACCAATAACATCTGTATAGCCAGCGCCTTCCCAGTTCTTTTGTTTAGATCCTTTAATGCGAAGGATATCCATGACCTTGATGTCATCCTTCATAATCGGATCAGACAATTTAATGGAATTTGGTTGAGAATAACGAAGGTATTGGTTGGCTTCTTTTCCTCCACCTGCTGCTGTCGCAAAGGCCAATTGATTGTAACCATTGAGGGTCCAAGCTTCTGCACCTGCAATCCCAAATGGAGTTTGTCCTTTGGCAACGATGTCTTTTACTAACTGTTCAAATTCGTCCCAAGTTTCAGGAACCTTCAAGCCCAACTCTTCGAATTTATCTTTGTTGTAGTAGATTCCGTAAGCATTGGCTGTGAAAGGAACGTTGTAGACTTTTCCGTTCACGGCATATTTTTCAGCGTAGCCATTTTTCACGCGTTTGAGATAGTCTTTATTGCTTAAATCTTCAAAGACACCTGCTTTTGCCCATTCTTGTAGTTCGATGGACTGTGGGTATATATTAACCACATCTGGCACATCTCCTGCGAGGACACGTGTCTTCAATACTTCACCACCGTTCGGTACATTGACAACTTTGACCTTGACCTTTGGGTTTTCCTTTTCAAAATCACGCGCGATTTCTTCCAAGGTTTTGGTCATTTCTTTTTTCTGGTTGAAATACTCGATGGTCACTGTGCCATCCGCCGATTTTCCATCGTTGGAGCAAGCACCGAGCCCAAACAAGGCTAAGCCTGTTGTCGCAAGAAGTCCGATTTTTTTATACCATTTCATTTGGCTGTCTCCTTTTATTTTTTGACAAAAACATATTGTTTAGTGAGGAAATCTCCCTGAGGAAGAACGACGGTTAAACCAGCATACATGAGCTCAGCTCCTGAATAGACTTGGTTCGTCCCTTCTAAGCTATAGAGCGCCTCTTCTTCCAATCCTTTGAGTTTCAAGGTCGGCTCGATCTCTTCAACTGTTGATAAGACCCTTACATAGGTTACAACCGTGCGGTCTTGGTAAGTAAACTGGACGGCTGCTTGATTGGCACCTTGACTAGGGTTCATTAAGCGGTAGTGTTGTCCGAATTGGATAACTGGTCGAATCGTTTTGTAGTGAGCAACTTGAGCTGCGATGGCATCCAACTCTTCTTGAGAAAGACTGGTCAGATCCAATTCATAGCCCAGATTTCCCATCATGGCTACATGCCCACGCGTTTCAAGCGGTGTGATCCGCCCCATCTGGTGATTGGGCACAGCTGATACGTGTGCTCCCATGGAAATGGTTGGATAGAGATAGCTAGATCCATACTGGATCGAAAGTCTGGCCATGGCATCCGTATTGTCACTCGCCCAGACCTGTGGGAAGTAACGCATCATACCAAGGTCATTACGACCACCACCACCGGAGCAAGACTCAAAGAGAACCTGGTCGTATTTCTCCGTCAAGTAGGAAACCACTTCATAGAGACCCAAGATATAAGCATGGGATTGCATCTTGGTTTCAAGGTAGGTTTTCCCATTTCCAAGCTTGGTGATATTGCGGTTCATATCCCATTTGATATAGTCGATCTCATGGTTTCCAAGTAAGTCATCCAAGACCTGCTTGATATAGTCCACTACTTCTCTATTTGAGAAATCGAGCACCAGTTGATTCCGTGAATAAGTGTGTTCGTAGCCTGGGACTTGAATCGCCCAGTCCGGATGAGCCCGATAGAGGTCGCTATCAACAGAAATCATTTCTGGTTCCACCCAAAGGCCAAATTGAAGTCCTTTCTTATGGATGCCTTGAATTAATTCTGCTAGACTTCCTCCTAATTTTTCTTCGTTGACGGTCCAGTCACCGAGGGCCCGATTGTCATCATACCGATTGCCAAACCAGCCATCATCCAAAACGAAGAGTTCGATCCCCACTTTTTGAGCTTGATCTGCTAGCTCCAATAATTTGTCTTTTTTGAAATCAAAGTAGGTCGCTTCCCAGTTATTGATCAGGATTGGTCGTTCTTTATAAGCAAACGAAGCTGGAATAATATGGTTTTGGACAAAAGCTTGGCTCTCTTGACTGAGACCGGTCAAACCCTTATGTGAATAGCTGATCATTGCTATTGGAGTATCAAAGCTATGATTTGGTTCCAACTCCCAAGCGAAGTTTTCAGAATTGATCCCTAGTCCAACCCGAACTTCATTGAGTTGATTTTTCTGAACAAAAGCTTCAAAATTTCCACTGTAGAGCAGTTGGAAGGCAAGAGCCGAGCCCGCATCTTCTGTCACTTCATGATCAGCAAGAATAAGGGCTGGGGTCTGGGCGTGTCCAGATGCACCACGGTTAGAGCTGATGGAGAAGATTCCTTGCTCCACTTGCTGGCGGCGGACTGTTTTTTCTCTCGCATAGGCTCCTTGTAGAGTGATGACATTGTAGTCACTGGCTGGCAGATCGGCCAACACACTAAGAGCCTTGTGAATCACAACCGTTTCGTCACTACAGTTTTCAATCTTTGCAAAACTTGTGATCGTCGCTCGGTCCTCGTAGGCGGTATAGTAGAGGGTCAACCGAAGGGCTGCTTGATCATCTTCAAAGACCAGTGCTAAGGTTTCAGCATTATCTACCGAGTGAGGGTTGGGAAGACCGGTCGCTTCAACACTACCAGAATAGATGTTGGCTCCAACATAGAGGAAATCTGTCACTTCTGTAGCACCATGTTGGATCTGGATCGACGGCTTTCGAAAATCTCCTAGCCCGTGTTGTCCCAAGATCTGTCGCTGAGTATCCAAGCTAAAGGTTCGATTGTCAGGGGTTGGATTTCCAGCGAAAGCATGGTCCTTCTCATGCACGGTATTGGAAAAATGATAGGACTTAATTGGGCGCCCCAGATGCTTGAGCATCAGGTAGCCATCACGATTTTCAAGGATGAGACTCATTCCCTTACTTTCTACATAGAACAAATTTTGTTCAATACGAATTGCCATGCCTTCCTCCTATTGGATCCTAAAAATATATTACTATGTATTTTTAATGTCACTTCCAATATCTTTCTTTTTTTACATGTCTTTATTTTACTCATTGTAAACTCTTTCGGAAATAGAATTTTGTTGGGCTTATATGGTAAAATGTTAGGTAGGAGGTTCAGCCATGTTAGTCTTTTCTGAATACCAAACCGACACAATTGACCTAGCCCTTGATTTTTATGGCTACGAAGATTGCCCAAAGAACTACAAATTCGGACCTAGCGTCCGCGACAGTTTTGTTCTCCATTTTATCACCAAGGGAAAAGGTGTCTTTCACATCAATAAAAAAGAAATCCACTTAGAAGCTGGAGATCTCTTTCTTCTCCCTAAAAATAAAGTGACTGCCTACCAGGCAGACGCAGAAGATCCTTGGTCCTACTACTGGATTGGCATCAGTGGTACCAAAGTAAGTGATTTCATGCGTTTTTCAACCCTGCATGAAAAAGGCTTTTTAAAGAAAAGTGAGGTGGACACAGAGAGAATCGGCCAGTTTATGGAGCAGCTGATCCACAAGGCAGAGGCATCTAAGTTGACCTCGCACTACCAACTCCACCTTCTCTCTCAGATTTATGAACTGCTCTTTCTAATCAGTGAAGTGGCTCCCGATATCCATCAAAGCCATCTATCTCCAACCTATCAACTCTACCTGACCTGCAAGCATATGATTGAGACCCATTACGATAAAGAGCATTTGAGTATTCAAGAGATCGCTGATGACCTAAATGTCCATCGCTCCTACCTAACAACAGTTTTTAAGGAGTTTCACCAGATCTCTCCCAAGGAATTCTTGCACTCGGTCCGCATGCAACGTGCCCAGCAGTTACTGACCAACACAGACGAAAGCATCCAGATTGTAGCCTACTCAGTCGGATTTTCAGATCCCCTTTATTTTTCAAAGGCTTTTAAGGCCTATAGCCAACTCACCCCGAGCCAATATCGCCGTAAACATAAAATTTAGTAAAATTTTATTTCTTTTTACTAGTATTTAGAGTATACTGGAAGTAGAAATCAATAAAGGATGAACCATGGCAACGATTAAAGACATTGCAGAAAAAGCAGGCGTTTCCCAGGCAACGGTCTCTCGCGTCCTCAACCAGGATGCGACCTTATCGGTTGGCGAAGACACGCGCAGTCGGATTCTTCGCATCGCAGAGGACCTGCATTACCAAAAGAAAAGCCGCAAAACAGCGCCTCAACCAGTTCAAGACCCTCATAAAATTGTCATCTTTGAATGGTACACGCGCGAAGAAGAATTAGATGACCTCTACTACTATGCCATTCGGATGGGCTTGGAAAAACAAGCTCAGGAATTAGGCTATGAGATCTTTCGTATCTTCAACAAGGACGATTGGTCGTTGATTCAGGAGGCAGATGGCATTATCGCTCTTGGGAAATTCAGTCCCAAGACCATTCACGATCTAGAAAGCTACGGCAAACCCCTGATCTTTGTCGATAGCAATACCCTCTATCTAGGGCATTCTTGCGTGATGACAGATCTAGAAGATTCTGTTATCACCGCTCTCGAGCATTTCCTTGAGCATGGTCACAAGGAGATCGGACTCTTGGTTGGTCAAGAAGAGACAGCAGATGCGACGCCGCTTCAGATGGATCCCCGTCAACGAAGCTTTCAACAGTTTCTCACGGAAAAAGGGCTTTATGAGGAGCGCTTTGTCTCTGTCGGCCAGTTCTCGACTGAGTCGGGCTATCAAATGATGGAGCAGCTGATCCAAGAGTTAGGGGAAGACTTGCCAACTGCATTTTTCATGGCTAGTGATGCCTTGGCTGTCGGAGCTCTTCGGGCCCTTCAGGAGCACCAAATCGCTGTCCCCGATCGTGTCAGTATCATTTCCTTCAATGATACTTCGATTGCTAAGTATGTCTTTCCTGCACTCTCTACAGTGACCGTATACACTGAAGAAATGGGCAAGCAAGCCATTCAGATGTTGCGGCAAACCTTTCAAGGAAGCCAACCAAGTGTTCCCTATATGGTCAAATTAGCTACCAAACTGACGATTCGAGACAGCAGTCACTAGGAGGTCTTAGTCTTATGAAAACACACGAAATCCTCTTTCAAACCCTTTCTCAGGCAGATGATTATGTCAACGGGGAGCAGTTGGCAAAAGAATTAGGGGTTTCTCGCACCTCCATCTGGAAGGCTATTCAGCGCCTGGAAAAAGATGGGGTCGTCATCGAATCTCTAAAAAAGAAGGGGTATAGACTGGTCTCAGGCGATATTCTGCTTCCTGACGTTATCGCAAGCAATACCCAGTTGACTGTTACTTTGAATGAAGAATGTCATTCTACCCAATTGGACGCAAAATTAGGTATGGAAGCCCACAAAGAGGGCAAGGCTCTCTACCTTGCCAAGTCCCAATCTGCTGGAAAGGGCCGCTTTGGTCGTGACTACTACTCTCCCGATCAAGGTGGCATCTATATGTCCCTTCATCTCAAGCCCCAACTGCCACCTGCGGAGCTTCCCCCTTATACCTTAATGGTCGCTGGAGCCATCTATAAGGCTATTAAAAATCTGACCCTGATCGATGTCGATATCAAATGGGTCAATGATATTTACTATCGCCATAAAAAAATTGGGGGAATCCTAACCGAAGCTATCACATCCATTGAGACTGGCCTTGTCACGGATGTCATTATCGGAGTCGGTCTCAATTTGGCTATCTCTACTTTTCCAGATGAGCTAGAAAGCAAGGCTGGTTCCTTATTTGAAGGCCCTTGTCCCATCACGCGCAATGACCTCATCAGCGAGATTTGGAGAGAATTTCTTCATACGGATATCGATGAACTGATCTACCTCTACAAAGAGCGCTCCCTGGTCTTAGGACGAACAGTTACCTTTGAGCAGAACCAACAGACCTATCAGGGCCTCGCCAAAGACATCTCCGATACCGGCCAACTCTTGGTCCAGTTAGAAAATCAAGAAGAAATCTGGCTCAATAGTGGAGAAATCTCCCTCAAGCAGTGGGATTTATAAAACAGACCAACAGCTCAAAAAAGAGTCTGGGACAAAACGCTGTCTCAAACTCTTTTGATGAAAATAAATCCGCAGAAAAAGTAAATGCTTCTAGTAAAACAATATCTGCTCATACTGTTTTATTACATTCTTGGGTATATAATAAAACCAGCACAATCAAGAAGAGATTAATAAATAGTAATACAAGTATTTTATTGTGTTTGATTTCCATAACTATATTATGGTCTGTCGCCTTCTTCTTATCAAAAGGTTTTGAAAAATAAAATTGTCAACATACTAATAACTAAATTTAAAGAGAGTTTTTCAACTCTCTTATTTATTTTCTTATCTCACATAAATATTTCACATGACCAGGCTCATCAAATTCATTTTTCTCAATAGCATACGCCACATTTGTATCCTTATTGAGAAATAGTATCATAGAATATGGTGCCATGAAACTTGCTTTCTCTTTCAAGAACCAAGAATCAAAACATTGGTCACCTTCGTATAACACGATTCTTTCATATTCATCTACATCATCACCTTCTGAAAGTCGTGCTCTTACTTCAAAATTAGCGCTGGGTTCTTTTCTCAAGATATCCCCAATCCAATAAGTTGCTTGTTGAAGCGAATAGAAATCAGCAATCCCCCAACGGAAGTACTCTCCCATTTTTTCTTCTACAAATTCAAAATCTTCAGTGGTGTCCATATCTCTAAAACTTGTTATTCTCATATAGTATTCTCACTTTCTATTTATACAACTTGTTTCTATTTTACAGCAAGCAACAAGGCTAGCTTGTTATTTAAAGGATATTTCTTAGTTGTAGTAATTTGATTCAAATCCTTATATAAATTTATTATATCAAATTTATGTAATTTTGTCAATTTTGTCAGATTTAGTACACACTAGGATAACTGAGAGTCAATTCTTGACCTAGGAGATACACAATATAAAAACGCTTAATCCCTTTGTATAGGATAAGCGTTAAATGACAAGAGCAAAAGAAAAGATTAATTATTGTGGTCAATTTTCATCTAAATCCTTCAGTGCCTTCTTATAAGCCTCACTATTTTTCTTATAATAATCACGCTCTACACCAGAGATATCTACAGTAAAGACGCCATCTTCATATGTATAACTTGTTGTACGGTTTAACATTTGCGAACCCATTAACTCAATTGTTTCATTCTTTCGATCAATTACAAAGTTATCAGCAACACTACTATCAAGTATCCCTTTATTTCCTGAGATAGTAAATGCTCGTTCATTTCTAGATTCACTAACCCAATAATATTCCCCATCCAAAGTCTGATTTCTTTGATTAGAGCATGAAATTAAAGGCATACTCAAAATCGTTAAAAATAGTAGAATCAATATTTTATCCAATGTAATACCTCCTTAATTGTTTATGTTATAACAAAATACCATTACAGGAATACTACGAAAATATCTATGATAACAGCAATTTTTAAAAATGTCTGTTACAATAGCAAATTAATCTCACAAAATCAAAAACGCACTCTATTCTCCATAGTGGAGCTAATTAGAATGCGTCATTAGGGACTAAAAGATGACTATTATCAACTATTTATCGTCACCTTTAATCATATTTTTAACGCCTTCGATTGCTCCTTCAACAGCATCTTTTGCGTCTTCTGCGACTTCTTTAACTTTAGAAACTACTTTTTCAGCAGCCCCTTCTTTTTCTGTTTTCTTGTCGCCAGTCAATTTACCGAATCCTTCTTTGACTGTAGCTTTCGCTTGATTGATTTTTTCTTCTGTAGACATACTATTACCTCCATTATAATTTATTTATTCTAAGAATAATTTTTACTTGAATTAAATCTGGTTGTCATTTAACCTATAATAAAAAACAAGTTGCATTATGACCACTTACCATCTTTTATCTTGACAACTATTTATCGTCACCTTTAATCATATTTTTAACGCCTTCGATTGCTCCTTCAACAGCATCTTTTGCGTCTTCTGCGACTTCTTTAACTTTAGAAACTACTTTTTCAGCAGCCCCTTCTTTCTCTGTTTTCTTATCACCAGTCAATTTACCGAATCCTTCTTTGACTGCACCTTTTGCTTGGTTTACTTTTTCTTCTGTAGACATACTATTACCTCCATCTGTAATATATTTTATTTTATATCAACTGCATCTTTTACTTAGTTGCCTTTTTCTTCTGTAATTTCAAAATATGGAATCTTTTCACAAATAGAATCAAATCATAATCATTTCCTGTTATAAAAGATTATGATCTATTTTTGAAAAAAGAAATTTATTCCTTCTTCCCTAAGAAGAATGAAACTACACAAACAACAATGACAGCTCCTGCAATTGACGGAAGCAATGCCATGCCTGCTAAAGATGGGCCCCAAGTGCCCAAAAGGGATTGTCCAACTGATGAACCAATTAAACCTGCTAAAACATTAGCAATAATACCCATTGAACCACCTTTTTTAGTAATTCCTCCTGCAATGAGACCAATAAGGCCTCCTACAATAATAGACCATAGCATAATGGGCCACCTTTCTAAATCAAAGAATATTTATTTAAATATTATCTATCTCCATTGATTAATAATATTATCAATCTAAATTGATAAAATAAATAGTAGAATTTTAGCTAAAATCTTATTTCGGATATTTTTTCCAAAATATTTTTCTATGATTGATATAACTATAAACCTTTACCCAAACAAAGTCAACTAAAATGCTTGAGTATTTTTAAAAAGCATAAATATTCTTATAAGACAATAAACCTTTATATAGTAAGTTTGTTTGCGTTTTCACGACATTTTAATTTAGGTTAATTTATGTATTCATTTGTTTATATATCTATAAAAGCGTGTTTGATTTTGCTTGTTTTCTATATTATTTGTTCTATATCGATCACTAATAATATGAATAAAAAATTTACTTTATTGTATTTTATGTTTAATTTAGGATGATGTATCAGTCTCTATTCGATAGAAATTTGAGCTTTTTTAAAAAAATTTTTTTAAATACTATATTTTATAGAGAATTTTTTATAAAATTTGACGTATACTTTTATAAAATGTATAATATTTATATGTAAGCCCTTCCAAGCTAATTTGACTTTTAGCTACCATTCCAAGAGTGTCTATTCACGACACTCTAATATTTTATTTAGAGAAATTTGGAGATTATTATGGATTTTAGAGAAATATTGGTTCAACCAGAGCATTCAAAATTAAGCAGCTTCAATACTCAACTTGAAGGTTTTGAAAAACTTTTTAGAGATAAGGACTTGTTAGACATCCGAGAAGATTTAACCAAAATTAATAAAGATGAAGTCATAGCTCTTTGTTCAGAAATAAAAGGATATAAATCTGGCTTTTTGGATACATTATCTTTAATTGCTTCAGATTCTAATATAGAGAATTATAGAGATGTCTTTGAAGAGTTATGGACTGAGTTTGAATTTGATAATCGTATCGATGACTTACTTGCTCGTTACCCGTATACAAACGTTGAAGAACGAATTGATTATAAATTGTTAGAAGAGTACGGAACAACCTCACGCGAAGAGGTAGCCAGAATGATTATCGAGGATTTAGATACTTCATCAGATGGAGAGGCTAAAAAACTATTCCTTCAAGAGTTTCTCTCTATGCAAAAGAGAGAAAATGATAACTAATAATCTTTAATATCTTCACTACCATTTTTTCGGTGTATTAAGAGGAAAAAGTTAATAACATGGCACTATTTTTGTGTTCAAATTTTTCAAAATATAGAAAATAAAACAAAATTTGGGATCTTCGCATATGCATTAAATACAATGAAGTCAATCATAAAAGACGATGTGTTTAATATTCATATTGAAACTGAAAATGGAAATTATAACGGTGAGGCCAGTCAAGTCTTAGTCTTATTATCCAACTATTACGCTGATAAAAAACTATTTGACGAAAATAAAGATGGATATGGAAATATCTTAATTTTAAAAGATGCCTCCATCCTTTCTAAACTATCTGCAATTCCAGATTTGTTAAAAGGAGATGTTGTGTCAAATGATCACATCGAATATATTAAAGCAAAAAATATTAGAATTTCTTCTGATACTGAGTTAGAATCAGATGTTGACGGTGATAAATCAGATAAACTTCCAGTCAAGATTAAAATACTTGGAAATCATATCGAAGTATACTCATTATCAAAAGAATAATTTATTTTTTCTAATAGAAATCTAAACGACCAAAAAGAGACTTGCGTATAGTCTCTTTTTTTACTATATAGTCAATAAATTATAACAGATTGACAATTTTATAATTGCTCACGACATAAGACGTTGTTAGATACTTTTACTTTCCCAATTTGTAAAATTAAGCTAGACAGAAAAAGCCATCTATGTTAGGCTCAGA
>CAUUAM010000006.1:0-27838 GCA_963543165.1 uncultured Streptococcus sp. | reverse complement strand
TAGATATAGAGAAAGAGATAGAGAAAGAAATAGAGATAGATATAGAGAAAAATACGCTCAAAATCATCGTAGACGAATATCAATCTCGTATTTCACCGCTTGATGGCTCCCAGTTCGAAACATTAAAAGATTTCATCACTCTAGATGGCATGGAATCAGATGTAATCCTAAAAGCTATTAGTTTAGCTGCTGATAATGGTAAGAGAAATTTTAGCTATATTAGAGCTATTTTACAAAATTGGAAAAATGATGGATTGTTATCAATTGCAGCAGTTAACGAACGTGAGCGGAAATTTCAGGAAAGTAAAACCAAAGGACAACCAACAAAGCAACAATCAAATGTTCCAGATTGGTCAAAACCAAATTATACCAATCAAACAAGTGATCAAGAGAAGAAAGCATTGGAAGAAGCAAAAAATAAAATGCTACAGAAATTAGAAAAGGATGGGAAGTAATGTTTATTTTAAAACATGGATCAAAACAAGCAAAACCATTTGTAAAATCTGTAGTGATTGGGACCACTGGTTTGGATGTCTCTTTCTCTGAGGAAGCGAAAGCAATGAAATTCGCATCTCGTGGGGTAGCTATCCAGGTAGGAAACGCTTTAAGAAAGTCATTCGGTACATTCTATCCAGTAGAAATTGATAATTGAAAAAGGAGTTGTAATGTATCATGGCAGGCTACACCAAAAATCAGATAGAACATTTCAAAGAGTAACTCAAGCTCTTAATGAAAAGCCATAACTTAACAGCTAGAAAATTATCCGAAGAAATAGGCTACTCGATGAATACAATAAGCAGTCTATTGACCGGCAAAATCAAAGTACACGAATATCACATAAAGATGATTTGCGAGTATTTTGAAATAGGAGAAAAACCACTTATGGGTGATGCAGATGAGCTGGCTGATTATAAGCTCTATGAAAACGGGCGCTATTTATGTACTGGTTCATTGAAGAAGTTAAGCAAAATTACAGGGAAAGATAAATTGCTATTGAAATTCTATGCAGATTTAAATAAAAAAGGCAAAGAGACTGGCAATTTAAAACTTGTGAAAAAATAGAAAGAGGTAATAATGGAGAATTTAATTTTAAATAATGTGAAAAAATGGTTCATTGATCGAGATCTAGAGAACGGTGGACGATTAGATAAGCAATCATTAAAACTAAGTGAGGAATTTGGCGAGTTATGTGCAGGATTCTTGAAAAAGAATGAAGCACTCACGAAAGATAGTATTGGTGACTGTGCTGTAGTAGTTGTAGGTTTAGCATTGTTGATCAAAGCAGATGTACAAAGCATCTTTGAAGAGTCTAACAATATTAGACGAAAAGAAGCAATGGACTGCTTTAAATTACTAAATGCCAATATCAGTGAGTTTCAACTATCTCAAGATTTAGCAATCAAAGAAATGTGTCGTTATAACCTTGTGCGCATTGTAGCCTACTTGAAATCAATCAGTAATATTTTAGGTTATGAATTCCTTGAATGTTTCAATGGTGCATATAACGAAATTAAGGATCGCAAAGGGAAATGGATTGACGGATCGTTTGTAAAAGAGGAGGATTTGCCACATGAATAAGCAGGAGTTAATTGAGAGTATCAATCATTTACCTTCAGATTGTAGCAGACCAAGACCGATGATTGATAAATTAACAACGTTGGAATTGATTAAGTTGCTAGACGAACCGCAGAAGCCAGTCGTACCGCAGTTTGTTGCGAATTACATCGAATATACAAAAACAAATGAATGGGATCTACTAGAAGCGATGGCCAATGCGGCTTATGAAGACGATAAAGAAATACGAAAATGGTTTAACAATAATTCGGAAAACTTCGCTCTCGCTTGGATAAACGGCTACGAGGTCGAGAAAGAAAAGCGGTACTATATAAGGCTTAAGAATATTGATGAAAATTATAATTACTTAACCTGTATTAAGCATCTTAATGCTTGGGCGTTAACAGAAATAAAAAGAGATAAAAAATTCCGTACTGAACACACCCGCAAAGAGTTAGAAGAAGCTGGGTTTGGCTGGGTGTTTGATTGTGAAGGAATAGAAGTGAAGGAAGTAGAGTAATGGGATGGAACAATTTTTATGGTTTGTAATCGGCCTTGCTCACCTATTAGCTATTATTTGGGCCATTTTGGTGGCTGTTCTATCAAAAACTGAGGATGATAAAACAAAATGAAATTAGAGACATTAATTAAAACAAGAAATGCCTATCAGAAAAGACTAGAAGATGAGAAGTTGTTCATATCTTTATGTAATCAAATAGGAAAACAAAATGCCACAGCCAACAAAGAATGGATGAAACGTAAAATTAGAGATTTAGACAAGGAGATTGAAGGGTATGAACAAAAATCAATTACTGATTGTTAATATTGCAGCTCTATTTTTAATACTCTTTATATCAAGCATAAGTTTCAATACACGAATAAAAAAACTTGAAGAAGAAAATAGGGATTTGAAATGGGAAGTAGAAGAGCACGAATTAAGTATCCAGCGTATGGCTGAAAAAAATACAATGCAGGACACGATTCTTAATAAATTAAATCGAGAGTATCAAATGCGTGAGCATGAACGAGCTCAGAAACTGAAAGAAATTGCCGAACAGAACGGAGTAGGAGGATAAGAATAATGATTAATAATGTAACCTTGATTGGAAGATTAATAAAGGATGTAGTGTTAAAACGTACTCCTTCAGATATTGCTGCTGCACAATTTACAATTGCCACCTTCTTATGCTTCAAATCCAATGGATATCAGCGACGATGATCTTCCATTTTAGGAGGTATATATGATTATATTTGATGATTTCTATCGTGAAGAAGTTCGACGATGCTATAAAGAGATTGAAGCTCTAGAGGTAGAAAATAAAAAACTTAAAGAAAGAATAAGTCACTTCATACGTTCTTCGTGTGATAGCGAGTGGAAGAAGATCGTTAAAGATTTTAAGATTAAGAAACAAAATCGGAAGTGGAAAGCAAGATAAACTAACAGATATAGCGATTCAGGAAACGGAGGTGAAGAATGCAACTTTTTGATGATATCGATAAAAAAGAAACAATAAGAAGGGCTAAGAAAAAGCTTTCAGAATATCCACGCTGGAGAGAAATAGCATGTGATGACCCAATTCAAAAAGTAACGCAGGAATTCACATTTCAACCAAGAGGAGGAGCAGGGCCTAATAAAGCTGTCGAAAATTTAGCAGTTCGACGTGTAGATGCAATGATCGAGTTAGAAGAAATTGAACAAGCGGTAAGCAGGCTATTCAATCCTACTTATCGGTATATACTATTTTCCAAGTTTTTAAAAAATCAAAAAGATTTAAACTACGAAATTTACAACTATCTAGGTATAGAGAGAACTAAATTTCAGGAACTGTACAATAATGCTTTATTAGCGTTCGCAGAACAGTATCGAGATGCTGTACTAGTATGTAATAAAAAAACGGTATTTTTGCGGTAAAAATACGGTAAACATAATACAAATTATGACTTAAAATAGTATTATCAGAAAATGAAGGCGGTGGCCTGGTAGTTTTTTGTGGATCTCCTAATTGTATTTTTGGTTAGCTGTTCACCAGGAGAAATTCGGGGTGGCATGGGTTCGAATCCCATACAGCTAATATTTTAAGTCAGTTCTAATGGACTGACTATTTTTATTTGAAAGGAGTAGGTAAATGCGTAAAGTAGAACCAATTCGGGATACAGATGATATTGAACGCATGAAGGATTACTTAAAGAGTAAGAACGAACGAGACTATGTAATGATGGTTACAGGACTGTATTCAGGAATGCGAGTTAGTGATATCCTGCCCTTGAAAGTAAGAAGTGTTAAAGGAACTCACATTGAGGTTACCGAACGCAAGACAGGCAAAACAAAGAGATTCGCTATTAACCCGGCTCTAAGAAAAGCCTTGGATCATTATATAAAAGAAAATGAATTAAAGGATTATGATTACTTATTTCCTTCGAGGAAAAAGGTGAGCAATGAAGGACTTAGAATAACACACATTGGAAGGGTGGCAGCATATCAAATACTGAGAGATGCAGGAGAGCATGTTGGATTAACAAACATCGGAACACACTCCATGAGAAAAACGTTTGGATATCATCATTACAGGAAAAATCAAAATGTTGGAATATTGATGGAGTTATTTAATCATTCTTCACCAGATATCACTCTGGGTTATATAGGATTCAAGCAAGATGAGCTGGATAATAGCATGCTGAATTTCGCTTATTAAGGTCATGTATTTAACAAAATAAGAAAAAGTAAATTCATTTATTGATGGTGCTCACCATTTCATGGGAGAGTAAGACAGGAAGTCGTATGAGTCAAATTAACAGAATATAAGATATGTTAAATTCAAAGACCCTCCCCCTCTTATAAAATAGCACCCCAAAATTATAGAACCTAGGTGTAAATCTTAACACCCTACCATATCAATTCAACACCCCCTGCCCAATAAAAAACACCCCCCTACATTCGATACCACAGTATCGATATCGCAGGAAGAGATGATGTGGAATGATGGTTGTAAGTAGTGAAATGAATATTATGACGGAGATGAACAATGAAAGAACTACGGGCAGACCGCAACGGTCCGCATCGAGTAGCATTTGAAAAGAATAAAAAGATACTACTCAAGACTCAGAATACCTGTGGGATCTGTGGCCAGCCTGTAGATAAATCACTCAGGTACCCTCACCCACTATCCCCAGTGATAGACCACATCATTCCAGTGAATAGGAATGGACATCCATCAGACATCAAGAACTTACAGCTTGCGCATTGGCAGTGTAATAGACAAAAGTCTGATAAGTTATATGCTGAACAAAATTTTGAAAAAAATGCAATTGTTGGAAATCGCAATTTGCCACAATCAACCAATTGGCTGAAATACCACAGTTGACCCAGAACTGATAGGGGGGTTACCCCCTCCCCTCGGTTCTGGCCGAGCTTCACGCCGTCACTGTACATATTTTCTCGTGCCAAAACGAAACGAAAGGATAAGAAATTGGAATTAAGAGGAATTGAATATCTCAGAAGAAAATTAGAATCTTGCAGGCCCAGGGTTAATTTGCGGTATAAACATTATGCAATGAAAAATAATGAGACTCCCATAGGGATCACTATTCCTGTAAATGTTCGTGCTCAATATAAATCAACTTTGGGATGGACGGCAAAAGGTGTAGATAGCCTTGCGGATCGTTTAGTATTTCGAAAATTTGAAAATGATGATTTTGAAGTTACAGAGATTTTTGAACAAAACAATCCTGATATTTTCTTTGATAGTGCGATATTATCAGCTTTGATTGGTTCGTGTAGTTTTGTTTACCTTTCAAAAGGGGAAAATGGTGAAGTGAGATTGCAAGTGATTGAATCAAGCAATGCAACAGGAATCATTGATCCAATTACTGGTCTTTTAGTTGAAGGGTATGCAGTGCTGGCTCGTGATGATTATGGTCAACCAATCCTAGAAGCCTATTTTGAACCAAATGCTACTCACTTTATTCCAAAGGATCAAGAGCCTTATTCAGTTACTAACCTAGCTAATATTCCATTATTGGTACCTGTCATTCATAGACCTGATGCAGTTCGTCCTTTTGGTAGATCACGGATTACTAGAGCAGGGATGTATTATCAAAAATATGCTAAGCGTACTTTAGAACGGGCTGATATTACTGCTGAATTTTACTCTTGGCCACAGAAATACATCATTGGACTAGATCCTGATGCGGAACCTCTAGAAAAATGGAAAGCAACAGTTTCTAGTCTACTAACCATCTCAGCAAGTGATACTGGAGAAAAACCTAGCATCGGACAGTTTACAACTGCTAGTATGACACCATTTACAGAACAGTTGAAAACAGCAGCAGCTGGATTTGCTGGAGAAATGGGACTGACTCTGGATGATTTAGGATTTGTTTCAGATAATCCATCATCTGTAGAAGCTATTAAAGCTAGTCACGAGAACTTACGTTTGGCAGGACGGAAGGCACAACGTTCACTAGGAGCTGGCTTCCTGAATGTAGCTTACGTAGCCGCTTGTTTGCGTGATGAGTTTCATTATGAAAGAAGCCAATTCGTAAAAACAACCGTTAAATGGGAACCGTTATTTGAAGCGGATGCTAATATGATGACCATGATTGGTGATGGTGCTCTTAAATTGAATCAGGCGTTACCTGGATACATCAGTGCTGAGACAATTAGAGACCTCACTGGTATTGCAGGCGATATGTCTGCTGTACCTGTGGTGAAAGAAGGAGATCCAGATGGAACGTGATGTCTTGCCTGGTATCCTAAAAGAAGTTCAGGAACGCTTTGAAAGCGAATATGGGAAGAGCGAGGTTGTTAGTCGAGCTTTTGCAGAACTACAAGCCAAAAAAGCAACTTATAAAACAGCAAATGAATTTGCTATCGAAGTTGGAGAGATTCTTTCTAAAGCTCTAGGAGCTTCTCTGAGCGCTGATAAATTACCAGACGGTAAAATGTATTACAATATTGCTCAACGTTTGTTGACGGACGTGCTGGGGCGTAATTATGAGATAATAAGCGGTTATACTAGAGATGTTCAGAAGAAACTAAATACAGATGCAAAAATCAGTTTGAAAGTACAAGTTCCTGAATTGAATCAGGATAGGGTCGCTGGAATAGTTAATCGATTGGCATCTGAGGAGAATTTTGAAGATGTCAGTTGGTTGTTTGGTGAGCCAATCGTTAATTTTTCTCAGTCTATCATAGATGATAGTATTCAAAAAAATGCTGAATTTCATCATAAATCTGGATTACAACCTGAAATTATTAGAAAATCTTATCTCCATTGCTGTGATTGGTGTCAAGAGGTTCAAGGAAGCTATAGATATCCAAGAGTTCCAAGAAATGTTTATAGAAGACATCAACATTGTCGCTGTACTGTTGACTATGATCCAAAAAGTGGAAAAGTTAAAGACATTTGGAGCAAAATTTGGAGAAAAACAGATGAAAGTGATAAGATAGAAGCAAGAAAAGATATCAATGGGAAATCTCAAATGAGCGAAGTGAGAAAACTTGCGCTTCAAGAAGGAATTTCCTCAAACCCTATCAAAAAAAGTCGTAAAAAACTAACAGAGAAGCAAATCATTGATGCTGTTAGTGGTGGAGATAGAACCAAAGGATCATGTTCATCAGCAGCATTTGCTTACATAGGTAATAAGGGTGGTTATACCGTTTTAGATTTTCGAGGAGGGGAAAGCTGTGACTTTTTCTCTAGAAACAGTAGAATCCAAATGATTGGAAACCTTCCTGGTGTCAAAATGCATGTTGTTAAAAATACAAATGACTTTACTGCTGTCAGAGAATTGTTGGAAAAGGTAGAATCTGGAAATGAGTATTATTTAGCAGTAGGTAGACATGCGGCAATCATAAGAAAAAATGAAGGCCGTTTCGAATATTTGGAATTACAATCCCGAATATCAAATGGATTTAAACCATTAGATAACGTTGTTTTGAAAGAAAGATTCAAGTGTAAAAAAACGCATAGTACCAGACACGGTAAATATGATGTGGATAGTTGTATTATTGATTCGGATTCATTGAAAGATAATCCTGAGTTCCATAATATATTGAGTTTCATTAACACAGCCGATTCTAAACAAATGAAAGGAATTGAAGGCCATGAAAGATGATTATGAAGAAATAAACTGGTCTGAATATTGCTATAAAGAAAATCACGATGACAAAATTTGGTGGGTTGATACGTCATGGTTTGCTAGAGGGTTGATGTTATTTACGTTTGATAAGGAAAACTTCTATAACCTTTTTGAAGATTACCCTCAAAACATGACCTCGGAAGAGGTTGAAATCTTCGATAAAGAAAATCCATTTTGGGCTGAATTCTTTGCAGACCGAAAATAAGAATACTGAAGCACTCGAAAGGGTGCTTTTATTGTGGCTTTGATTAGGAGGTGATCCATTATCTCCCAGCGATAGGGTTATCATGCGATTACGATTGAAAGGTTATAGTATGGCTAGGAAAAAACTTGGCAATCAGAATCCTACTCAATCGGTGATTTTAAAATACGTCAAGAAAAATTCATTAGCAAATGAAGCGATTGATCTTTACGAAAAAACTGGTCTTTCTTGCTATTCTTGGCAAAAAAACCTTCTACTACCTATGATGGCTGTTGATAAAAATGGCTTATGGGTTCATCAGAAATTTGGATATTCCATTCCTCGACGGAACGGGAAGTCAGAGCTTCTTTACATTTTGGAGATTTGGGGGTTGCATAAAGGACTAAACATCCTTCACACAGCTCATCGTATTTCCACTTCTCACGCCTCATTTGAAAAGGTTAAACGTTACCTGGAGAAAATGGGATATGTGGATGGTGAAGATTTCAACTCTATCCGTGCCAAAGGACAGGAACGGATTGAATTATATAAAACTGGTGGCGTGGTCCAATTCCGTACCAGGACATCAAATGGAGGTCTTGGTGAAGGATTCGACATGCTGATCATTGATGAGGCACAGGAATACACAACAGAGCAGGAATCTGCTTTGAAATATACTGTAACCGATAGTGCCAATCCAATGACTATCATGTGTGGGACTCCTCCTACACCAGTTTCCAGTGGTACAGTCTTTACTAAGTATCGAGAAACGTGCTTATTCGGTAAAGGAAAATACTCTGGCTGGGCTGAATGGTCTGTGTCTGAAGAAAAAGAGATTGACGATGTGGATGCCTGGTATAATTCAAATCCATCAATGGGTTATCACTTGAATGAACGAAAAGTAGAAGCTGAGCTAGGTGAAGATAAACTAGATCATAATGTTCAACGTCTAGGTTTCTGGCCTACTTACAATCAGAAGTCTGCTATATCTGAAACAGAATGGAACGAATTAAAAGTATCTGATATTCCTGATCTTGTCGGACAATTATTTGTTGGGATTAAGTATGGACAAGATGGTACAAACGTTGCCATGAGCGTTGCAGTTCGGACGAAAGATGGACGTTTTTTTGTCGAAGTTATAGATTGTCAATCTGTGCGAAATGGGAATGACTGGCTAGTGGCTTTTCTGCGTAGTGCAGATGTTGCTCAAATCGTCATTGACGGTGCAAGTGGTCAAAAGATTCTAGATGAAGAATTGAAAGACTACAAAATTAAGAATGTCATCTTGCCAACCGTTAAAGAGATCATAGTGGCAAATGCTCTTTGGGAGCAAGGTATTTATCAAAAAAATATCTGCCATGCTGGTCAACCTTCTCTATCAAAAGTAGCTACTAATTGCGATAAGCGTAATATTGGCTCAAATGGTGGTTTTGGTTATCGCTCTCATTTTGATGACATGGATATTTCTTTGATGGACAGCGCTTTGCTTGCGCATTGGGCTTGTGTAACCACTAAGCCTAAGAAAAAGCAAAAAATCAGTTATTAAAAGTAGCAGTTACAGGACTGCTTTTTTTGATGATAAAATTACCGAACTGCCGGGAAAGCAGGAGAAAGGAGACATGAGAATGTCAGAATTTAAACCAATCACTACACAAGAAGAATTTGATGCTATTATTAAGGCCCGTTTATCTCGTGAGAAAGAGAAATATAGTGACTATGATCAGCTCAAATCTCGTGTTACCGAATTGGAAGAAGAAAATGTTAGCTTGAAGTCTACCATTGAAGCTAATAAGCAAAGCAAGGATGATTCAGACAAGCAACTTGAAGAAATGCAGAAGAAAATCTCTGGTTATGAGACAGCTAATCTGCGAACTCGGATTGCTTTGCAAAATGGATTACCGTATGACTTGGCTGACCGCTTGCAAGGTATCGATGAAGAAAGTTTAAAAGCAGATGCAGAACGTTTAGCATCATTTATCAAACCTGTCGAACCTGTTGCACCAATGCGGAACCTAGAGCCTGCTCTAGAAAAGAATGAAAACACATCTTATAAAAACCTAGTACAAGGTTTAGTTTTTGAAGAATAAAGGAGTAATATTATATGACAGATCAACTATCAAAAGGTACATTATTTGACCCAATGCTTGTAACAGACCTCATCAACAAAGTAAAAGGTCACAGTTCATTGGCTAAATTGTCTAATCAACAAGCTATTCCGTTTAATGGATTAAAGGAATTTACATTCTCATTAGATTCTGATGTAGATATTGTTGCAGAAAACGGGAAGAAAACTCACGGTGGTGCAAGTCTAGAACCTGTAACTATTGTGCCTATTAAAATTGAGTATGGAGCTCGTGTATCTGATGAGTTCATTTATGCATCAGAAGAATCAAAAATCGACATTTTGAAATCATTTAATGAGGGATTCGCTAATAAAGTGGCTCGTGGTATTGATATTATGGCTTTCCACGGTGTCAATCCACGTACTAAACAAGAGTCTACAGTAATTGGCAATAACTGCTTTGATAAAGCTGTTACCCAAACTGTTAATTTCACGGATAGCAATCCAGATGCAAATGTTGAAGATGCAGTGAAAATGATTCAAGGAGCTGATAATATCGTTAGCGGTATGGCTATTGATACTACATTTGCAAGTGCACTTGCTAGCATGAAGAATGCGGCTAATGAGCGCCTTTATCCAGAATTGGCATGGGGAGCAAATCCAGGTGCTATCAATGGTTTACCTGTAGATGTAAATACAACGGTTGGACTTAATGTTGGAACCAACAAGGATGTTGCTATTATTGGCGATTTCGCCAACATGGTGAAATGGGGATATGCTAAGCAAATCCCACTTGAAGTTATTCGATATGGTGATCCAGACAATTCTGACAAAGACTTGAAAGGTTATAACCAAGTATATCTTCGTGCTGAAATTTACCTAGGATGGGGAATCTTGGACAACAATAGTTTTGCTCGTGTTGTGAAAGCGGGGTAGTATATGGAATACATTAATGTAAAAACAGGGGCTACGATTGTTACGGAAAATGCAATCAATGGTGGCGATTGGGTTCCAGCTGATCAAGTTACAAAAAATGTGGATTACCAAGAAGCAGCAGGAGACAGCCAGGGAGATCTGACTGTCTCCCAAATTAAAGCTCGCTTAGATGAGTTGGGTGTTGAATACGACAAAGGAGCTAAGAAAGCTGATCTTTTTGCTCTTTTAGAACAACATGAAGGGTAAATAAAATGACAACATTTGCGACAGTTGAAGACCTTGAAACTTTGTGGCGTTCTTTGAAATTTGACGAACGAGGAAGAGCTAAGGCACTGTTGGAAATTGTGTCAGATTCTCTTCGTGAGGAAGCTAAGAAAGTCAGCAAAGATTTAGATAAGATGGTGCTTGACAGCCCATCTTATCAAAGTGTTGTGAAATCTGTTACCGTGGATGTGGTTGCTCGTACATTAATGACATCAACCGATCAGGAGCCAATGACACAAATGGCTGAGTCTGCTATGGGATATTCTTTTAGTGGCTCTTATTTGGTGCCTGGTGGCGGCTTGTTTATCAAGGAGTCTGAGCTGAAGAGGTTAGGCTTCAAAAAGCAAAGATATGGGGTGATTGATCTTTATGGGACGAATTAAAGGTATTACGATCACTCTTATAGAAACCGTTGAGAAGGGAAGGGATGACTTTGGTCATCCCATTTTTGAGGAAGTTGAAACTTTGGTAGATAATGTTCTTATATCTCCATCTTCAACGGATGATATCACAAGCCAGATGAATCTAACTGGACGGAAAGCAGAGTATACTCTAGCAATACCAAAAGGTGATCTTCATGATTGGGAAAATAAAGAAGTTTTATTTTTCGGTAAGAGATGGAAAGCTTTTGGTATTCCTCTTGAAGGGATTGAGGAAATGCTTCCTTTGGCCTGGAACAAGAAGGTGATGGTAGAACGCTATGAGTGATATTAAGTTTAAGCTTAATCGTGCAGGAGTGGCTGAATTAATGAAATCTGCCCCTATGCAAAATGTCCTTGGGCAATATGCATCTGATATTCAATCTAGATGCGGTGATGGATATGTAAAAGATATTCATGTAGGTAAAAATCGTGCTAATGCAATGGTTAGTGCAAAGACCTATAAAGCTAAGAAGGACAATATGAAAAACAATACTCTTTTGAAGGCGGTGAATTAAATGATTGAAATTGTTATTAAGAAATATCTTGACGGTCATTTATCGGTACCGTCTTTTTTTGAACATGAAACAAACATGCCACAAGAGTTTGTAATCCTTGAAAAGACCAGGGGAGCCAAGAAGAACCACGCAAAGACTGCAACCTTTGCTTTTCAGAGTTATTCAAGCAGCATGCAGAAAGCTGCTGAATTGAATGAGAAAGTAAAACAAGTTGTCGAAAACATGATTGAACTGAATGAGATCAGTGGAATCCATCTAAACAGTGATTACAATTTCACAGACACAGAGACTAAAAAATATCGTTATCAAGCGGTATTTGATATAAATTATTTTTAAGAAATGGAGAATGGAATGGGAACAGAAGCTCAAACTACTCAAACAACATCGTCATCATTAGTGACGACAGCAAAACCTAAAATTGGGGGGGCAATCTATTCAGCACCTACTGGTACTCCTCTACCAACAGATGCTACAACCGCCTTAAATGCTAAATTTTTATCTCTAGGATATATCTCAGAGGATGGGTTGGAAAATGAAAATAGCCCTGAATCTGAAAACGTCAAAGCATGGGGTGGTGACATCGTACACTCCTCACAAACAGAAAAAGCTGATACTTTCACTTATACATTAATCGAAGCATTGAACGTCAATGTGCTTAAGGAAGTGTACGGTGCTGATAATGTTAGTGGGGATCTTAAAACAGGTATCACTATCAAGGCTAATTCAAAAGAACTAACTAGCCATTGCGTTGTGGTAGATATGGTATTGAAAGATGGCACTATGAAACGCATTGTTATCCCTCAAGGGAAAGTGACAGGTATTGGAACTATCTCTTACAAAGATGCTGAGACAGTCGGATACCAAACAACTCTTACAGCATTCCCAGATGGTGAAGCTAACACTCACTACGAATACATCAAAGGAGCTTAATACATGTCAGAAACTAAATCATTTAAAGGGACTACTAAAACAGGTTTTTCATTCGATATCAGTATGGAACGGATGGAGAACTATGAGGTCGTAGAAACTATTGCTGAAATCGATGAAAATCCTCTTGTATTACCTCGGTTGCTTAAATTGCTACTTGGTGATCAGGTGGCAGCATTGAAAGATCACGTCCGTGGGGAAGATGGAATTGTTCCAACTCAGAAATTGATGGATGAAGTACGGGACATCTTTGAGTCACAGAACGTAAAAAAATAGTAACCCTTTCCAGAATGATCAAAACTGATGAAGATGCTTTGATTTGTGATTTGGCTGAGACGTATCGTATTTATGATTACAGACAGCTACCTGCATATCAGGTAGCTGTTTTTTCATTTGGTCTACGTGATGATTCGAGGATAAAAATTGCGATGTCAGGGCAGAATGTACCAACTGATCTGTTAATCCAGGCAAGTATGTTGGACCGACTTTCTATGCTTGTGTGGATGAAAACCAAAGATGGACAGCAGGGGAAAAACCGTCCTGCTTCAATGGTTGATAGCCTTCTCAAGGTTGAGAAGGAAAAGGAACAGATGGTATTTTCATCTGGAGAGGAATTTGAAGAATACAGAAGCAAATTGTTAGAAAAGATTGGAGGTGGTAATTAATGGCGACAGAATTAGGTCAAGCATATATCCAAATTATGCCCTCAGCTCGTGGGATCAAGGATATGATAAAAAAAGAACTTGGTTCTGAAATACCGCAAGCAGGTCAGGAAGCAGGAGAAACTTTGAGTTCTAAGATGCTAAGTGTCGCAAAAAAAGCAATAGCAGCCGCCGGAATAGGTAAATTCTTTTCTGCATCATTGACAGAAGGGGCCAATCTCCAACAGTCATTAGGTGGGATTGAAACCTTATTTAAAGGTTCTGCTGATGTGGTTAAAAAGTATGCTAATGAGGCATATAAAACAACAGGGTTATCAGCTAATGCCTACATGGAGAATGTAACAGGCTTTAGTGCCAGCCTCCTTCAATCTTTAGGAGGTGATACTCGGAAGGCAGCAGATGTTGCGAATATGGCAATGGTCGATATGGCAGATAATAGCAATAAGATGGGGACATCTATGGACCGTATCCAGGATGCTTATCAAGGATTTGCAAAGCAAAACTATACCATGCTGGATAACCTTAAGCTAGGATACGGTGGCACAAAAACTGAAATGCAACGCTTACTAGCTGATGCACAAAAACTGACTGGTGTTAAGTATGATATCAATAACCTGTCTGACGTGTACCAAGCTATCCACGCTATCCAAGAGAATCTAGACATTACCGGGACAACTGCTAAAGAGGCCGCGACTACTTTTAGTGGATCATTCGCATCCATGAAAGCAGCTGCTCAAAACGTCTTAGGGAAATTGGCTCTTGGTGAAGATATTGGGCCTGCTTTGAGTTCACTTTATCAAACGACTAAAACATTTTTACTAGGTAATCTGATACCCATGGTAGCGGATATCTTAAAAGGTATACCACATCTATTTTATGAGTTTATGAAAGAAGTGCTAACAGATTTATTTGGTCCTGAAATGGCTAAGCCAATGATTGATGGTTTATATGACACCTTTGCGACAATTAGCGCAGTAGTCAGTACTTTGTATGACATGATTTTTGGTTCACTTAGTAAAAAGGATAACATAGACTTCTTAACAAGTTATCTGGGTATTGATGAAAAAACAGCCTCCAGTATTGTCAACATTGGCGAAAACATCCGTACCATGTTCGAAAATATTGGCGCTGTTATCAGTAATGTTGCTGGGATTGTTGGAGACTTTATTAGTGATCTTTTCGGACTTGCTAAAAGTAAAGATAGTGTTGGAGGAGTAGCTTCAGCATTTGAAGCCATAACTAAAGTTTTAGCTGATGCATCAGGAAAAGTAAAAGATTTTACAAAGTGGATGCGTGAGAATAAAACAGTTATGGATATTGTTAAATCTGCTCTAGCAGGAGCCTTAGCAGGTTTTCTGGCTTTTAAAGCTATTACAACCATTCAATCTATTATCACAGGTTTCAAATCAGCACTTTTAGCAGTCAAAGGCGCAGTTTTAGCTTTTAATGCAGCAATTGCTGCTAACCCACTCGGAGCATTAGTAGTTGCTATTACTGCTGTTGTAGGTGCACTAGTCTGGTTTTTCACCCAAACAGAAACGGGTAGGCAGATTTGGAGTGCTTTTGTTGATTTTGTAGTAGGCTTGTGGAATGGCCTTGTAGAGTTCTTTTCAGGTTTATGGACAACCATCTCAGAAGGTGCAATAAACCTTTGGAATGGTGCTGTAGAAGTCTGGAATAGTGTGATTGAAGGAATAAAAATTGCTTGGAACGGAATAGTAGAATTCTTTGTTGCTCTGTGGGAAGGTATTTCTAGTACCGCTACAGCTGCATGGACCACAATTACAGAAACAGTAATGGCTATTGTCCAGCCTTTTATTGATGTCTTTATGTCGATTTGGAACGGAATGAAAGATGGTCTGGGTCAGATTTTCGAAGGCATTAAAACGATTTTTAGTGGAGCCTGGGAATTAATAAAGAGCATTGTAATGGGGGCAGTATTATTTATCATTGATTTAGTAACTTTAGACTTTAAAAAAATGGGTGAAGATCTAGGATTGATTTGGGAAAGTATCAAATCTGCAATATCAATGATTTGGGATGGTATCTGTACTTATTTTAGTGGAATTATTTCTACAATCATAGGGTACTTCACTGGTGCTTTCGAAGGGCTTAAGACATTCTTGTCTGGAATATGGGATTCTATAAAGGCAACAGCAGAAGCAATGTGGAATGCTATATGTCAATCAATTCTTGCCATTATAGATGCTTTCGTGGCAAGCGCAAAAGCTCTTTGGGAAGGTTTCAAATCTTTCATGTCTGGATTATGGGGAGGCATCAAATCTACAGCAATAGGCATGTGGGAAGGCATCAAATCAGGGCTTGGTAGTATTTTTAATGGAATTGTAAGTGGCGCACAAAACGCATGGAACACCATG
Organism: uncultured Streptococcus sp.; assembly: GCA_963543165.1. Classification (GTDB taxonomy): domain Bacteria; phylum Bacillota; class Bacilli; order Lactobacillales; family Streptococcaceae; genus Streptococcus. The sequence continues at coordinate 11,796 of CAUUAM010000006.1, read as the reverse complement.
AAAAATGGAGTCAAAGACCTATGTTCTGGTATTAAAGGGTTTTTCTCTGGCCTAGCAAATATCAACCTTTGGGATGCTGGTAAAGCTATTCTTGACGGCTTCTTAGGGGGATTGAAAAGTGCGTATAATGGTGTTAAGAATTTTATCGGTGGTATTGCAGACTGGATCCGCAAACACAAAGGTCCTATTTCTTATGACCGTAGATTATTAATCCCTGCTGGTAAAGCTATCATGGAAGGATTTGATGCCTCCTTACAAAACAGTTTTAAAGATGTCCAAAGAACTGTTGGAGGAGTAGCTGGATGGATTTCAAATGCATTTACAGGAGATGATTTTGATTTTAGTTCAGGAGCATCTTTCAGTAGAGACATCACATCTACATTACAGATGCCTAACTCAAAATATGACCCAACCGAGTCTAGAATGGTGTCTGAGATGATGATTCTAAGATCAAGTTTAGATACTTGGCTTGAGAAGATATCAAACAAAGACTCTAATACTTATTTAGATGGAGAACAATTAGCTATCAATGCTTATCAACGTCAAGGACGCATCATGGCTAGAGAGGGGATCTAATGGCAGTAAATTATCTGATTATCAATACTTTTAACACAAACACTATATCAGATAGTGTGGTGACTGATTTTGGAGATATTAAAGGTGCTATCCCTCGATACGATGAGCAAAAAAAACTATTTGGAATGAATGGCCAGTACAACATTGAAGATGGTGCTTATGATGGCTATGAGCGAACTTTCAAGTTGTTTGTTAAGCGATATGAGGATGCTCAAGCCATTATTAATGCATTCCAGAAGCAAGATAACGTATTGGAATTTAGTTATCAGCCTGGTAGTATTTACTATGCTGATTTACTTGAATCAGAAATCTCGCTTCATGGGCAAAATAACTGGGTCGTAAGTATCAAGGTGTATCAACATCCTTTCAGATATGAAAAAAATATCCAAGAAGTCGTACTATCAGGACGTGGCACGATTACTAACCCAGGTACAATCTATTCAGAACCCATCATTACGATTGAGGGCCAAGGAGAAGTAACCCTAACGATTGGCAACCAGACAATGGGATTAAATCTATCAGGTGGCGCAAGAATTGACTGTAGGCAGCGGAAACAAAACATTTATACTTTGAATGGGGAACTCAAGAACACCTTGCGAACAAGAGGTCCTTTTTTTGAACTGCCAAAAGGAGTTATAGGTGTAACTACATCTGGTAATGTTTCCAAAATCAAAATTCAAGGGAATTGGAGGAATATCATTTGATTTATTTAAAAGAGGGGAATATCCCTCTTAATTTGTGTACGGATGATGACATCAGCCAGCAAGAAAATAATACTTATCAACTCACCTTCAAGTATCCTGTTAGTGATGAAAAATGGAGCCTGCTACAAAACGAAGTTCATTTGTTGGCAGATGATTTGTCAGGTGAACAAGAATTTGTAATCATTGATATCCAAAAAGAACACGGATATATCACAGTATATGCCAATCAAGTAGCAACGTTGCTAAACGGATATAGTATCCGCAAGATCAATGTAGATCGAGTGAATGGTTTTACTGTGATGAACAAGCTAGTAGAAGGGCTTAAGAGAGAATGCCCTTTTACTTTCTTTTCTGATATCTCAGAATTGCATACTCTAAATGTAGAGAATATGTCAGTAATTGATGCACTCCTGAAAGGACAACATTCGATTGTTGGTCAGTGGGGTGGCGATTTAGTCAGAGATAAATACTCAGTGAGATTGTTAAAAAATGGGGGGATTGAGAATCAATCTCTTTTCATGTACAAAAAGAACCTTTCTGAGTATAAAGAATCCACTACTACTAAATCGCTTAAGACAAGGATCCATTTTCGTAAGGTCATTACCGCATCTGGAGAGGGAGAGAAGGATCAAATCCTTGAAGCTACCGTAGATAGTCCGCTTGTAGATAAATACAAGCATATTTACGAGGATGACATGGATGTCCAAGACCAGGATGTAAAAACTATAGAGGATTTAAAAGAGTATGGTAAGAAATACTTCCAGTCAAGTCTTTGTGATATGCCAGATGAGAGCTTAGAGATTGATGTATTGGGCCATGCAGATCAAACAGTAAAACTATTTGATACAGTATCAATCTTTTATGAACTCTATAATGTTGATATACGCAAAAAGATTACCAGCTATAACTACAGTCCAATGTCTAAAAAATTAAAGAAAATTGGATTTGGTAAAATTTCACGCTCATTAGGTGGTGCAATTGGCAAAATCGTTGAAGATGTAGTCAAAGATAAAATTGCCAGTCATGATGCTGAATATGAAGCGAAAGTCCAAAGATTAGTGGATAACGCAAATGCAGAATATGAGAAACGTGCTAAAGAGATTGAAACAGAAGTTAAAGACGGAATCGAGCAGGCAAAAGCACAAGCTGAAGTAGTCAAAGAAGAAATCTCAGCTCAAGTAACTGAGAAAATCAAGGCAGCAAATCAAGCAAATAAGAATGAAATTGTGGAGGAGTTTCAAGCTCAATACAATGGCATTGAAGTGAAGATGCAAGGCTTGCAAGCTACTACTGATCAATTAAAAAGCAGTGATGTAGATATCAAGAAACTAATCAATGACTTCAAAGATCAGACGCAAAGCCAATTCTCTGGGATTCAAGGTGCGCAATCACGCTTTGAACAGACCACAGAAAAGGCTATTTCTGATCTTACTAATGTCACCAATGGCAAAGCAGATCGCTCTTATGTTGAACAAACAGTCAATAGCATCAAAGAAGAGTTCACCACAATTGGAACCGGGGGCGGTCCTAATATGCTCAGGAACTCAAGAGCAGATGAAGGGCTGAAATATTGGACTGAGGCCAACGGGCGCTTGAGCTTCACAGCTCACCAATTCTACTTCAATGGTCAGAAACGAATGTTTGAGTTGAGACCGGGATCAGTCGTAAAAAGTCCACGCTTTATTGTGAAGCAAAATGCTGACTATACATTGAATTTTTTAGGATTTGATAATAATTCCAAAATGTTCAAAGTTTATTTCTGCAAACGCAGAAAAGGATCAACAGCAGATTTTGAAGAAAAACAACTAATTTACGATGGAAAGCCAAAATGGACAGATGGACCTATTTTGGATGGAAGTAGATCAATCAAGAAATCATTCCAATTTAATGTTGGAAATTTTGATGATGGTTATCTTCAATTTGAATACGATAAAAACAATCCCAATAAATGGGGTGGACTATTTTTAACAGAGCTAGACTTCTATGAAGGTACCAATGACCGTAAATGGCAACCAGCACCAGAAGATCAAAATTATCTGGTGGAGCAAGCGCAAGCAACATTTGAACAGACAGTTCAAGGCCTATCTACTCAATTAACGAAATTAGAGACCAAAACCGGTCCAAGCGGTGAACTTGAACAGCGCATGTTGACCTACTCTGAAAAAGCTGCTGTTGATGCCCTGAAAGCAACAAGGCAGATTTTAGAACAAGGATATGTTGCTAAATCACAATACACTGAGGATGTTGCTGGAATTACAAGAAAATTTGACGAAATTGTTCAGGCTGGTGAAAACCTGCTCAAGAACAGTGGAAATCCTCAAGATGTAGAGGGGTGGGGGTATTATGATCCCGGATTGAATCCAGAAGTGACCGTCTCAACCAATTCAATTTACTACAATGAATCAAGGAAACTCTTCAAGCTTGATAATCCAACCGATAATGGAAAAGTTGCAGCATCCCAACGCTTCAACATCAAGAGGAATACAACTTACACTATTGCATTTGATGCAATTGGATCAGATAATCTTAAAAATGCCACATTCTACTTTTTAGCACGGAAAAAAGGTGAAACAGGGACATTCTCAAAAGTATTCACGCTTGCTGACAAGATCACTGTTCCACAAGATAGAATCAAACGCTACTATTTCGCAGTCAATTCTGATGAATATGATGAAGCATTTTTGCGATTTGACAACAATGGAACCTCAAACGAGCAAACCACAAGCCTCTATTTTGGGGATATTGATGTATATGAAGGATCTATCAAGAGAGCTTACCAACCACCAACAGATGACGGTTCATCCGTGATTGAAGCTAAACTTGCTGAGTTCAAGCAAGGGCTTGATGGCCAATTCTCAACATTTTCTACAGAATTCGGAATGAGGTTATCCAGTCAAAATTCTATCATTAATGACAAATTAGACGATTTCAAGGATAGTATCAACGGGCGCTTTGCGAATTATCAGCAAACAGTTAACGGGCAAATATCAACAATCATCAGCCAATTTGATGGAGTCTTGAAAAAAACAGACATCAACATCACAGATGGCCAAATCTCTTTCGGTACTGGAAAGACCATCAACGGAAGAACCATCAGCTCATTACTTGTGCAAGAACCGGAATCTATTGCATTGATTGCGAAATTAATCAAGGTAAAAGGGGATATGGTAATTGATGGATCAATTACTAACCGTCATCTTGCCTCTGAAAGTGTTGATACAGGTCACATGATAGCTGGATCAGTCACTACTCCGATTTTGGCTAGTAACGCAGTCACAGCAGATAAAATACAAGTTGACTACGCATTGATTCAGAAGCTTGTAACAAATCAGGCCTTTGTTAGAGAGTTAATCTCTCAGAAAGCATTCATCACAGAACTTAACTCCGTTAAGATTGCTGCTGAAAGAATTCAAGGTGGAAGGTTAAGTGCCAACAATGGTTCAACTGTATTTGATCTAGACAATGGGACACTAAATCTGTACTCAAACACAGGAACAATCAGACGGATTGACGACACTAGTTCATCACAATTTATCAAATTCAGCCAAGTAGGTCTTGTTGGTGAACATCTAAGAGACACTAAAGCTGCCAGAATTGTCATAGGCACAAACCAAGATAAAACTGAAAATACAGAAAACGGTACATTTGCTGGGATGCGCTTATGGTCAGGATCAAAAGATAATGTAAAAGAATCTTTGTATGAACTTGTCGGAGATCGCATCATTTTTTACGCAAATGGACAGTATAGAAGTCCTTGGATTATACACAACAACACTAAAGATGGGAATAGTTATCTTATTCCAATGAATGAAAAGGGTGTCAAGCATAATTTAGGTAGAGGCGATAAACACTTTAGTAAAACGTACACAGATAGTATATTTATCGGAAAAGAATCTCGTGATGTAGGTATTTATCTTTGGGATATTATAACTTGTTTCGGTATTATCGCAAAATATGGATGGGATCTTAAAAATTCGTCTGTTCAGAGTCACATTAGAGGTGTATATACTAAGTACGGCTTCAAATAGAAAGGAAAAACAAATGAAAGAAAATACTTATGTATCAATTATCACAGATCTAGCCAATCAATTAGCCAGTAAATCAATCAATGAGGCTGAGTTCAAGGCACGATTGACCGAATCGCAACAGGAAAAAGCACAGCTCATTCAAGAACTAGAAACATATCGCTCTGTCCTCGAATCAGATAAAGATTTGCTGGACATTTTCAACGAAATTAAAAATAAAAATGAGGTAACAAACTAATGGATTATAAATTACAATTCAAATCATTTGACCCAGTTGTGAATGCTACCAAGGTAGCAATCAAACAAGACCACCCTTATCGGGTATTCGAAGAGGTTTTGCCAAACAACCGCATGGCAGAGGAAGATTCTGCACTAGTTGAAGCAGTATTAAACATTGTCCGTATGGAACTTGATACGTCAGGTGCTGTAGTCGCAATCAAAAAAGAGCTGGATAAGTCTGTAGAAGCAAACAATGAGGCTATTGCTAAGATTCAAGCTCTCACTAAGGATAACGAAGAGAAAGCGAATCAAATCCAGAAGATTAAAGAAGTTGCAGAATGGAACGTATTGGCCCGTGTGACTGATGTTGATAATCCACTTGATCCAACTGTATTTAAGCGTGGTCTTGAATTGGTAGAGCTTGGACAAGTTGGTAAGACATACCAACCACAAGAAATCTTTACAATAGAAGATCCGAACCACTCAGAAACCTTTGGGGAAGGCAAGCGTATCATGATCCAAGTAACCGAACCATTTACCTATCAGGGTGAAACATTGGATCAATTGAACAACCTATACAAAAACGGCAAGATTGGTATCTGGAAATGGACCAAACCAAAAGAAGAGAAACCAGAAGGTTCTTCTGGGGATCTCGAAACTCAACCATTAGCACAGCCAGAATCTTAATCGAGAGGAGTGTGGTTGATGTATCAAGAACCAGATGGAATCTTTGGAATTATTGAAGTGGTTCGTGATTTTTACGATCACGGAATCGACGAACATATAATTGTATTTCTCTTAATGGCCATCGTTGCTCTAGATATCATTTTAGGGGTGTCTAGAGCATGGGCATATCACGAATTCTCTAGTAGAAAATGGAGGAAGGGCCTAGTTAGTCATACAGCTATGATCCTAATTGTAGCAATCGGATATCCCTTCACGTTATATATGAATCTAGCGCCTGTTATTGATGCATTTATCATTTCGATGATGGCAGCTTACGGTTCTAGTATTCTTGCTAGTCTATCAGCATTAGGGGTAGAAATCCCCTTTATCGACCAATATATAAAGAGAAATGTTGACCGTGAAAAATTTCAACTAAAAGAAGGTTTAGAAGAACCTAAGAAGTTTAAAAAAGGAGCAAATAAAAAATGAATCAAATCACAGGGATCGTAGTTAATTCACTAATGGCTATTTTTGTCGCTTTCATAGGAATTGCTGTTAAATCACTCAAAGAGTATCTACTTACTCGTGGTGGTAAAAAAGCATTGGAAGTAGTAGAAATCCTGGCAAAAAATGCTGTAAATGCTACTGAGCAAGTGGCAGGAACATTAGGAATTCATGGAGCTGAGAAACTAGAGCATGCTAAAGGTTGCTTGATTAATGGCCTAGAATCTCAAAATATTTATCTGACAAATGAAGAACTCAATACTTTTCTTGAGGCAGCTGTAAAAAAAGCTAACGAAGAATGGAAAAAGTGAGGTACAACTTATGACAACAAGACAAGAAACTATTCAATTTATCATTGATTTGGCAAATTCTGGAATGGGTGTAGATAAGGATGGATTTGCAGGGACACAATGCGCCGACCTGCTCACCTATCCTGCAAAGACTTTCTTTGGTATTGATCTATGGGGAAATGCTTCTGAATTGCTTGATTCAGCAGAACAAGCAGGATTAGAAGTGCATCGTATGCCTACTGACGAGAATCCTAAAGCTGGTGCTTTCTTTACTATGGATGCTTGGTTTGGTGGTGTTAATTTTGGGCATTGCGGAGCTGTAATCGAGGATTCAGACGGGTACAGTATGAGAACTGTTGAGCAAAATATCGATGGCAATCCTGATGCTCTTATCGTAGGCGGTCCTGCACGTTTTAATAGTCGTGGATTTGAAAATGTGCAGGGATGGTTCTATCTTCCATACTCAGATACTCCATTAAGCGAAAACTTCCAACCGCTTAGCGAAACACCTAAAGATGATGGAATGGAGCTTATCCCAGAGAATGGTACATTCATTGTTGGTGATGCTGCAATCAATGTTCGCCGGGGACCAAGCCTTAATAGTGAGATTGTGGCTGTCTATGATACTAACGAAAAAGTCCATTATGACTATAAAGGCTCTGCAAACGGTTATCGATGGATTTCGTACATTGGTGAGTCAGGCAGTCGTAATTACATGGCCATTGGTCAGACAGACGAAGAAGGCAACCGTATCAGCTTATGGGGGGATTTAGAATAAGGAGGATTTGAATGATTAGATCAAATTCGACTAATCTTAACCGGATAAGAGGTGGAGAAGTTATTAAACAGGGTGACTTCTCCTCTACTTTTGAATACGAACTACTTGATTACAGGTATGATAAGATACCTAATCTAGATGGTCAAAATGCCACAATCAAACTAGCAAACAAAAGAGGTAAGTTAGAAATCAATACCACAGTGGAAAATTCAAAGGTGAATTTCAAGATTGGGAAAATCTTACCTGTTGGTATTTACCTGATAGAAGTACAGTGTGGGGAATATGTGTTTCCTAGTGATCAATCTGTAAGAATAGAAATCACACAATCAACAGAGGGTTTCAATAACTTAGAAGATATTGAAATGGCGCAACTTGATATCAAAAAGGCTGTTGAAGATTATTTAAAGCGTGTTAATTTTGTTGCTTATGATGACAGCACGCTACAGCGTGAAATTCGAGAATTAAAGGAAAAGACTCAAGGACAGATCGTTGATATAGCTCCTCTCGAAAATAGAATTTCTATACTTGAAAGCAGGCCCAAAACAGAGACGATTGATCTCGTTCCGTATCTTAAAACAGAAACAGCATACACTCTGTTTCCAACTTACGCAACTCTTCAATCACAAATGACTTCTAATATCAAAACAAAACACCTTGAATTGGGTCTTGATTCATTAATCGAAACCAAATTAAAAAATGGGGATGATCCATATATTACCAATCATCATATTGAGACCTGGTATACAAGCAAGGCTGAATTTAATGCACTGGTATCAAGAGCCCAGGCTTTAGAAAGTAGAGAGTAGTTTACACAATCTATAAAGAAGTTTGGTATTTCCATTACAATAGACATTTAATAAAATGTCGGTTATAACAGCAAACATGGTATTGTATTTCCAGAGGTGTTGATACCCAAAATGATACCCATTTTTCATAAACATCGCATTTTTTCCAGATTGATTTAACTATAAAAGATTGAATTATCTAAGGTTTTAAGGCTATTTATCAAAATGTTAGTTAGTGTTCATTAAACAAGTTTCTGTTTACCCAATCGCAAAATAAAAAGGTTTTCTAAACCTTTTTGTACCGAGCCTGATCTAAAGGTGAGGAAGCTAGAAATAGCAAAATTAAAGCTTTCTGATTTATCAGAAGGCTTTTTTTTTATTTATTTAAAAATATCATGTTTACTCCTGTTAATATAATGTTTGAATTTGTGTTTTTCGAAAAATGTAGTATAATAGAGACAAATATAGTAGGAATGGAAGTAGTACCATGAAAGATAGCAGACATGTTGAAATTCTTCAGGAACTGGATCGAAAAAGTGTGGTATCAGTCAAAGAACTCAAGGAACTCTTTGGGGTGACAGATATGACCATTCGTCGCGATCTGATCGATCTTGAAAAACAAGGTCTTTTAGTTCGTGTACATGGTGGAGCACACAAAAAGGTAAAAGATAGCTTGTTAGAGGCTTCTCACAGTGAGAAAAATCTCATCAATATTGATGAGAAACGAACCATTGCAAAAAAATGTGCAGAGTTGATCGAAAATGGGGATACCGTCTTTATTGGGTCTGGTACGACAACAGATTTTATCGGCGATTATTTGGATGGAAAAGAAATCAGTATTGTCACCAATTCCCTTCCAATTTTTGAAAAGCTAAAGGATATTCCGAATTATGATTTGATCTTAGTTGGAGGTCGCTACCGGGTAAAAACGCAAACCTTTGTCGGACAGTTTGCTAACAAATTATTAAAAGAAATCAAGGTTTCTAAAGCATTTATTGGGGTCAATGGCATCGATGGTCATAGCGTCTCAACAGCTAATGAAGAAGAGGGAAATGGCAATGCTATTATTCTAAACAATGCGATTGAGAAATATGTGGTTGCCGATAACAGTAAGTTTGATAGCTATTCTTTCTATAGTTTCTATCGAGTGGAAGACCTGAATGCCATTATTACTGATGATAGTATTCCAAAGAAGATCAAAGATAAATATGCCTTGTATACGAAAATCATATAAAACCAGAGGCTAGGACAAAAGTCCTAGCCTCTCAATTGTCTTTGGATTGTCGAGCAAGACGCAGTGGTTGAGTGGGCTCTACTACGCTGATTTCATCAGCTTTTACAGTCCTACTCAACTGTGCGGAGGTGGGATGACGAAATCGAATTCTAACGAATGACCGATTTCTGTCCCACTCTCTTTTTACTTTTTTAATGATGTTAGAAAGACTACAGATAGAGCTAGTTTAGAAAAGGATACAAACAAAATTAAACAAAATTAGACAAAAAATGATTGACATTCAATCAATATAGTGATATACTGAGGTCATAAAATAAATAGTTAGATAAGGAGGTGGCAACAATGGGATTAAATCAACTCTTTAACAAAGATCTTGTATTTTGCCTACATGCCAAGGATCAAACAAATCTCTTTGAGCAGGTAGCAAGCTTATTGGAAGAGCGACAGATTGTGACACCAACCTATCGTTCCGCTTTGATTGAGCGTGAAAAGTCTTTCCCAACTGGATTAGACATGGAATTTCTTGGTAAGGACCTACCAAATGTGGCGATCCCGCATACAGACATTGTCCATAATCTCACTGAGAATGTGGTTGTGGTTCGTTTGGATCAACCCGTAACCTTCCATAATATGATTGCTCCAGATAAGGAAGTTCAAGTTTCACTCTTATTCTTCATTCTCAATAATTCGAGCTCTAGCCAAACAAATATTTTGGCCCAGCTGATGGATTTCTTTACTTCCAATGGGAATCTCGAAGCTCTGTCGAAATTAGATAGTGAAGATAAGCTTTATCAATACATCACGGAAGCTATTTCCTAAAACTTTGTAAATATTTATAATGGAGGACATCCAAATGATTAAAATTTTAGCTGCCTGTGGTGCAGGCGTAAACTCTAGCCATCAAATCAAAAATGCGCTAGAAGAAGAATTGTCAAACCGTGGTTATGATGTGCGTTGTGATGCTGTCATGGTCAAAGACGTCAACGAAGATTTGATTTCTGGTTATGATATTTTTACTCCAATCGCTGCAACTGATTTGGGATTCGATCCTGGTATTCCAGTTGTTGAAGCAGGACCAATTTTATTCCGTATTCCTGCAATGAGTGCGCCGGTCTTTGATAACATCGAAGCAGCCATTAAGGAACATGGATTAAGTTAATATTTTTTTAGTCAGACATGTAAGCGTTATCCAATGATAAAAGTGGTAACGATCATACTGTAATTTAAAACAATTCATAAATCGGGAGGATTTATTATGAATGCCATTATCGATTTTGCCAATACGTTTTTCAAACCCATCCTAGACATGGGTGCACCGATCATCATGTTGATCGTCCTAACTCTATTGGCTCTCTTATTTGGAGTAAAATTCTCCAAAGCTCTTGAAGGTGGTATTAAGCTTGCCATCGCCCTTACTGGTATCGGTGCGATCATCGGTATGTTAAATGGTGCTTTCTCAGCATCTCTTGCAAAATTTGTTGAGAACACTGGTATTCAGTTGAATATCACAGACGTTGGTTGGGCACCTCTTGCAACCATTACTTGGGGATCTGCTTGGACACTTTACTTCTTATTGGTTATGTTGATCGTCAACGTGGTCATGCTCGCCATGAAGAAGACAGATACGCTCGATGTCGATATCTTTGACATCTGGCACTTGTCTATCACTGGTCTGTTGATCAAATGGTATGCGGACAACAATGGAGTCAGCCAAGGAGTTTCGCTTTTTGTCGCAACTCTTGCAGTCGTACTAGTAGGGATTATGAAGATCATCAACTCAGACTTGATGAAACCAACATTTGATGACTTGTTGAATGCACCAAGCTCTTCACCAATGACATCAACTCACATGAACTACATGATGAACCCAATCATCATGGTCTTGGATAAGATCTTTGACAAATTCTTCCCTGGTCTTGATAAATACGACTTCGATGCTGCTAAATTGAACAAGAAGATTGGTTTCTGGGGATCTAAATTCTTTATCGGTTTCCTTCTTGGTATCGTCATCGGTA
>CAUUAM010000005.1:0-29494 GCA_963543165.1 uncultured Streptococcus sp. | reverse complement strand
GTACACCGCCAACCAAGGTTTCCACAATTCCCCCAATGGTATCCCCATCTTTTTTTACTTGGTCGATGTAGGCCTTGACTGCTTCTTCTTGTTCTGGCACGACGATCGAAACTTCCGACTTGCTTGCCTTTTCCTTGATTTCTGAAACGGTTAGATTTTTAGGAATTGCAATCTCAATTCCTCCAAAATTGACAATGTGGCTGGCCACTTCCACGCCAATCTCTTCTAAGATTCGTTTAGCAACCGCACCAACAGCTACGCGCATCGTCGTCTCTCGGGCAGAAGAACGCTCTAGGGAATTACGGAGGTCATCAAAACGGTATTTCATCCCTCCAACTAGGTCAGCATGACCAGGACGTGGCTTCGTAATCTTTCGCAGATTTTTCTTTTTCTCTTCGACCGGTGCTACATTCATGATTTCCAGCCATTTTTGGTGATCCAGATTGGTCACGTTCAGAGTAATCGGACCTCCCATGGTCAAGCCATGCCGGACCCCTGAGGTGATCTCAACACGGTCACTCTCGATTTTCATCCGAGCACCACGACCATAACCACCTTGTCGACGTTTGAGTTCTTTATTAATATCCTCTTCAGATAAAGGAAGGCCTGCTGGAACCCCCTCGATGATGGCTGTTAGCCGAGGTCCATGGGACTCTCCTGCTGTTAAATATCTCATACCGATCTTATTCCTTTCTTTCTAAAAAGTCCTTCATTTCGTAAAGAGGGATTTGGTGAACCGCAGCTTGCCCCAACTCTGGAACAATCACTAGTTTCAAGCTATTTCCACGAGCTTTTTTGTCATGACTCAAAGCTTGATAGAGGGCTTCTTGATCCCAGTTAGCATACTCCACCGGAAGGCCAAATTTTCGGCACATCCCTTCAATTTTTTGAGTGATTCCCTTTGGCATCAAGCCCTTTTCTTCTGCAATTCGGGAGAGTTGCACCATCCCCATACTGACGGCTTCCCCATGCATGACCTGTCCATAGCCAGCTGTCGCTTCAATGGCATGACCAATAGTATGACCAAAATTGAGATACAGTCGAATGCCATTATCCTGCTCATCTGCCACAACATGGTCGCGCTTGACCAGACAAGAATGAGAAATGATGCTTTCAGCATGTTCTAAAATACTTTCGACAGAGCCATCCATAGCTTCCAACTCTTCCCAAAGGTCACTATCTTGGATGAGGCCATACTTGATCACTTCGCCCATTCCCTCAATCAATTCACGGTGCCCCAAAGTGCTCAAAACTTCAGGATCGATGAACACACCATCCGGTTGGGCAAAGGTTCCCACCATGTTTTTGGCAAAGGCTGTGTTGACACCAGTCTTTCCTCCAATAGAAGAGTCCACCTGTGCGGTTAAGCTAGTCGGAATCTGGACAAAAGAAATTCCTCGCATATAGGTAGAGGCCGCAAAACCAGCCAAATCGCCCACTACGCCACCCCCAAGAGCAACGATCCCATCACTGCGCGTCATGCCCTGTCTAGCCAAAAATTCGTAGACTTTTGAAACAGTCGTAAGATTCTTACTGGCTTCGCCTTGAAGAAACTCAAAGCTCACCACTTGAAAACCGGCTTCCTGTAAGCTTTTCTCTATGATAGAGGCATACAGCTTAGCCACCCGGTTATCTGAAATGATCGCGACCTTTTTCTCACCCCAAAGAGAGTGGAGCCAAGTACCAACCTGGTTGAGCCCACCTCTTTCAATTACAATCTCATAAGAATGTCCTGGAATAGGTACTGATACGTTCATAGGAATCTCCTTTTCAGCATGTTCTCTATTTATCTTACCATGAATCCATTTCCTTGTCTGCATTGAAAAGGAGTTATGTAAAAAAAACTAAGACACAATCGTCTTAGTCTTATTTCTGTATAAAATGACTATATTCATTTTTTAAGGCTTCCCAAACTGCGTCCGCTGGGAAATCCTTCTTCGTCATCAACTCAAACGCTTTTTCTGCCTGATAAAACAGCATTCCCAGTCCATTTAAAGTCTGATTGCCTTGTTGGCGACCCAATTTTAAAAATGGGGTTTCAGCTGGGAAATAAATCATATCGGCAATAATCGCTTCTTTGGGAAATTGAATGCTTTCAGGAATGGGGAGAGACTCACCATCCATGCCTACACCAGTCGCATTCAAGATTAAATCCGATTTATTTAGAATCGTTTGAAGCTTCTCTGTATCCTTAATATAGTGCAATTGCAAGTTAAACTGAAAGTTCTTTCCTAATTGGTCCAAGCGTTGTTTGGAAGTCTCATAGCCTTCCGAGCGCTCAAACAAATGGATCTCTGCTGCCCCTTGCGCAATTGCATGCGCCACAATTGCGGAAGCCGCACCCCCAGCACCAAGGATCGCCATGACCCCATTCTTCATAGAAAAGGTCATCGGTAAACTACGAAAGAAACCAATCCCATCCGTATTATAGCCTTTAAGCTTACCATCGCGGTGAACGATAGTATTAACAGAGCCGATCTTTAGAGCCATCTCATCCACTTCATCTAAGTAAGGAAATACCTTTTGCTTAAAAGGCATGGAAATATTGGCCCCAATCATATCTAACTTACGAATTTGGCTGACAGTGCTTTCTAAATCTTCTTCAGCAATATCCCAAGCCAGGTAAGCAGCATTGGTCGCTGTTAATTCATAGGCTAGATTATGGATGAAGGGAGAGATACTATGACGAATCGGATGGGCAATGACCGCTGCCATCCGAGTATAGCCATCAATCTTCATTTAATAACTCCCGAATTCTTCTCATATTTTCAAGAGGGATTTGACCTGGCGCACTTCCTTCTCCGACTCTAGCATAGGACCAAGAAGAGCCTGTCAAATCAGCAGTCAAACGTGAAATTTTCCCGACCTTGCCCATGGAAATGGTCACATACTCTTGCTCAGGATTTAGCGTCTTAAAACCACGGGTATAATTCATCAAGTCAAGAACATCCTGTTCATTGTGAGCCATGACGGATACCTTGACCATTTTTGGAGAAAAGCTGGTCAATTCGGATAAGATCTCCATCATATTTTCCGGTGTCTCTTGGAAATTATGATAGCTGAGAACAAGATTTGAAAATTCCAACATCTCTTCAAAGACTTCACGGTGACTATAAAACTCGAAATCGATATAATCCGGATGATAGATGGATTGAATATCTTTCAGGATCCTAACATATTCCTCGTTGGTCAGCTCCATCTCTCCACCTTCAGCTCGAGTCCGCAAGGTGAATAAAATCTCGCGTCCAGCAAATTTCTCAAAAACTGCAGGAGCAACGGTTAAGATCTCGCTTTTTTCTAAAAAGTCTGCACGCCACTCAATGACATCCGCATCCTCGTAACGCGAACAATCTAGTTGTTGCGCCTCTTCTAAAGAGCGAGGCATAATCGAAACAACTAACTTCATATATCCACCCTAATCGTAAATACTTTTAAGTAATTACTACTTTCTTCTTTCTTGTTCCATCGAAAATCTCCCGGAAGGCCGTATTCTGCTACATAACGATGTTTACGGCCTTGAAATCCCTTTTCGATTTGTTTTTTAAATTTTTCTTTGGTCACATTTGCTGCATTGGTACTGAGAATCAAGGTCCCACCTGGATTTAAAATCTCGAGGGCCTCGCCGACCAAGCGATGGTAGTCTTTAGCAACTGAGAAGGTCCGCTTTTTGTTTCGAGCAAAGCTCGGAGGATCCAGGACGATCACATCATAGCTCAAATCGTGGCGCTTAGCGTACTTGTAATAATCAAAGACATCCATCACGACAAAACGATGGGCATCTAGTGCCAAGCCATTTGCCACAAAATGAGCCTCTGACAATTCCCTGCTTCTCTTAGCCAGATCGACCGAAGTCGTCTCTACTGCTCCACCCATAGCAGCTGCAACAGAAAAAGCAGCTGTATAAGAAAACATATTGAGCAAGGACTTACCAGCAGCGAGCCCCTCCACTAAACTTCCTCGGACTTCATGCTGGTCCAAAAAGATGCCCGTCATCAAGCCATCATTGAGAAAGACTTGGTAAGAAACTCCATTTTCAAGAATCAGAAATTCTTGCGGAGCTTCTTCACCATACACATGGGCCGATTCATAGTCCAAGCCTTTAAAGCGAATCTTTTCATAGCCTCCCCTCACCTCAGGAAAGACTTCTTGAAAAGCAGTTAGAATCGTTTCCTTGTTCTGAAATACGAAGGGATTGTACCAAGAAAAGACAACAAACTCACCATACAAGTCAATCGTGAAACCGCCAAATCCATCACCTTCTTGATTAAAGAGACGAAAGGCGGTCGTCGTTTCATCTGCATAATAAGAACGACGATATTGCTTAGCTTTGATGAAAAGCTTTTTAAAAAAGTCTTGATCAAAAGCGACCAACTCTTGCGAAACAAACCATCCAATCCCTTTATTTTGTTCAGATAAGTATCCGACACCGAGAGATTGTCCATCTCCTGAAAGCAATTGAACCGCTTGATCCAAAGCAGGAAGTGAGTCAAAATCTTGCTTTTCAAGAAGTGATTGTCCTTCTTTGATTTTTGTTGCGACTTGGCGACTGACTGTGAGTTTTTTCATAGCTTCTATTATACCAAAACTCTTGTCGTTTCACAAAGTTATAATATTGTAGTCTGTACTTTTTCCTATTCTTCCCCACAACTATTGTGACTTTTTTCTCCCTGATAAGACACTTGAGAACACCTCCCTTACTAGATGATTTCTTTCCTTCAATTTACAGTCATTTTTTTCTTTCTCCATAAAATTGTGGTATACTGGTATATGAAAATTTTTAGGAAATAAGACAAGGAAGTAACATTTTGTGAAAAAAATTACCAATTCGATACTCAATTTCATGAGTACCAGACTAGGATTTGTCTTGACCCTTCTGTTTCTCTACTGGTTTAAAACCATGTGGGCCTATACAGTTGATTTTAACTTAGATATTCAAGGACCGTATCAGATTTTTCTAGCAGTGATCAACCCATTGCCGATCAGTCTGCTCTTCATCGGTCTTGCTCTCTATATCAAACGGACTAAACTCTTTTATAGTTTAGCCTTTGGGATCTATCTCCTCTTATTTATTTGGTTGATTTCCAATTCCATCTATTATAGAGAATTTACAGACTTCGTGACGGTCAATACCATGTTGGCTTCCAGCAAGGTTTCTGCCGGCCTCGGAGCAGCAGCTCTAGAATTGTTCCGTCCGTGGGATGTGATTTACATTCTGGATTTCCCAATCCTAGCTTTCTTCTTTTTTAAGAAATGGATTCGAATGGACAAGCGTCCCTTCAATAAACGAGCTAGTTTTGCGGTCACATCCTTATCAGCTATGCTCTTTTCGGCTAACCTTTTCCTTGCAGAAATTGACCGGCCCGAGCTCTTGACACGTGGGTTCTCAAACTACTATGTTGTTCGTGCCTTGGGTCTTCCTGCTTTTCTAGGATACAGCGCTAATCAGACCTATGCTGCCAACAAAGAACGCTCCAAAGCCTCTGAGGCAGATCTAAAACCGGTTGAAGAATATGTCCAACAGCATTATGCTAAGGCCAATCCGGAATACTTCGGAATGGCAAAAGGTCGAAATGTCATCTACATTCACTTGGAAAGTTTCCAACAATTCCTTATCGACTACAAGTTGAAAGTGGATGATAAAGAATATGAAGTGACACCTTTCTTAAACTCACTTTACCATTCAAAGGAAACCTTTGCATTTTCAAATGTTTTTAACCAAGTCAAGGCGGGTAAAACATCTGACGCTGAGACCATGATTGAAACTGGACTCTTTGGACTCAACCAAGGATCCTTTATGGTCAACTATGGGGGAACCAATACCCAACAGGCCGCTCCATTTATTCTCTCTAAAAACGGCTACAATTCGAGCGCTGTTTTCCACGGGAATGCTGGAAGTTTCTGGAACCGAAATACAGCCTATAAACAATGGGGCTACAATTATTTCTTTGATGCCAGCTACTTCACTAAACAAGACAGTAGTAATTCCTTCCAGTATGGTCTCAATGACAAGTACATGTTCAAGGATTCCATCAAATACCTGGAAAGATTGCAACAGCCTTTCTATACCAAGTTCATTACGGTTTCCAACCACTACCCTTATACGACGAGTTTATCAGGAGATGATCTTGGCTTCCCTCTCGCTAAGACACAGGACGAAACCATCAATGGCTATTTTGCGACCGCTAACTATCTAGATTCTTCCATCAAAGCCTTCTTTGATTACCTAAAAGAATCTGGTCTGTACAAAAATTCCATTATCGTTCTCTACGGAGACCACTACGGAATTTCGAACTCCCGCAACCCAGCTCTCGCCCCACTACTTGGCAAGAACTCTGAGACCTGGTCTAGTTATGACAATGCCATGTTGCAACGAGTACCCTATATGGTCGTCATTCCAGGTATGGATAAGGGTGGCATCATCGATACCTATGGTGGTGAAATTGATATGCTCCCAACCTTGGAACACTTGCTAGGTATTGAATCCAACAAATTCCTCCAAGTTGGTCAGGATATGCTCTCACCAGATCATGATCAAATTGTAGCCTTCCGCTCTGCGAACTACTTTGTAACTCCAGAGTATACGAGCTACAGTGGGCGGACCTATTACACCAAAACAGGTGAGGAAATCACTAATCCAGATGAAAAAACCAAGGAGCAGCTGGATAAGATCCGAGAAGCTGCCAACCTCCAATTGAAAATTAGCGATAGCATTCAGACGGGTGACCTCCTTCGTTTCTTCAAGGGCAACGACCTTGGAAGAGTCAATCCAGATGATTATTCCTACACCAATTCTTTCAAGGCATTGAAGAAGATTGAAAAGGAAAAAGGCGATAAATCAACCAGCCTATACAACCTACGTGGGAATGAATCCACTGTGGACCTCTTCAAAGCTCCAAGCTATAAAGAATTGCACCCAGAAGAGACTAGCTCTTCTTCAACCGAAACCAGTAGCAGTTCTTCAAAATAAAAGCAACCCCTGAGTAAAAACTCAGGGGTTTTGCGATTTCTTAAAGAAGTATTATACCTTACTTTTATCTAAAACTTCAAAAATAGAAGCTGTTAAATTCTCCACATAGAAGGGACGTTTATGGCGACTATTACCAACCATTAATTTCAATTTATCTGAATTTTGGAGGTAATATGGAAGCCCGCTGGCATTAAATATCACCAAGTACTTCTTGTCTCCTGTTAGTTCATAGATGACAAGACCACTGGTATCTGTCGCAGATTGGATAAAGACTTGTTGGTAGATGTTATCATAGCTTTCAAGCGCTAAGACAGGAAGACTTGTCTTCAAGGCAATCAAGCTTCGGATGTAGGCGATCGATTCCTTGTTTTGACTCACCAAATCCCAATCGACCTGATTGACAAAATCTGGAGCATTATAGGAATTCATGGCCCGTTCACGATCCAAAGGAGTGATCTCTCCATCAGGACCTGTCGCTACCAATTTAGTCCGCATAAACTCTTGACCCAATTGCATAAAGGTCATACCCTGGAAGAGCAGGTTCATGGCCGTAGCCAACTCTGAGTGCTTGACCAAGCCTGCTACTTCTTCATTTGGATGGAGGGTCTGAAGCAAGTCAAAGAGATTATAGTTGTCATGGGCTTCCACATAATTTAAGACCTGGCTAGGTGTCAAATAAGTTCCAAGTTCCGCACTGCCTAAAACTGCACGCGCAACAATATTCTCCGTTGATTTACGACTGACAAACCCTCTCTTGATCGAACCATAGACCTCAGCGCCTTTAATAGCGTCACGCTCCGTATCATTAAAGAATCCAATTCGTGGCAATTGTGACGCGTTGTCTTTTTTGGCCTTGTCCTCTGGAGCGAGACCTGTCCCCATATCCCAACCTTCTCCATAAAGGAGAATGCGAGGATCCAGAGCATCCATAGCCTCCCGAATAGCATTCATAGTCGTCACATCATGAATGCCCATCAAATCAAAGCGGAACCCATCGATCTGGTACTCTGTAACCCAGTGCGTGAGGGAATCAATCATGTACTTGCGGAACATTTCATGCTCGCTTGCCGTCTCATTACCGACACCTGTTCCATTTTGGAAGCGACCATCTGGCTCCATCCGGTAATAATAATCCGGAACTGTATTTTGGAAAGGACCATGCTCAGTTGAGTAAATATGATTGTAAACCACATCCAGGACCACAGAAATTCCTGCTTCATGATAAGCTCGGATCATGGTTTTGAGTTCTTTTATGGTTTGTTTTGGATTGGATGGATTTGTTGAGAAACTAGTCTCTGGTGCAGAATAATTCTGGACGTCGTAGCCCCAATTATAGGTCACACGGCCTTCTTCATCGTACTGTTTATAGCGATCAGATATCGGCTGCAATTGCACAACATTGACCCCTAACTGACGGATATAATCAAAAGCTGTCGCATCGCCATGGCTATTGACCGTTCCTTCTTGGCAGGCGCCAAGATAGGTTCCACGTAAAGCCTCGTCCACACCTGACGTCGGTGATTGGGTCAAATCCCGAAGGTGCATCTCATAGATCACTGCTTGACAAGGATTGTCCAGGCGCCAAGGAGTCGCATCTGCTCCACCATGATGTCCCCAATCAAACTGACGATCTGCTGTTGAAAGAATAGCTGAACGCATCCCATCTGCTGTCGTTGCAATGCTATAAGGATCGCGCGTCACTTGAGTCTGGTGTTCAAAATGCACACGATATTGATAAGCCATGCCACTTAAATTTCCTAGAAAATCTAGAATCCAAACACCTTGGGTGTTTTCTGGATGGTAGCTAGACTCTTGTTTGCCACGCATCATCGGAATAGTCTTCCAAATAGGCGCATCCAACTCTGTTGATTGATAGAGCAACAATTCAACTTTCTTAGCAGTAGGGGCCCACAGCTTAAAGCAATACTCCCCTTCTTCTTCACGATAACCAAGCCAGCCTTGATAAGCCCATTTGCTGTCAAATTCCTTGGTATGGGTCACCATATCGTAGGCATGAGGCTGACGATGACTATAAGCATGACTGGTCAAAGCAGCTTGCAAAGAATAATAGACAGTATCATCCCCATCGAGAATCCAAACTTCTCGAACATACCCTTCTGGTAAGAGTTCGATTTCAAAATCACGGGTTTTAGTGAGCCAATCTCCTTCTTTAACCAAGACATGACCCCGGCTTAAGGCATCCTCACTCTCGTATACCAGATTTCCCTCTACTCCAAAATAATCCAACTTGGAGAAAGAGACTGATTTTCCTTCTACTTGATCCTGCCATTGCCACATATCATAGGCAAAATAATTTCCTTTTTGCTTATGAAAATGAAGCTTTACATGGTATTGTCGCATAACATTTTCCTATTTCCAATTTGATACCGAAGGAACCATTCGCTCGTGAAACACCTACATGGTTCCAACTATTTGTTTTTATTCTTCAGATGTGTGAACCAAAGCATCGTTGTTGATTTCATCAATATTCGCAAAGAATTCCAAGTGATTATGAAAGACTTCCAATTCAACTGGAGTATCTCCCCCATATTCGCCATCTAGATTGATGCGGAATGGTTGAGCATTTTTCCCTAACATTTCGATCGACAACTTCTTGGTCTTGAGATATTCTACATTTTCATCGTGCACATGCTTGCCTCCATTAATTGCCTGAATCATCAAGGACAACATGTTAAAGAGCTTAGCAGTTTTTACGATAATCAAGGTGAAGTTTCCATCATCTAGCTTGGCATCCGGTGCGACACTTTCAAAGCCAGCAATAGAGTTGGTCAAGGCCACAAAAATCATAGACGCTGGACCTTCAAAAACGCCATTATCGTGTTCGATCCGCACCTTACGAGCCTTGTTTCTCGGCAACATTTTCGCTGCTTCTGCCACATAGGCAAAGTAACCCAGGCGAGATTTGACACTACTTGGGACACTGAAGGTCAATTCTGTCATAGTCCCTGCTGCAGCAATATTGATAAAATACTTACTGCCATAAGCACGACCAATGTCCATTTGAATGGTTTGATTCTTTTCGATAATGCGGGCAGCTGCCACTGGATCTCCCATCGGGATCTTCAAGGCACGCGCATAGTCATTGGTGGTGCCGGTTGGGATAAAGGCCATCTGTGGACGATGTTCCAGACCTGCAACTCCATTGACCACTTCATTAATCGTGCCATCTCCACCAGCAGCAATGATTAAATCAAAGCCTGCTTTGGCGGCTCTTTCTGCTTCATTCTGAGCAGAAAATGGTTCTGGAGTCGTTTGATAGGTGCTTGTTTCGTAGCCCACATCTTCGAGTACATCCAAGACTTCCGCAATATTTTTCTTGATAATTTCTTGCCCAGAGGTCGGATTATAAATTAAACGGGCTTTTTTGATTCGTTCTACCATAAAGATCCTCTACAAACTTTCAAGCCAGGCCTCATCTTCTACCTGGATTCCTAATTCTTGTGCTTTGGATAATTTGCTACCAGCGTCACTACCTGCTACGACCAAATCTGTTTTTTTGGAAACCGATCCAGTTACCTTAGCACCCAGACTCTCTAATTTGGCCTTTGCTTCTGAACGTGTGAGTCGCTCTAGTTTCCCAGTCAAAACAACTGTCATCCCTGAAAGAGCCGCATCAGCAGCAACTTTTTCGCCAAGATAGGTCAGATTGACTCCAGCTTCTTTAAGCTCTTGCAAGAGACGCTTAGATCCCTCTTGTGCGAAATAACTCTTGAGGCTTTCAGCCACAACCATACCCAGACTGTCAATACCTGCAATCCGCTCTGGATCAGCGGTAGCCAATTGATCGAGGCCATGAAATTCTTGGAGCAAGATTTGACTGACCTTGCTTCCGACATGCCGGATTCCCAAACCAAAGAGTAACTTTTCAGCTGAATTCTCTTTTGAAGCTTGAATGGCTTCATAGAGTTTTTCAGCAGATTTTTCTTTAAAGCCTTCTAAGCTCAATAGATCCTCTACGGTGAGGCGGTAGATCCCTGCCACGTCCTCTACTAACTGAGCCGCAAAGAGTTTTTCTACAACAGCTGGTCCCAAGCCTGTGATATTCATAGCATCTCGGCTTGCAAAGTGGTTTAATCCTTCCTTGATTTGTGCTGGACAGAGTGGATTGATACAGCGAAGGGCCACCTCATCTTCAAAATGAAGGAGCTCACTCTGACAGCTCGGGCAATGACTCGGGATCACTAATGCTTGATCAGAGACCCGCTTCTCTTTGACAACACGTAAGACTGCAGGAATGATATCACCAGCCTTGTAGACGATGACGGTATCTTCTTGGTGAATGTCTTTTTCAGCAATATAGTCCACATTGTGCAGGGTTGCGCGACTAACGGTGGTTCCTGCTAGTTGAACTGGAGTTAGATTGGCAGTTGGCGTCACAACACCGGTCCGTCCAACGGTCCAATCTACCGAGAGGATTTTCGCTTCTTTTTCTTCTGCTGGGAACTTATAAGCGACAGCCCATTTAGGAGCCTTGACGGTAAAGCCTAGCTCTTCTTGAACAGCTAGATCGTTAACCTTGATGACAATCCCGTCAATATCATAAGGAAGGTCTTCCCGAAGCTGGGCTACTTTCTGGATAAAGTTCCAAACTTGGTTCATTTCCTTGGCAAGGATACGTTCCTGGTTCACGACAAATCCTAACTCAGCCAATTTTTCAAGGACGCCTTCCTGACTGCTTTGATCGGTCGGGCTCACTTCTTGATACAAGAAGGTCGCGAGATTTCGCTTGGCCACGATTTTCGTATCCAATTGGCGAAGCGTTCCTGCAGCAGCATTTCGTGGATTGGCAAATTCAGGCTCGCCATTTTCTTGACGGATCTGATTGACGCGATCAAAAGATGCCCGTGGCATATAGCACTCGCCTCTAACCGTGATGTTAATTGGCTCTGGTAGAACCAAAGGAATGTCCTTGACCCGTTTGAGATTCTCGGTAATGTCCTCTCCGATAGAACCATCCCCACGTGTCGCACCTGTTACAAGGACTCCATTTTCATAGGTAAGGGAAATCGACAAGCCATCGATCTTCAACTCACAAACATAGCCGACGGAAGGAAATTCCTTGCGGACCCGTTGGTCAAAGGCCTCTAGTTCTTCCCGTGAGAAAGCATCCTGTAAACTATAAAGAGGATACTGGTGCTGGTATTTGGTAAAACCTTTTAAAACCACACCACCCACACGGTGAGTTGGGCTCTCTGGCAAGACCTCTTCCGGGTGACTTGCCTCTAGTTCCACTAACTCCCGATACAATTGATCGTATTCACTATCAGAGACTGATGGGGCGTCTTTTGTGTAATACTCATAGGCATAGCGGTTGAGTAATTCCACTAATTCTTTCATTCTGGTTTTCATGTTCTTATTTTATCATAAAATCCTAATTTAGCCTTGAATTTACTGCATTCTTAGCAGTAAAAAAAGGAGCCTGAGCTCCTTTTTTATTTTGTAAAATCGATCCGTTTGGATAATTGATTGATCACAATCGCTCCAAAAATCAAGGATGCGAATTCACCCAATCCCATAGTCAACCAATTATAGAAGAATGGTTGGCCTTGCAGGTAATAAAGCTCCAAGGCAATTGTAAACATAGAGATGGAAAAGAAAATCGCAAACAAGAAATGGTCTAACCGAATAAGACCGTTGAATAGAAACTTGTTTTTGAAACGTCCAAATAGAATGACTCCAAGACCTAAGAAGACAAAGGTTGAACCTCCACCAACAAAGACATCGGTCCATCCAAAACTAAATAAGTTAGCAATCATACAACCGATGGTTACCGCAAACAAGTATTTCTTATTGTAAAAGGCTAAGAAATTCATCATTTCCGAAACACGGAATTGATAGCCATAGTAGGCCATGGCATTGAGAGGTGGGGTAATGGTCAATACGATATAAATCGCAGCAACTATGGCAATTTGTGCCATATCACGAGCAGTTAACTGTTTCATCTATTCTCCTTTAGCGGTTTTCCCGCGTTTAATATGCTTGGCGAAAGGATCTTAAGCACCAAGGGTCGAAGGTTTGATTTCTTCAACCTTTCAAGTATAGCATATTTTGAGGTTTTATGGTAGACTGAATTTATGAAAACACTAATTAAAAAATTTTTTGATAATGAAATTTTATCCTATCTCTTCTTTGGTGTGGCAACAACCCTTGTTTCCGTCGGAACCCGCCTCTTCATCTATCATATGTCTCATGATGAACGATTGGCGACAGCGATTGGAAACATTGCCGGGATCCTCTTTGCCTTTGCGACCAACGATACCATCGTCTTTAAGCAAGAAAGAAAGGGCTGGTTTCAGCGCTTGATCCGATTTGCGATTGCGCGCTCTGGGACCTTTATACTAGACATGGCCTTGACTGAGATTTTTGTCAAGCAATTCCCAGGAATCATCGGGCAATTTGTCCACAACAACAAGAGTCAAATCAATCTAATTGAAACCCTCTTTGCGCAAGTTGCTATAGTGGTCCTCAATTATGTCTTTAGTAAACTCTTTGTCTTTAAAAATAAAAACAAGGCTTGAAACAATTGTTTCAGCCTTATTATTTTAAACTTCTATACTTGCATGCTCTGCACTTAATTGATAGATCCTTCCTTCGACCCCAAAATAATCCTTGGCTAGGTCTTTCAATTCCTGCATAGCTATTTGCGCACGTTTGGCCTGCTCCTCATTGATAGCTTCAATCACCAAAATAGCGTCCTTCGTATCTTCAGTTAGCATGGTTCTTTGAGCTTCTCGCCAATTCAAGCAACGACAAACAGCTCCTTCTTGGTCATAGTAGATGATCTCCCCTTCCAAAGCAGGCGCATCTTCTTCAGCCCCCAATGGAAAGAACGGTTCGCCTCCTTTCGCTTGACCTAGAGAGAGTCCACCCACTAATTTATCCATGTCTTCTCCTCCGCAAGGAAGGGCATAAGTCATAGACACACTATTGTACAAATCCACCAAGGGATTAATCGGATAAAATTCACGCCCTTGGTGAACCCGTTTTAAAAGGGCTTCGATCGAAGATCTGGCTCCTTTTTTCGTTTTGAATTTACTAAAAGCCTGGCGCCACTCCTGGACGAATTCACTTTGAGTATAATTTTCCTCGTTCATAAATTCCCAAGCACGCTTAGCTCCCTTGTCCAACAATTCCTTAAAATAAGGATCCTTGGCTTCATCTACTGTATTATCAATACCATATAAAGACATGACTGTAATTTTAGCTGTTGGAAATAAATCCCAAAATGCTTGATCGACTTTAACTTTCATTGGTTTACCTCACCATAATTTCTTTTTTGACCTTTTTTGACTAGTTCCCAATCCAAGGTGATATTCTCACGCACTCGGATGAGGTACTCCTCTAACTGTGCGACTTCTTTTTTGGAAAATCCTTTTAAGGCAGTTTTTTCAGAGTAAAGATGCTCCCCTAAGATGAAGGGGTAAATCTTCTGGCCTTTTTCAGTTAACTCCCATTCCTTGATTTTGAGGTTTTCCCCCATGGGACGTTGCTGAATCAAGCCTCTTTCTTCTAATTTTTTAACGGATCTAGCGACGGTCGATCGGTCGACCTTTAAGAGTTCTGAGAGTTCCTCCTGAATAATTCCAGGCTGCTCTGCAATTCGCACCAGATAGAGATATTGACCACGAGCCAGTTCCAAATCACGAAATTCAATATTGGCAATGGAATCAAGAGCACGCGCAATGATGCCAATCTCACGTAAAATACTCATCTACTCCTCCTTTACTGACAATCCTATTCTAAAATCTTTTTGTTGCAAATGCAACAAAAGTAGACGATAAAATAAGAAACCAGATACCATCTGATTTCCTTATTCCGTTTTATCTTTTTTTATCAAGCGTAAGCGACGCTTTAATTTTTGTGAAACTTCTTTATGCCGAAAGGCTACTTCTTCTGATTTTAATTTGGAAACAATTTCTCCATTGCGCGTTTGGAATTTGGCTTCTCTGGCAAATTGGACACTGGCGTTTAAAATACAACCAATAATCATTATTTTAGCTACTAAGATAAACCAGAACATAATAACGGCAAGGATGACCGAACCAAAGAAACGGGCATCCAAAAAATGACTCACATAGCGGTCTACGTATTTCCAAAAGACCTTCAAAATAGCATACAAGACAATGACTACAAAGAAAGCTCCTGGAAAGACATATCTAAATTTAGGAATTTTTACATTTGGTAGAGTGTAATAGAGCAGGACCAGGCTGACAAAGAGCAACAGGTAAATGGTCGGTTCCGTCAAATTCAACAAGCGGATATAGATGGTCCGATCGAATGAAAAAGTTCGATAGAGATAACGGACAATCATCTTACCAAACATCGATAAGATGAGCGAGAGGCCAAACAAACCCTGCAAGGCAAAACTGATCAGAAAGCTAAAGAGTCGGCCCCAGATAATGCCACGCTCCTTCTCAACCCCATAACTCTTATTATAGGCCTTTTGAAGGTAGGCAATGCTCTGAGAGAAAATCCACAAGGCGGATATAATCGAGAAACTCAGTAAGCCCGTAGAAGGCTTGGTCAATACACTCGAGATGATCTGGGCAACTGTCCGATACAGGGAACTAGGCAAGACTTTTTCTAAGCTCAACAGAATCTGAGTGGGGCGAATATGAAAGTAGGGTAGAATATTGGCCGCAATCAGCATCAAAGGGAAAATCGAAATCAGCAAATAATAGGCTACAGCAATGCTAGTGATATCAGACTCAGCACTCTGATAAAACCGCACGAAGCCTTTTATAAATGGCTGATCGAACACTTTTTGTAGGACCTTTTTCATTCCTCACCTCCCCATTTTTACTAAAAAAGAGCAAAGAGCGAAACCAGACACGTGCCTTCAGCTCCATTCTTTCCTCTCTATCTTTTAGTAAGTTCCTTCTTCACCTTGACTAGTTAGGATCACTGGACCATCTTTTGTAATCACAAATTGATGCTCATATTGACAAGACAGACCACCATCGAGGGTCTGATGGGCCCAACCAGTTTCCATATCAGTATCAATCTCCCAAGTACCGGTATTGATCATTGGCTCAATCGTCAGAACCATACCTTCACGCAAACGAAGACCGCGTCCAGCACGACCGTAATGCGGTACCATTGGTTCTTCATGCATGGTAGGGCCGACACCGTGGCCAACCAAGTCACGCACCACACCATAGCCTTTGCTTTCTGCATACTCTTGAATCGCTGCGCCAATATCTCCCAAGCGATTGCCTACGACTGCTTTCTCAATTCCTTTGTAAAGACATTCTTTAGTCACGTCCATCAAATCTTTAACTTCTTGAGAAACATTTCCAACCGCATAAGCCCAGCAAGAGTCCGCCAAGCCACCAGTATAGGACTCCGTGTATTTCTTCACTTGGGCTACATTATCAAAATCTAATTTTGAAACATCCAGAACAGACTTGTCGAGTGGCTCAGATAAGACCATATCTACCTTGAGGAGATCACCATCTTTCAGGATAACATGACGGGGAAAAGCATGGGCAACCTCATCATTTAAACCGCAACAAGTCGCGTAAGGATAGTCCATGAGACTGCCTTCTACTCCGATTTGAAGTGGTAAGACATTGGCTTCTTTACAGCGACGGCGGACATATTCTTCTACTTCCCAAAGGTCAAGCCCTGGCTTGATCAAGTCACGCAATCCAATATGGATGCTGGCAAGGAAATCTCCTGCACGATCCATGGCTTCAATTTCACGTTGTGATTTTAATGTAATCATTGTCTCCTCATTTCTTTTGTTTAATTAATCTTAATGGTAATAGTTGCTTTCGCGACCAGCTGCAAATCTAGATACAAGCTAAAATCAACCAAGGCTGAACGTCTGGTTCGCCGAACAAGTTGTGGTTCAATGCGGATCACATCGTCCACCTGCACAGCTTGTAAAAAATGGATGATCAGCTGCTCGACGATCAAGCTACGCCCACTGTGTTGCATCATCTTGCGAACAACCTTCATCAGCACTTCGATCATGACCCCATTAGCCAAAACACCACTTTTCTCCAACATACTTGGCTCTACTGTGAATTGGTAATGGTCGTTCTCTGTTTGAATCTTTTGACCGATTTGCTCACTAAAGGTTGGCAAGCTCGAAAATTGCACCTTGCTAATCCGATCCATGACATCCCGCCGCGTAATGACACCCAGCAAGGTCTGGTTAGTGCGAATCACAGGAATCATCTCATAATCTTCAGCAATCATTCGCTGGCTAATGGTCGCAATGCTGGTGGATAGATTGGTGGTAAAGATGGTCCGCGACATCACCTTATCTAGGGTCGTCTGAGGTGCCTTATCACCAGCATCTCGCATGGTCACGACACCCACTACCATCTGGTGTTGATTGACAACCGGAAAGCGGCTAAAGCGATTCTTTCGAACCAAATCTAAATAATCCCGTACCGTATCTGTTTCAGAAAGATAGCCGTACTCATGAAAAGGGCGATAGACCTGCTCCACTGTCAAGATATCCGTCTTGATTTGCATATTAGACAGAGCTTTATTGATCATAGTAGCAACGGTATAGGTGTCGTGTGAAGTTCGGATGACTGGGATTTTTACCTGATTGGCCAGATCAATCACATCTTCACTCACCTCAAAGCCACCTGTCACCAAGACTGCATTGTCATGCTTAAGAGCCAATCGTTGAATGCTGGTGCGGTCTCCCACGATCAAAAGGCCCCCTTCAGATACATAGTCTAGGACGTGCTTCTCCGTCATGGCACCGATGTAGAATTTATTAAATTCTTTTTCGAGCCCCTCTTCACCAGCTAAAATTTCTGAACCGGTAATTTCCTGGATTTCTCGATACGTCAAATGCTCTAGTACAGCCTTTTGCGATTTAACACGGATGGTCCCACTTCTAGGACGCGTTTCTACAATTCCTTGATTTTCAGCTTCTTTAATGGCACGATAAGCCGTTCCATCACTGACATTCAAAAAGTTGGAAATACTCCGAACACTAACCCGTTTTCCAATCGGTAATTTTTCGAGATAGTCTAAAATCTCTTGGTGTTTACTCATAGAAGTCCCCTCTACCTAGTCGGAAATCATAATAATCGCGCATTTTACGCGTATAACGGTCACTCCCTTTAAATTGACGAAAGAGACGAAATCCAGCCTTTAGAGCGACTCTTTGACTCCCTGTATTTTCAACATGAGTGATAATCCTGATTTCTTTTAGTTGAAATTTCTCAAATGCTAGATAAACCAACTCTTTGACCGCTTCTGTCATCAGGCCTTTTCCCCAAAAATCTTTGCGTAAAAAGTAGCCTAACTCAGCCTCACCCTTGATTTCATCTAACTTTTCAAATTTGATGGAGCCGATCATCTGATTGGTTTCCTTATCACAGATGGCCCAAACCCCCAAAGGATTTTTCATGAAATAGTTGGCTAGTACATACTGGGTTTCAGCAAGATCGGCTTGTGCAGGAAAGATAAATTGTAGGTTATCAGGATTCGAAGCAATCTTATAAAAATCTTCCGCATCCTCAAAGAGAAAAGGTCGTAAATACAACCTTTGTGTTTCAATTAGTGAATAGGCAGCTAAGTGCGTCCAAATATTCATCTCAAACTCCATTGTTCGTGTATCCAGCTGCCAGTATCAGATCCCTAGCTCTGTCACTATTCCTCTACCAACTGGATATTTGCTCCAAGTTGGGTCAATTTATGAATAATATCTGAATACCCGCGAAGGATGTATTCCACATTTGTAATTTCTGTTGTTCCAGAAGCCATGAGACCTGCGATCACTAAAGCCGCACCAGCTCGAAGATCCGTCGCTTTCACACTTGATCCTGTCAATTGATTTGGCCCTTCATAGATAATGTGGTCGTTCAAGGTCGAAATAGTAGCCCCCATTTTAGCCAATTCTGGCACATGGTTAACCCGCTTTTCATAAATCGTATCAACAATTCGACCACGTCCTGCAGCAGTTAAGAGCAAAGGTGTGATCGGTTGCTGTAAATCAGTCGCAAAACCAGGATAAGGAGAAGTTTTGATCTGGATCGCCTTCAAGCCTGTTTGCTTTTCTACAAAGATGCTATCTTCAGAAATGGTCATGCGCACACCCATCTCCTCCAACTTAGCAATAAAGCTCTCCAAATGCTCATACAAGACATTATTGATCTGGATGCCTTCTCCGATAGCAGCCGCAAGCGCAATATAGGTTCCTGCTTCGATGCGATCAGGAATAACCTGATGTCTCGTCCCATGCAAATGCGGAACACCATCAATGATAATGATATCCGTCCCTGCTCCCCGAATATGGGCTCCCATATTGTTAAGCAAGGTTACCACATCGATAATTTCAGGTTCTCGAGCAGCATTTTCGATCACTGTCCGACCTTCGGCCTTGACCGCCGCCAAAATCGTATTGATCGTTGCACCAACACTAACAGTGTCCATGTAGATGTTCGCACCTTGGAGAGGCTTGCCGTCTGTCGCAAGCTTCATACTAGAGCCATCCATAGTCATAGCAGCTCCCATCGCTTCAAAGGCCTTCAAATGCAAATCGATCGGACGCGGGCCAAGATCACACCCGCCAGGTAGTCCAACAGTTGCTTGACCGTAGCGCCCTAATAAACTGCCATAGAAATAATAGGAGGCACGGAGACTATTGATCTTTCCAAATGGCATGGGCATATTCTTCACCCCACGTGGATCAATGATCAAACTGTCTTCTTTGCGCTCGATCTTAGCCCCCATAATGGTCATGATGTCAATCAAACTTGCCACGTCGGAGATATCTGGCACCCCATCAAGGGTCACGATATCATCCGCCAGAATGATCGCAGGAATCAGGGCGACTACACTGTTTTTTGCACCACTAATGGTCACCTCTCCTTTTAGAGGGCGACCACCATTTATTACAATTTTTTTCATCTTAATAATTCATTAGCTCTTTCAAGTCTTTTTCCTTTTACTATCGTTTTATTCAACGGAAATAAAAGGGACAATGTATTTAAAATACTGCATGTATTATACCACAGATCGCCCTATTTTTCCATCTGTAGGAATTTTCAACACGAAAAAAAGCTAGGATCATCTTGACCCTAACTTTTCCATTTCAACGAATTATTTTACAGCATCTTTCAAGGCTTCGACCTTGTCCAAACGTTCCCATGGAAGGTCGATATCTGTCCGTCCCATATGACCGTATGCTGCTGTTTGACGGTAGATTGGACGTTTAAGGTCCAGCATTTGGATAATCCCTGCAGGGCGAAGATCAAAGATCTCACGCGCTGCTGCTTCTAATTTGCTCTCAGCAACAGTACTTGTACCGAAAGTATCGATACGAACAGATACTGGGTGAGCCACCCCGATCGCATAAGCCAATTGCACTTCCGCCTTCTTAGCAAGACCTGCCGCTACGATGTTTTTGGCGATGTAACGAGCTGCATAAGAAGCCGAACGGTCCACCTTGGTTGCATCCTTACCAGAGAAGGCACCACCACCGTGACGTGAATAACCACCATAGGTATCGACGATGATCTTACGACCTGTCAATCCTGAGTCCCCTTGAGGTCCACCAATAACAAAGCGGCCAGTTGGGTTGATGAAGAATTTAGTCTCATCATCTAGGTAAGAAGCTGGAATCACTTCTTTGATGACCTTGTTAATCACATCTTCGTGGATTTGTTCGTTGCTGACATCTGGATCGTGTTGGGTTGAAATAACAACCGTATCCACGCGCACTGGGCGGTCGTTTTCATCGTACTCAACAGTGACCTGCGATTTCGCATCTGGACGAAGATAGCTGATTTCACCTGACTTACGCAATTCTGCCAAGCGACGAACCAATTTATGGCTCAAAGAAATTGGCAATGGCATGAGTTCTTCTGTTTCATCCACCGCAAAACCAAACATGAGCCCTTGGTCTCCAGCACCGATCAAATCGAGTGGATCTTGATCCGCATTTCCACGAACTTCTAGGGCTTCGTTTACCCCTTGAGCGATATCAGGAGATTGTTCCACCAATGATGGGTGTACTCCAACAGTTTCAGCAGAGAAACCATATTCTGTATTGGTATAGCCAATTTCTGCAATGGTATCGCGAACAACACGGTTAATATCGACATATGCATTTGTTGAAATTTCACCAAAAACATGGACTGAACCTGTATAAACAGCTGTTTCAGCCGCAACGTGTGCTTCTGGATCTTGCTCTAAAATAGCATCTAAAATAGCATCTGAAATTTGGTCTGCAATCTTATCTGGATGCCCCTCAGATACTGATTCAGACGTGAAAAGTTTACGTTCTGACATAAAAATGTCCCCCCTTAAAAAAATATTGTTATAGAGTTACAAAGTACTGATAGATAGTCTATCACCTTATCGGGACCATATAACACTTCATTATAACACAATACCAATGATATGGAAAATTATTTTTCAAGTAACCCATTAGATCAGTTTTTTGGGCAATGCACTACCCAATTAAACAAACTTAAACAGTCCTCAAAGTTCCTAAAAAGTTCATAAAAAAATTGACCCTAAAATGATCAATCATTTACGAGTTAAGCAGGTAAGATCTAGCACCCTCACACGATGCTTTTTTATCTTCAAAAATGGTAGGTGTCCGCGTACCAATGGGTACTCGAAAACCTACCACCTACCTAAATGATAATATATCTTTAAAAATTTTCAACCCTATCTACTTTAATCAGTCTCCATTTTTAAATAATATTGTTCCAATAAATACTAAAACTCCCAGAATAAAGGATAAAATATTTGGACCTATCCAATAAGTATCTGGCGTACCTATAATGGAAATAACAAATAAGATAGCTACCGCATTTAGGAGTCCTTTACTTCCTTTTCTCATACCTATGAAAAGTAATATAGACGCAATCATAAAACAAATATAATGGATGGCACCAATATATAAGATCAGTAGATACATGGGGTTTCCTAAAAATAAAGGAAAAATCATAATACCAAGGTGACAGACTGCTATTATAAGGGCGCTCCATAACCAAGACGACTGAAGAATAATTCTTTTTGTCGAATTTTCTTTATCATTGTTTGATCGTATCTCAGCATTCAACTGATCGTTTACATCTATCTCTCCTTCTACTTGAGGGTATTCCATCTCTGGTTTAGTTTCAATAGATGATACATTTTGTACTTTCACCTTGGACTCCCAGCTATCTGCAACTTTCTCAAACAAACCAAAAACACGACAAACAATATAAATAGATAAGAGAAGATAAAAGAGAACGTAAAAGCTTATACGAGAGATGAAAGAGTATACTACACCTATCTCAACAAGAGAAGATAAAACTATCAAAAGAGAAAATACTTTCTGAAGTTTATCACTTGTACTTGTGATCATAACATTAATCAGAAGTAGAAACATTAACTCCATTACAGTGTATCGCAGTGTAAAAGCGTAAATGTCACTCGTTCTATCCATACCAAACAATATAAATAGTGGAGAAATATTTGTAGAGGCAACAAATAGTGCCAAATAAGCTATCGATGATTTCCAACCCTCTTTACTTTTCCAATTGTTTAAAAGCTCCCGCATTTCTACATTCTTTATAAGCATACAAATCCATATTAAACAAATGATATTTAGCATAAAGGAAATATCCATCAGATTTGTTGGGGAAAAAGGTGGTAAAAAAAACATAAGTAGTTGGGTAATCGAGAGGAGAAGAACACCTAACAATCCTTCAACATTTAAACGTTGCTTCATGATTCTCCAAATTACCCAGCAAATAATCATTCCATTCCATATAGAAAAAATACTAGAGGTAGTCATCAGTGGTGCATTTCCATTTAAATTTTGGGCATTATAGCTCTCTACTAGACTACTACCATAAGAAACAAGATAAAGAATTGCTTCAAGAATTAGCAGTATACAATACCATTTTTTTCTAGACATAGATTCTCCTCCACTTTCTAAGAAGAGTATTTAACTATTCATTTATTTAAATTATAACACAATTTGTAACCGTTTTCCTGGTGCGTTATCAGTAATAAATAAAAAAGATAGGATTGATCACCCTACCTCCTATCATCACTCTCCATTTTTAAACAATACAGTTCCAATAAGTACAAGTATTGCTTCCACAAGCGGTGGTATATGATTAATCACCCAAGAAGGATCACCCGCAGCAATAAATGAAAAAACATAAATAGCTGCTGCTATATAAAGAGTTGCTTTATCGCCGTTCACATTTCCATTCCAAAGCAGGATAGTTGCAATAACAAAGCTAATAATATGGATTCCCAAAAAGTACAAAAAACCACCAACCCATGATCCTAGTGAAAAGAGACCTAATAAAATCAAAACGATATAAGCAATGGCTAGGACCGAGGCAAAAGCAAGTATTCCAGATTTCCCAATTCTCTTTTCTGAATCAAATTCACCAACAGGTGAACGGACTTCATCTATAATCCTTTCCTCTTTTTCTTTTTTTACTTCAGAATGTTTTGGTTGATCTGACATTTCATTTCCTCCTGAAGTTCTTAGTTATCCTTTAAAATAATAGTACTCAAAAAATCGACAAAAAGAATTGATTTAACTATCGCTTTGATCGATCTGAATACTTTTTATTGAGTAAAGTGGCCCATACCTATCTTTTAATTAAAAGCTTTTCTCTTCTTTAACAAGGAGTGTTCCGATTAAATCTAGAACACCTAAACATAAGGGAGCAATTCGAAATATTGCCCAGTCTGGATCAAAAGCCAAGATGATAGACAGCAGATAGAGTCCAATACTTGCATAAAGAAGGCTTTTATTCCCCTTCTTCATCCCTATTCGAATTAGAAAGGCCCCAATCGCAAGACTTAATAAGTTTGGACCAAGGAAAATCAAAACGACAAATCCCCAAGCGTTACCCGAAAGTGCAAAGAGAGAGACAAACAATACAAGATAGATAATGGATAAGTAAAAGGTCACTGAAAGAAGAATAGAATGTAAGCTATTTTCTTTTGGAGGATTCTGAACAAATACAGAATTGGGATGATCTTCACTGTTCTTACTAGGTTCGTTATTTTCTTCAAAATGTTTCTGTTGATCTGTCATCACTATCACCCAAGCTTATTTATTTTTCATGGTCTCTTTAAGACTATTATACAAAATTGCACAACTATTTCTATGATATTCATGCGTTTAAAATATGATACTTTT
Source organism: uncultured Streptococcus sp. (assembly GCA_963543165.1). Classification (GTDB taxonomy): domain Bacteria; phylum Bacillota; class Bacilli; order Lactobacillales; family Streptococcaceae; genus Streptococcus. The sequence goes on along the minus strand of CAUUAM010000005.1, from coordinate 5,363 downwards.
ATAATAGACCGGAAGGCTTCATTAAATAAAATCTGCCTCTGCAATAGCCTTTTTGACTTCTTCAATTGGCAGATGAACCAGTTCTACTTCTTTTTCACGATAGAGGTATTCGGCATATTCATCGATGCGGTATTGATGGATATAAACAACCCGCTTGCAGCCCACTTGGAGTAACTGCTTAGTACAATTGAGACAAGGAAAATGGGTCACATAGGCTGTGAAGCCTTTGGGAATCCCTCTTTCAGCTCCTTGCAAAATAGCATTGACTTCCGCATGAATGGTGCGGACACAGTGTCCCTCGACCATGAGGCAGCCATCCTCTAAACAATGATCTGTTCCAGAAACAGATCCATTATAGCCGGTTGCAATGACCTTATTATCCTTCACCAGAACAGCCCCTACTTTCGCCCGATTACAGGTCGCCCGATTCGAAATCAGTAAGGCCTGAGCTGCAAAATACTCATCCCATGCTAGCCGATTGTGTGTCACCTTTAGGTCCTCCATCTAATATGATTACTCCTATAATTGATTTCATTATAGCATGAAATCAGCAAGAAAAAAAGGGAGTGGGAAAGAACTCTGACTAGTAAAAAAGAGTTCGTATTCCCACCCCCGCACAGTTGATTAGGTCATCTTTAGAGCTTAAAAAGCGAATAAATACTTAGGGAACTTGCTTCGCAAGTCCTATCCGCCACCTCAAAGCAGTGCTTTGAGCAATCAACCACTGCGTCATACAGTTATTTCTATCATACATCAAAGGCTGGACAATTTTTGCCCAGCCTCATAAACATTATTTACCAAGTTTTGCTTTAGCTGCATCTGCAAGAGCTGTGAAAGCTGCTGCATCGTTAACAGCCAAGTCAGCAAGCATTTTACGGTTTACTTCGATCTCAGCCAATTTCAAACCATGCATCAATTGTGAGTATGAAAGTCCGTTCAAACGAGCTGCCGCATTGATACGTGTGATCCACAATTTGCGGAAGTCACGTTTCTTTTGACGACGGTCACGGTATGCATAGTAGTAAGAGTTCATTACTTGTTCTTTTGCAGTACGGAACAAGATGTGTTTTGCACCATAGTAACCTTTAGCAAGTTTCAATACACGTTTACGACGTTTGCGTGATACAACGCCACCTTTAACACGAGCCATTTATATATTCCTCCGAATTAGTTCTAGTATAGTTAATTTGAAATGCTTATAGCGGATTAACGCATTTGTGAAAGCATTGATTTGATACGTTTAAAGTCACCTGAATGTACCATTGACGCTTTACGAAGGTGACGACGTTGTTTTTTAGTTTTACCGTGGAAACGGTGAGATGTGAAGGCACGGAAGCGTTTCAATCCACCTGAACCTGTACGTTTGAAACGTTTAGCTGATGCGCGGTGTGTTTTTTGTTTTGGCATGATATTTTCTCCTTTTTTTAACTTTCTGACAGATTATTTCTTGTCAGTTGCTGGCGCCAATTGCATGAACATTTGACGTCCATCCATCTTAGCACGTTGTTCGATGATCGCCACATCTTGTGTCGCTTCAGCGAAGTCGGCTAAAACTTTAGCACCAATCTCTTTGTGGGTAATCATACGACCCTTAAAGCGAATGGATACCTTCACTTTATTCCCTTTTTCAAGGAACTTGCGAGCATTGCGAAGTTTTGTATCGAAATCACCCTTGTCAATCACTGGGCTCAAACGAACTTCTTTCACGGTCACAACGCTTTGTTTTTTGCGTTGTTCTTTTTGTTTCTTCTGGTACTCAAATTTGAACTTACCGTAGTCCATAATTTTCGCAACAGGAGGTTTAGCTTGAGGTTGAATGAGAACCAAGTCCACATTAGCGTCGTCCGCAAGTGCTTGCGCTTCGCTCAGTGGTTTGATACCCAATTGCTCACCTTCAAGACCGATTAAGCGAACTTCACGTACACGAATTTCATCATTGATGAATAAGTCTTGCTTTGCTATGGTTTTCACCTCTTTTTTATTATTCGAGAAAAACAAGAACGGACCTGCAAAGCAGGCCCGAACTACATGATGTATTTCATTACTGAAACTTGATCCGTAGGGGCCAGGCAACTTGCGTCACAAGGCGAGAAGTTCTCACTTCTGCTTTTCTCAACTTTTATATGATATCAAGTTTTTTATTCTTTGTCAAGAAGTTTTTTTGCTTTTTCTTCAATAAAGGCCACAACGTCTGCAATTCCAACACCCGTTGTGTCAAAATGAATGGCATCTGCTGCAGGTTTCAAAGGAGACACAGCACGGTGGCTGTCCTTATAGTCACGTTCTGCGATTTCTTTTTTTAACAATTCAAGATCCGCTGTGATGCCCTTTTCAACATTTTCCTTGTAGCGACGTTCTGCCCGCTCCTCAACAGAAGCGACCAAAAAGATCTTCAACTCTGCATGTGGAAGGACGACCGTCCCAATATCACGTCCATCCATGACGATGCCACCCTTGGCAGCAATCTCTTGCTGAAGAGCGACGAGTTTTTCACGAACAGGAGCAAGCGCTGCAACCCAAGAAACATTATTGGTTACTTGATTATCGCGAATCGGATGGGTAATATCCACGTCTGCTACAAAAACCAGCTGCTCTCCTTCTTCTGATCGACCAAAACTGATCGGATATTGATCTAAAAGGTCTAATAAGTCCTCAACCTGTTCAGCTGTCAGATTATTTTGTAAAGCCAGGTAAGTCGCTGCACGGTACATAGCCCCTGTATCCAAATAGGTATAATCCAGATCTTTGGCAATGATCTTTGCAACAGTTGACTTTCCACTTGAAGCCGGTCCATCAATGGCAATTTGAATCTGTTTCATGCTGTGCTTAACTCCTACTGAATCTTAACGACATCACCAGGATTCGCATACCATGATCCTGTAGACATATGAGAAGGATTTAACTGTTCCAATTGGGCAATAGAAATACCAGCACGCGCAGCGATCGCTGCTTCGCCTTCACCTGCTTGAACAGTGATCGTACCTTCTTCAGATTTCTCATCTTTTGAACTATCTTCAGTAGCTGCTTGGTCAGTTTGTGCTGCAGGAGCCGATGATTTCTGTTCAACTTTGGTCTCACCATTGTAGAAACCAGACATTTGTTTGGATTTATTGCTGCCACCCGTCGAAAGGAAAATCAACAAGCAGACCATTGCCACTACTACTACAAAGAAAATAATGGCTAAAATCGTCAACAGACGATCTGCCTTAATACCGTTTAACTTACTTGTACGTTTCAATGTTTCTTCTCCATCATCATAAATATCTTCTTCCCATGGTTCTTTTGCCATGACTTCCTCCTTGTTTTTTCTCGTAAAAATCATTACAATAGAAGTATGAAAGTTACGTTAATTCCAGATCGTTGCATCGCTTGCGGTCTCTGTCAGACCTATTCTGAACTATTCGATTACCATGACAATGGCATCGTCAAATTTGCCGAAGAGGACGACCTCCTTGAAAAGGAAGTTCCTGTCACAAACGATGTTCTCGAGGCTATCAAAGAATGCCCCACTCATGCTCTCTTAAAAGATTAAGAGGGCTTTTTTATTTATCTGCATAATACATCTCGTAATAATCCACATGGATTAAGTTGTCCGTCAAGACCACTTCTCCTTTAAAAGATGGATTTATGGCAAGTGCATTGATAAAGTATTTTTTCGGCCATTTACGCATGCAGAAAGTCCGGCTACGTGAACCATCATTAAAAATGAGCTTGATCGACTTCTTATTTACTTCCACCTTTTCGATCGAGTCAATCTTCACCTTAATCGGAGTGAAGGGATTGGCTGTAATAATCCGTAAGATCCCATCCTCATAGATCGTGAAGTAGCGATGGACTCCAATCGCAAGCAAGGCCATAAATAAAAAGAAGGAAAACAAAACTAGCGTTGGTACACTAGAGCTCTCATACATCAAAGCCAGTCCAATAAAGACCGGAATCACTGCAATGGACCAATAGGTCACAAGAATTGATAGGTCCGGCTGCCAATGATAATGGACCTTTCCAAATATCTTAATCATGAGCATACCCCCATCTAATAGTTTAGCATAAAAAACAAAAAAAGGGGAGCTAGACAGCCAAAATCACAAAGATTTTTAACTACTTGCTCTCCTTTTATTTGGATTCATTGGTTGGGACTTTAAAGAAGTCTTTAGAAAGGTAGCCTTTCCCACTAATCAGGTCGTATTCAACCATTTTTAAATCATCCGCAATCTCTAACGCTTCTCCTTCTAAAGCCTTTTTATCGACACTTGCTTTTTTCAAAACTTCAGTCAGCAAAGCATAATAAGGTGAAACTTTTGAATTGGTTTGTTCAAAGACCATGGCAGAGAAATCGCTTGAATTGACCAAAGGATAATTTAGCTTCGGTGCATCAAAATTACTCCAAATGAAATAATCTGTCTGATACTGACTCTCAGGATTATTCTTAAAAGCCGACTCTGGATAGAGGCCAGGTAAATGATCTCCATAGAATACCACTGTAATCTTCTTATCTATTTTAGAAAGACTTTCCAGGAAGGATTGGGTAGCGGTGTCGGTAAAGGTTAAAAGACGAGAATAATTCGTTAACTTGGTATTTTCATCATCAGAAAAACCGTTGCCTGTCGCTGTTAAGTCTGAAGGTTCTCCCGCTATAAACGGTGAGTGATTTTGAATCGTAATGACAGAAAAGAACTGATTCTTTTTAGCATCCATCTCTTTTAATACTGCTTTATACGTAGATTCATCACTTATATGAACTTCTTGATAACCTAAATCATAATTCTTTTTATCATCAATGCTTATAAATTTATTGAATTTCAACCTATTGTATATTACATTTCTAGAATAATTAATTGGAGATTCGAAATGAATAACTTTCTTATTATTAAATGAGTCACTGACTGAAATTAATTTTTGCATTTTAGGAGCAACCTCTGAGTATAGTACAGAAACTGTAGGATTAATATTATAAAAAGGTAACCCTGTCAATGTTTGAAACTCCATATTTGCGGTTCCACCACCATAACCATCCGATTGCATTAATCCACTTGTAACTTTTGCCTTAATTTCTTGAATTTTTGGTATAGGATTTCTAGATAAATTTACCCCTTCAATTCTTGATGGGTCAGCAAAACTCTCACTTAAAACATAAACAATCGTTTGATCATCAATTAGCTCATTTCTATTTTTATTGATTTCTGAAGCTACTTGATCATATTTCTTCTCAATTTCATTAATTTTATCCTTATTGTATCCCTTTGGTTGTATGATTGGATCAGCTGTAATCTGATTTAACCATACGTATGATAACGAACGATATCTAGCATTTATGGAATTTCCTAACCATTTTGTATCTTGGAAATTATTTAACAAGGTAATAA
>CAUUAM010000004.1:0-33669 GCA_963543165.1 uncultured Streptococcus sp. | reverse complement strand
CGCATGACTGTTAATCATGATGTCGTAGGTTCGAGTCCTACTGGCGGAGTATAGGAATTAGACCATTGCGCTGGTCTTTTTTATTTTCATTTTTTCAAAACATAGATTGTCTGTTTTAATCTGCCAAGTGAAGTTACAATATCTGAAACTTTTATCTTTTCTTGATAGTATTCCACTATCATTACAAGCTCGTTTTTTGTAAGATGGGGATAGACCATTTATGTTAGTTCCTTTCAGACAAATGTGGTGTTTATCTGAGCCTGACATAGATGGCTTTTTCTCTCTAGCTTAATTTTACAAATCTGTGCAAATATAAAAGCTCTGTTATAGAAACGGAGCTTTTATACTTTTAGTTATTTGGAAAAAATGCATTATATAAGGCTTTAATGGCTTTTTCTTCTTGATCTTTACTTACAACGAACATAATAGAAACCTCACTAGATCCTTGTGAGATCATTTGAATATTAATTTCATTTTCTGATAGTGCCTTAGCTGCAGTTGCGGTAACCCCTACTTGGCTCTTCATTTTTTCACCAACAATCATAATGATTGAAAGATCATGTTCAATTTCAGCTGTGTCAACTTCGAGCTTTTGTGTTAATTGTTTCAGAATTTCTTGCTCTTTGATCGGAGTCAGTTCACGTGAACGCAAAATGATAGACAAGTCATCGATTCCTGTTGGCATATGTTCCCAACTAATATTGAGATCTTCTAAAATTTGAAGGACTTTTCGACCAAAACCGACTTCACGGTTCATGAGGTATTTGGTAGTGTTGATACTAACGAATCCTGAATCACCTGCAATCCCTACAACAGTTACATGTTCGTTTGAATGTTCCAAAACAATTCGGGTTCCTGGGTGGTCTGGATTATTTGTATTTTTAATGACTAATGGAATTTTACCTCTGTATGCTGGAACGAGTGCTTCATCATGTAAGACTGAAAAACCTGCATAGGCTAATTCACGCATTTCCTTGTAAGTTAATTCAGGAATTGAATGTGGGTGTTTAATAATACCTGGATGTGCTGCAAAGATACCATTTACGTCTGTAAAGTTTTCGTATAAGTCTGCTTTTACGCCAGCTGCAATGATTGATCCTGTGATGTCAGATCCACCACGAGAAAATGTACAAATGTCCCCATCTTGGGTAACACCAAAGAACCCTGGAATGACAATTACTTCACTTGCATCTTTTAGTTCTTCAATTTTATCGTAACTAGAAGGTAAAATACGTGCGTTTGAAGGTTCTGCGGTGACTGTGATTCCTGCTTCTTTTGGATGGATATATTTTGCTTCTAATCCATTTTGATTGAAATAGGCAGCTATGAGTTTAGCGTTGTTATTTTCACCGGCTGCCAAAAATGCATCGTATATAAATGGATTTCCTTTTTTAGGCAAATTTGTCAGATCATAGATATCTTCAGCAATTTCTTGAATGATAGAATCTTTAAGACCCAATTCTTCTGTAATAGCACGATAACGCTCAATAATCCACTGTTGTGTTTGCGTAACATCTTTATCTGAAGTGAATTCTTTATAATAACGGATCAGTGCATCTGTTACTTTTGTATCTTCTGCATTTCGCTTACCAGGAGCTGATACAACTACAAATCTTCTTTCTGGATCATCTTTAATGATATTAAGTACTTTTTTTAATTGTGGAGCTGATGCTAGAGAACTTCCACCGAATTTAGTTACTTTCATATTTTCTCCTTAATAGTTTCATTAGTACATTATACCAAACTTCAGTTGTTGATACAATGTATTTATAAATAGGGCATAGAATAGGTGGATCTTTAGAGGCTATAAATTGTCATGATTCAAATTTTACAATTTTGTTACATCTTATAGATATATTTTACTATTTTTATTTTTTATGGTATGATATGTTGTAATTAAAAAGTTTAAATATCAAAATATTTTATATTTAAATAAAAGGAGTCTGTGATGTTTGAAACAATTTTGTATTCTGTCGAAAACGATCTCGCGTCAATTTCTTTAAATCGTCCTGAAGTTTCCAATGGTTTTAACATTCCAATGTGTCAGGAAATTTTAGCTGCCTTGGAAGATGCAGAAAAAAATGAGGAAGTGAAATTCATTATTCTATCAGCAGAAGGGAAAATCTTTTCAGTTGGTGGAGATTTGAGTGAAATGAAACGCGCAGTCGATGCAGATGACATCGAGTCTCTTGTTTTAATTGCTGAATTAGTTAATACTATTTCTAAGAAAATTAAGCAATTACCTAAGCCGGTTATTATGGTAGCTGATGGAGCGGTCGCAGGTGCGGCGGCCAACATAGCGGTAGCTGTTGATTTTTGTATTATTAGTGATCGTACTAAATTTATTCAAGCCTTTGTTGGGGTTGGTTTAGCACCAGATGCGGGTGGGTTATTCTTATTAGGAAAAGCTATTGGTATGTCTCGGGCTACTCATTTAGTAATGACGGGTGAAGCTTTGACCGCAGAAAAAGCATTGGAATATGGTCTAGCTTACCGCGTTTGTGAATCTGAAAAACTTGAGAAAACGGTTGATCAATTGCTTAAAAAATTAAGAAGAGGATCTTCAAATTCTTATGCTGCCATGAAAGAAATGGTCTGGGAAGCCTTCTTGAAAGAATGGGACCAATATGCGAATCTTGAATTAAATTTGCAAAAGAAACTAGCATTTACAGAAGATTTTAAAGAGGGGGTTATTGCCTACTCTGAAAAACGTCGGCCACAATTTAAAGGAAAATAAATTTGCATTTTTTCTATATTTTGTGAAAAAATGCTTGCAAATTATTTTCATTTTTGATAAAATTTGACTATCAAAGTAAAATTAGGAGGTGGAGTTTTGAATTACCAATTAGTTAACGACTATTTAACATCCATCTTTAATAATGTTTTGGTTATTGAGGAGTCGAGCCTTAGAGCAAGTCGATTCAAAGATGTTTCTATTAAAGAAATGCATACAATCGATGTGATTGGTTCGACACCAAATGCAACCCCGAGTGATATTTCACGGGAGTTGATGGTGACTTTGGGGACTGTCACGACAAGTTTGAATAATCTTGAGCGCAAAGGGTATATCGAAAGAAGAAGATCGGAAGTTGATCGCCGGGTTGTACACTTGAGTTTAACGAAGAACGGTCGTCTACTATATCGTCTTCATCAGCAATTCCATAAACGGATGGTCAACCAGATTATTGGAGATATGAGTCCTGAAGAGAAGAAAGTGATGCAAAAAGGATTGCAAAATCTGTATCGTTTCTTGGAGGAAATTAAATAATGGTCTTTGCTAAAATTAGTCAAGTTGCTCATTATGTACCTGACCAAGTCGTATCGAATAATGATTTAGCTGAGATTATGGATACAAGTGATGAATGGATCAGTAGTCGGACAGGCATTCTTCGTCGTCACATTTCAAGAGATGAGACGACTAGTGATCTTGCAACAGTTGTTGCACAAAGATTATTAGCAAAAGCAAACTTAGACGCTGAAGAAATTGATTTTATCGTTGTCGCTACAATTACTCCAGACAGCTTAATGCCATCGACTGCAGCCCGGGTACAAGCTAATATTGGAGCTTCTAAGGCTTTTGCTTTTGATCTGACAGCAGCATGTAGCGGATTTGTATTTGCATTAGCCACTGCTGAAAAGTACATTTCTTCAGGGATGTACCAGCGTGGGCTTGTGATCGGTAGTGAGACGCTTTCAAAAGTATTAGACTGGTCAGATCGCTCTACTTCAGTACTTTTTGGAGATGGAGCTGGCGGTGTCTTGCTTGAAGCGAGCGATCAAAAATCGTTTTTGTCTGAAAATCTCTTTACGGATGGTAACCGAGGTTCTAGTCTTGAATCTTGCTATTTAGGTCTGTCTTCTCCTTATTCAGAGGAAATTACCGATCGAAGATATCTGACGATGGATGGACGGGCAGTTTTTGATTTTGCTATTCGTGATGTCACGAAAAGCATTCAAAAGATTATAGCAGACGCCTCTATTGAAGCAGAAGAGATTGACTATTTTCTTTTACATCAGGCAAATGACCGAATGTTAGATAAGATGTCAAAAAAACTGGGTGTCTCTAGAGAGAAGATCCCAGCAAATATGATGGAATATGGGAACACTAGTGCTGCTAGTATCCCCATTCTATTATCGGAGTGTGTCGAGAATCATCGAATCAAGATGGATGGAAGTCAAAAAATTCTTCTTACAGGATTCGGTGGAGGTTTGACATGGGGCACACTTCTTGTTACAATCTAGTTAAACATGTGGAAACACATTTTAAAAATTTATATATTTTTTTTAAGGAGGCCTGTCATGGCAGTATTTGAAAAAGTACAAGAAATTATCGTTGAAGAACTTGGTAAAGAACCATCAGAAGTAACTCTTGAATCTACATTCGAAGATTTAGAAGCTGATTCATTGGATTTGTTCCAAGTGATCTCTGAAATCGAAGATGCTTTTGATATCCAAATCGAAACTGAAGAAGGATTATCTACAGTTGGTGATCTTGTCGCTTACGTAGAAGAAAAAACAAAATAATGATAGATGAGAGTATCGAAAGATATTCTCTCTTGTTTAGGTAATAGTTTGAGGCTCAAAGAAACCATCTTTCGAACTCAAACTATTACTTAAGCGAAAAAAGAGGTAGGTATAATGCAAACACGAATTACTGAACTATTGAATATTAAATATCCAATCTTCCAAGGTGGGATGGCATGGGTCGCTGATGGTGATTTGGCTGGAGCAGTATCAAATGCTGGAGGTCTTGGAATCATTGGTGGTGGGAACGCTCCAAAAGAAGTTGTAAAGGCTAATATCGACAAGGTGAAGTCTATTACAGATAAACCTTTTGGTGTAAATATCATGCTTTTGTCCCCATTTGCGGATGACATTGTTGACCTGGTGATTGAAGAAGGTGTAAAGGTTGTTACAACTGGTGCTGGAAATCCAGGTAAATACATGGATCGTTTCCATGAAGCAGGGATCACTGTAATTCCAGTGGTTCCGTCTGTTGCACTTGCAAAACGGATGGAAAAATTGGGCGCTGATGCAGTGATTGCAGAAGGAATGGAAGCTGGAGGTCACATTGGTAAATTGACGACCATGACCTTGGTTCGCCAAGTGGTTGAAGCTGTTTCTATTCCAGTAATTGGTGCTGGAGGAGTCGCTGATGGTGCCGGTGCTGCAGCTGTCTTTATGTTAGGTGCCGAAGCTGTTCAGGTGGGAACTCGTTTCGTGGTTGCAAAAGAATCCAATGCTCACCAAAACTTTAAGAATAAAATCTTGAAAGCAAAAGATATCGATACTGTAGTTTCTGCATCTGTTGTTGGACACCCTGTTCGTGCGATCAAAAATAAATTGGCTTCTGCCTATAACCAAGCTGAAAAAGATTTCTTGGCAGGTAAGAAGACTCAAGAAGAAATTGAAGAATTAGGAGCAGGAGCCCTTCGCAATGCTGTTGTTGATGGAGATGTTGACAATGGATCTGTAATGGCAGGCCAAATTGCAGGTCTTGTAAGCAAGGAAGAAACTTGTGCTGAAATTCTAGAAGATATCTATTATGGGGCAGCTAAAGTGATCCAAAGAGAAGCTGCTCGTTGGGCAAATGTAAAAGTCTAGTAACATCGAAAGGATTAGGATAGTGACAAAACGTGCGTTCTTATTTGCTGGTCAAGGGGCTCAGAAATTGGGCATGGCGAGCGATTTGTATGCGGCTTATCCCGTTGTCAAAGAGACATTTGATACGGCTAATCGTATTCTCGGTTATGATTTACGTGAATTGATTGATTCTAACGAAGAAAAATTGAATCAGACACGCTATACTCAACCAGCTATTTTGACAACGTCAGTAGCCATTTATCGTCTTTTAGTAGAAAATGGTATCAATCCTGATATTGTTGCCGGCCTTTCTTTGGGGGAATATTCTGCCCTAGTTGCAGCAGGAGCACTGTCATTTGAAGATGCAGTAGCTTTGGTTGCGAAACGTGGTGAATTCATGGAAACGGCGGCTCCTGCTGGAAGTGGGAAAATGGTAGCGGTCATGAATACAGATCCAAGTTTGATTGAAGAAATCTGTCAACAAGCATCTGAAAAGGGTGTAGTAACCCCAGCTAACTACAATACGCCAGCCCAAATTGTGATTGGTGGTGAGGTTGTAGCTGTAGACCATGCTGTGGAACTGTTGCAGGAGGCGGGTGCCAAACGTTTGATCCCTTTGAATGTTTCAGGCCCATTCCACACAGCTTTACTTGAATCAGCTAGTCAAAAATTGGCAGCTGAACTAGAAAAAGTGACATTCAATGACTTTGCGCTTCCTTTAGTTGGAAATACAGAAGCTGCTATCATGAAGTCAGAAGACGTAAAAGCACTTTTGGCTCGTCAGGTGATGGAACCTGTACGTTTTTATGATTCGATTGCCACTATCCAAGAATTTGGTGTAGATGAAGTGATTGAGATTGGTCCAGGAAAAGTCTTGTCAGGTTTCTTGAAGAAAATTGATAAAACTCTTCCAACTTATAACGTCGAAGATCAGGCTAGTCTAGATGCTCTTCTGAATGCTTAAAACGAGGTAAATATGGAACTTAAAAATAAAAATGTTTTTGTGACAGGTTCAACACGTGGAATTGGATTGGCTGTGGCTCATAAGTTTGCGAGTCTCGGTGCTAATATTGTCTTGAACGGCCGTTCAGAAATTTCAGAGGATTTATTAGTTCAGTTTGCTGATTATGGTGTGACTGTTGTTGGTATTTCTGGAGATATTTCGAATGGGGCAGATGCTCAGCGTATGGTGACTGAAGCAATTGAAAAGCTTGGAAGTGTTGATGTTTTGGTCAATAACGCTGGGATTACAAACGACAAGTTGATGTTGAAAATGACCGAAGAAGATTTTGAACGGGTCTTGAAAATCAACTTGACAGGTGCCTTTAATATGACTCAAGCTGTCTTAAAACCTATGTCTAAGGCTCGTCAAGGTGCCATTATCAACATGTCCTCTGTAGTAGGTCTTATGGGGAATATCGGTCAAGCAAACTATGCAGCTTCAAAGGCTGGTTTGATTGGGTTTACCAAATCAGTTGCGCGTGAAGTTGCGGCTCGTGGCGTTCGTGTGAATGCCATTGCACCTGGCTTTATCGAATCGGATATGACAGACGCTATTCCGGAGAAAATGAAAGATGCCATGCTAGCTCAAGTACCAATGAAACGAATTGGTCAAGCTGAAGAAGTAGCCGAAGTTGCGGCTTTCTTGGCAGGTCAAGAATATTTAACTGGCCAAACAATTGCCATTGATGGCGGAATGACTATGCAATAATGAATGGTCACTGATCGAAAATCACTTACTTAAATATCCATCCGACAAAAGGAGAATATATATGTCTACAAATCGTGTTGTTGTTACAGGTTACGGTGTAACCTCACCAATCGGTAATACACCAGAAGAGTTTTGGAATAGCCTTCATCAAGGAAAAATTGGGATTAAACCTATTACAAAATTTGATGCTTCTGAAATTCCAGTCTTTAACGCAGGAGAAATTCAAGATTTCCCATTCGATAAATATTTTGTGAAAAAAGATCAAAATCGTATGGATACCTATTCATTGTATGCAATTTATGCTGCAATGGAAGCTCTTGAAAATTCAGGGCTAAATATGGAAGAAGAAGACCGCGATCGTGTAGGTGTCATTGTCTCCTCTGGTATCGGTGGTTTGCAAGAATTGGAAGACCAAATTATCCGGATGCATGAACGTGGGATGAAGAGAATCCAGCCAATGTTTATTCCAAAAGCTCTTTCAAACATGGGAGCTGGGAACATCGCGCTTAAGATTGGGGCTCAAGGGGTATGTAAATCAGTGACAACCGCTTGTGCTTCTGCCAATGATGCAATTGGTGAAGCTTTCCGTGAAATTAAATTTGGTATGCATGATGTTGTTTTGGCTGGTGGTGCTGAAGCCTCTATTACCAAGATTGGTATTGGTGGTTTTAATGCCCTTACAGCTCTTTCTACAACGGAAGACCCAGAACGATCCTCTATTCCATTTGACAAAGACCGTAATGGTTTTGTAATGGGTGAAGGTGCAGGGGTTCTCGTGATCGAAAGCTTGGAACATGCCCAAAAACGTGGTGCTAACATTTTAGCTGAGATTGTTGGTTACGGTTCAAACTGTGATGCCTACCATATGACAACGCCAACACCAGACGGTTCAGGTGCTGCCAAAGCGATTAAATTGGCGATCAATGAAGCTGGTATTAAGCCTGAAGATGTCGATTATGTCAATGCACATGGTACATCTACACCTGCCAATGAAAAAGGTGAAAGTGGAGCTATCGTTTCTGTACTTGGTAAAGAAGTTCCTGTATCATCTACTAAATCATTTACTGGTCACTTGCTTGGTGCTGCTGGTGCAGTTGAGGCAATTGCTACCATCGAAGCTATTCGTCATAGCTTTGTACCAAAAACGGCTGGTACCAAAGAATTGTCTGACTACATCGAAGCCAATGTTGTTTATGGTGAAGGCCAAGAAGCGGATATTCAGTACGCTATCTCAAACACCTTTGGTTTTGGAGGACACAATGCTGTTCTGGCCTTTAAACGTTGGGAGGGTTAATTCATGAATATTTCTGAAATCAAAGATTTGTTGGCTCAATTTGATGCGTCAACTTTGCGTGAATTCTCATATAGAAATAACGGCGAAGAATTGAATTTGAGTAAAAACCAAACTAGTTCAGTTGCGGCTACACCGGTAGCCCCTGCGGTTGAAGTGGTAGCGGCCCCTCAAATTCCTGCAGTAGCCCCTGTTGTTGAAGCACCAGCAACTCCAGCTGTAGCTGCTGAAACAGTTGCTGCTCCAGCTCAAGAGGCTGAAGGTGATGTCGTTGAAAGTCCATTGGTTGGTGTGGCTTACTTGTCACCAGCTCCGGATAAACCAGCCTTCGTATCTGTAGGAGACAAGGTCACTAAGGGTCAAACACTCTTAATTATCGAAGCCATGAAAGTGATGAATGAAGTCCCAGCACCTAAAGATGGGGTAGTCACTGAATTTTTGGTAACGAATGAAGAAATGGTTGAATTTGGAAAAGGATTGGTTCGAATCAAATGACAATTGATATTAATGCTATTCGTGAGGCTTTGCCGCATCGTTACCCAATGCTTTTGGTGGATCGCGTTTTAGAAACAAGCGAAGATACGATTGTTGCTATTAAAAACGTGACAATTAATGAACCATTTTTTAATGGACATTTTCCACAGTATCCTGTTATGCCAGGTGTTCTCATCATGGAAGCTTTGGCACAAACAGCAGGTGTACTAGAGTTGTCAAAACCTGAAAATAAAGGGAAATTAGTCTTTTATGCAGGGATGGACAAGGTGAAGTTTAAAAAACAAGTCGTTCCAGGAGATCAACTGGTGATGACAGCTACTTTTGTCAAACGTCGTGGAACAATTGCTGTTGTTGAAGCGAAAGCAGAGGTAGACGGTAAGCTTGCAGCTTCAGGAACACTTACTTTTGCAATTGGAAATTAAGAAAGGCCTATCTATGTTTCGTAAGATCTTAATCGCCAATCGTGGTGAGATTGCAGTTCGCATTATTCGTGCAGCTCGTGAACTTGGCATCGAGACGGTTGCGGTGTATTCTACTGCTGATAAAGAAGCCTTGCATACCTTACTAGCGGATGAAGCAGTCTGTATTGGACCTGCTAAATCAACAGAATCTTATTTAAATATGAGTGCTGTCTTGTCTGCTGCTGTTTTAACAGGTGCAGAAGCTATCCATCCTGGTTTTGGTTTTTTAAGTGAAAACTCAAAATTTGCAACCATGTGTGAGGAAGTAGGCATTAAATTTATCGGTCCATCAGCTAAAGTCATGGATATGATGGGGGATAAGATTAATGCTCGTAAACAGATGATCAAAGCAGGAGTACCTGTTATTCCTGGATCAGATGGTGAAGTGTATACTGCTGAAGAAGCCCTCGAAATTGCCGAACGCATCGGTTATCCTGTGATGTTGAAAGCATCTGCGGGAGGCGGTGGTAAAGGAATTCGGAAGGTTGAAAAACCAGAGGATCTGGTTGCTGCTTTTGAATCAGCTTCCTCAGAAGCCCAAGCTGCTTTTGGGAATGGTGCCATGTATATGGAGCGGGTGATTTATCCTGCACGCCACATTGAAGTACAAATTTTAGCGGATCAGCATGGACATGTTGTTCACTTAGGTGAACGCGATTGTTCTCTTCAACGAAATAACCAAAAGGTTCTAGAGGAATCCCCTTCAATTGCCATCGGAAAAACGCTTCGCAATCGTATTGGTTCTGCTGCTGTTCGGGCAGCTGAATCAGTTGGATATGAGAATGCTGGAACGATTGAATTCTTGTATGATGAAGGCAAGGGTGAGTTCTACTTTATGGAAATGAATACCCGTGTGCAAGTAGAGCATCCTGTTACAGAATTTGTAACAGGAGTTGATATCGTTAAAGAACAGATTAAAATTGCAGCTGGACAAGAATTATCCGTTACTCAAGAGGATATTGTCTTTAAAGGCCATGCGATTGAATGCCGGATCAATGCAGAAAATCCTTCCTTTAACTTTGCACCAAGCCCAGGTAAGATCACGAATCTCTATCTTCCAAGTGGTGGGGTTGGCTTGCGTGTGGATTCTGCTGTGTATCCTGGTTATACGATTCCACCATACTATGATAGTATGATTGCTAAGATCATTGTCCATGGTGAAAATCGCTTTGATGCACTGATGAAAATGCAGCGAGCTCTTTATGAGTTGGAAATTGATGGTGTCACAACCAATAGTAGTTTCCAGTTGGATTTGATTTCAGATTCACATGTGATCGCTGGTGATTATGACACTGCATTTTTGATGGAACAATTCCTTCCAAATTATAATAAGGAATGATGAAAAAGCCTGGACTTGTGAGGGAAGTATGAACATCATCTTCACAGTTTCAGGCTTTTATAGTAATGCTACAGATGCAGTAGCATATTACAAGGAGTAAGTAATGGCATTATTTTCTAAAAAAGATAAATATATTCGGATCAATCCGAATAGGTCAGCCTGGAAGGAACCTCAGCCAAAACCTGAAGTACCTGATGAACTATTTTCACAATGCCCAGGTTGTAAACATACCATTTACCAAAAAGATTTAGGTAGTGAACGGGTATGCCCGAATTGTGGCTATACCTTCCGTATTTCTGCTAAAGAACGCTTGGCGCTTACAGTGGATCCAGCTAGCTTTGAAGAAATGTTTACAGGAATCGAAACAACAGACCCTTTGAATTTTCCTAATTATAAGAAGAAACTAGCAGCAGTTCGAGAAATGACAGGACTGGACGAAGCTGTACTGACTGGAACTGCCTTGATTAAAGGGCAAAAAGTTGCGCTTGGGATCATGGATTCCAACTTTATCATGGCTTCAATGGGTTCTGTAGTAGGTGAAAAAATTACTCGTTTATTTGAATTTGCGACAAAAGAAAAATTGCCAGTTGTTCTCTTTACCGCTTCCGGTGGCGCTCGGATGCAAGAAGGTATCGTGAGTTTGATGCAAATGGCAAAAATTTCTGCGGCTGTTCAACGTCATTCTAAAGAAAAATTATTTTATTTGACGGTATTGACAGATCCAACAACCGGTGGGGTGACGGCGTCATTTGCTATGGAAGGTGATATTATCATGGCAGAGAGTCAAGCCTTGGTTGGGTTTGCCGGTCGGCGCGTGATTGAATCAACTGTGCGTGAAAAATTGCCAGATGATTTCCAAAAAGCAGAATTTCTACAGGAACATGGATTTGTTGACTTGATCGTGGAGAGAAGCCAAATCCGAGCAACAGTAGGACAATTATTGGCCCTTCATGGAGGTAAACATGAGTAAAATAACACAGATAATTAAAGAAGCACGTGATCAAGGAAGATTAACTGCGCTTGATTTTGCTCAAGGAATCTTTGATGATTTTATCGAATTACATGGAGATCGGAACTTTCGTGATGATGGTGCAGTGATTGGTGGGATTGGACGCTTAGGTGATCAAACCGTTACAGTCGTTGGAATTCAAAAAGGGAAAAATCTTCAGGATAACTTAAAACGTAATTTTGGTCAGCCACACCCAGAAGGTTATCGAAAAGCTTTGCGCCTCATGAAGCAAGCGGAGAAGTTTGGCCGTCCGGTTGTGACCTTTATCAATACAGCAGGTGCTTATCCGGGTGTTGGCGCCGAGGAACGAGGACAAGGTGAAGCCATTGCCCGCAACCTCATGGAAATGAGTGATTTAAAAGTTCCAATTATTGCAATTATCATCGGAGAAGGTGGTTCTGGTGGTGCCTTGGCTCTTGGTGTAGCAGATAAGGTCTGGATGCTAGAAAACTCCATCTATGCGGTCTTGAGTCCAGAAGGTTTCGCCTCTATTCTTTGGAAAGATGGAAGCCGTGCCATGGAAGCAGCAGAGTTGATGAAGATTACTTCTCACGAGTTGTTAAATATGGACATTGTCGATAAGGTGATTCCAGAGCATGGATTTTCAAATGGAGAACTACTGGCCCAAGTGAAGAAGGAAATACAGGAAGAGTTAAAGGTTTTACAAGCCTTACCTCTGGAGGATCTTTTAGAGCAACGTTACCAACGTTTTCGTAAATATTAAAAAACTGAGCTTGCAATTTGCAAGACTCAGTTTTTTTAAACTTTATTTTGGTGCGATGACTTCAGCTCCACCCATGTATGGACGGAGGACTTCTGGAATAGTCACAGAACCATCTTCGTTTTGATAGTTTTCAAGAATAGCAGCGACGGTACGTCCAACAGCCAATCCAGAACCGTTTAAAGTGTGAAGGAGTTTTACCTTGCCATCTGCTTCATCACGGTAGCGGATTTGCGCACGGCGAGCTTGGAAATCTTCTGTATTGGAACAGCTTGAGATTTCACGGTAGGTGTTTTGCGCTGGGATCCATACTTCCAAGTCATAAGTTTTGGCAGCTGAGAAGCCCATGTCTCCAGTTGAGAGAGCTACCACTCGGTATGGAAGGTTTAGTTTTTGAAGGATATTTTCAGCATTGACAACCATTTTTTCCAATTCATCGTATGATTCTTCTGGCTTGGCAAATTTCACCATTTCAACTTTATGGAATTGGTGCAACCGGATCAAACCACGGGTATCACGACCGGCTGAACCAGCTTCTGAACGGAAAGATGGACTCATAGCAGTGAAGTAGATTGGAAGATCTTTCCCATCAAGGATTTCATCGCGGTAGTAGTTTGTCAACGGAACTTCAGCAGTTGGAATAAGGACATAATTAGTATCGCTAAGTTCAAAAGTATCTTCCTTGAATTTTGGATACTGTCCAGTACCAAACATAGAATCATGGTTAACCATGTAAGGAGGGATGACTTCAGTGTAGCCTTCCTTGCCATGTTCGTCCAACATAAAGTTGTAGATAGCACGTTCTAAGCGAGCTCCAAGTCCTTTATAGAAGAGGAAACGAGCACCAGTGACTTTAGCACCGCGTTCCCAGTCAAGGATATCAAGGTCTTCTCCTAAATCCCAGTGAGCTTTTGGTTCAAAGCCAAATTCGCGAGGTGTTCCCCAACGGCGAACCTCAACGTTGTCATCCTCATCTGCTCCAACAGGGACACTGTCAGCAGGGATGTTTGGAAGGGTAGTGGTGAATTCAGTCAATTTCGCATCGATTTCAGCTAATTCTGTATCCAGAGCTTTGACTTCAGCAGAGAGTGTTTGCATAGCTCCGATCTTATCATCAGCATTTTCCTTGTTGCGTTTAGCTTGTGCGATTTCAGCAGAGACAGTATTACGCTCTGCTTTGAGATTTTCTACTTTGACTAAGATGTCTCGACGTTTGGCATCGATTTCTTTCATTTCATTCAAAATAGCTGCATCTACGCCACGTGTTGCCAATTTTTTAGCAACCGCATCAAAGTCTGTACGAATTCGTTTAATATCTAACATAGCTTCTCCTTCAACAAAAAACACACCTGTTACAGTGTTGGAGTGGCAGAGCCACGGTTCCATCCAACTTCACAGGTGTGCACTTGATTCAATATTGTATTTTAACTAAACGGTAGAATTTCAATTAAGATTTCTATCTGCTCGCAGCACCCGCAGACTTTCTGAAAGAGCCTCTTAACTTACTTATCCGTTTGCGTCTATTATACAAGAAAAGATCCTATTTTGCAAATAGATTTTTAATTTTAGCCGTGATGGTTTGGATCAACGTAGGAAGTTTGACAATTTTATCATTTCCTAGATGTTCCCGAGCAATCTTTAAAATTTTTCCAGAGTCTTTTGAAGCAAAGAGAAATTTTGATTCTCTGGTATAGATTTCAAAATGGCGGCTAATTTTACGTCCGGATACATTGGCTCCGATTTGTTCGATTTCTTGCCAGGGAATTTGGATGTAGTCTTCTACATTTGCATCCGCATAAAATTCAAAAGCTGCATTTCCGACTAGGATTTTTCCAACCTTTCCACCCACTCCCAGGTAAGAAACCCCTGTAGTATGGAATTCAACGGTTTTATTCAATGATTGGGCCATGAGATCCTCCTGTATTGCTGTTCATTCCATTATATCATAATAAAAAGAAGGCCGAAACCTTCTTTTTAGTTGGTCTTTGCTTACATCAAGCCAGCAACGTGTGCTAATACACCGATGACAAAGAGAGCGATGATGATGGTGATTGGAGATACTTTTTTCTTCAGTAACCACATACAAGCAAAAGTAAGAAGCAACCCCATCAAACCAGGAATCAATGAATCCAAGTTTTGTTGGAAAGTCGTAACTTTTTCAGGAGTTTGAGAAAGCCCTTGACCAACTTGATTAAATGCTGATTGAATACCGTTGTTAATGGATTCTTGGACATCTTTTAAGTTTCCTGCTTTAGAGAGATCGACTAGTTTATCCCAGTGGATATAAGCTTTACCGTCTAATTTGACAGAAGAAACATTGAAGATGAATTTAATAGATACCCAACGTTCTACCAAGACAGCTAGCATGAACATCCCTAGGATAGAAGCTCCTTTAGTGATGTCTTGCAAGATCCCACCAGACATATCTTTAGTAATTTCAGAACCTGCTTTGTAACCAAGTTCTTGCGTGTACCACAAGAAGGCCATACGAATCGCATTCCATGCGATAAAGAAGATGATTGGACCAAGGATATTACCAGATGCAGCAAGTGATGCACCAAGGCCACCAAGGATAGGACGTACTGTAAACCAGAAGACTGGATCTCCGATACCCGCCAAAGGACCCATCATACCAATTTTAACCCCTTGGATGGCAGCATCATCAATCGCAGCACCATTTGCTTTTTCTTCTTCCAAAGCAAGGGTTACTCCAAGGATTGGTGCAGCAACATATGGGTGAGTGTTGAAGAATTCCATGTGACGCTCAAGAGCAGCCGCTTGGTCTTCTTTCTTGGTGTAGAGTTTTTTGATGGCTGGGATCAATGAGTAGGCCCAACCCAAGTTTTGCATCCGTTCATAGTTCCAAGAACCTTGCAAGAAGGTTGAACGCCACCAAACTTTTTGACGATCTGATTTAGATAATTGTAATTTTTCAGTCATGATAGTGTCACACCTTTCTTAATAGTCTTCGAGAATGTCGCCAATTGGATCGTTAGAAGTAGCGGCACCGCCACCTCCATTGCCACCTTTCTTAGAAAGAGTAAGGTAGATCAATGCAAGGGCAACACCAATTGCTCCGAGGGCGATCAAGGTTAATTGGCTAACAGCTGCAAGTGCAAAACCAATAGCGAAGAATGGCCAAACTTCACGGCTTGCCATCATGTTGATAACCATGGCATAACCAACAGCTACAACCATACCCCCACCAATTTGCATACCATCAGATAGCCATTTTGGCATAGCTTCAAGAGCACCTTTAACAGTTTCAGCAGGGATCATCAACAAGAGAGCCGCAGGAATCGCGATACGAAGACCTTGAAGAAGAAGGGCTACAAAGTGCGCACGTTCAACCCCTTTGATATCCCCTTTTTTAGCAGCGGCATCAGCAGTGTGAACCAAACCAACAGAGAGGGTACGCACGATCATTGTCAAGAAAAGACCAGCAACGGCAAGTGGGATAGCGATCCCTTGTGCAACAGCGATCCCTTTGGTAGAGAAGTCACCACCAAGAACCATGATAATGGCAGCAGCAACTGAGGCAAGAGCAGCATCTGGCGCAACTGCAGCACCGATGTTAGCCCATCCTAGTGCGATGAATTGAAGTGATCCACCTAGCATAACACCTGCAGTCAAGTTACCAGTAACTAGACCAATCAAGGTACAAGCAACAAGTGGTTGGTGGAATTGGAATTGGTCAAGGATACCTTCAAGACCTGCTAAGAAGGCAACAACGACCACTAATATCATAGAAATAATAGACATGTTTAAAATCCTTTCGTAAGTAATCGATTATTGAACGTTAGCTTTGTTAATTAAGTCAAACAAATCTTTCTTAGAGTCATTTGGCACTTTGCGGACATCAAATTCCACTCCAAGATCACGCATTTTTTCAAATGTAGCCACATCCTCTTTATCCATTGACAACACATTGTTAACCATGGTTTTACCAGTTGAGTGGGCCATTGAACCAACGTTCAGGGTTTTAATCGGAACACCACCCTCGATGGCACGAAGAGCATCTTGAGGTGTTTCAAATAAGACCAAAGCATGTGTGTCACCAAAGCGTGGATCTTTTGCAACGTCAATCAATTTTTGAATTGGGACAACGTTTGCTTTCACACCATTTGGTGCCGCTTGTTTGATCAATTCCTTACGGAGTTCATCTTTGGCAACAGAATCTGAAGCAACAATGATCCGATCGGCCTTTGAATCAGGTGTCCAAGCAGTTGCGACTTGTCCATGAAGCAGACGTGTATCTAAGCGGGCAAGGTTAATCTTGAGTTTTCCATCTCCAATAACCGTTCCTTCTGGAATAGCAGCTTGGGCTACAGGAGCAGCAGCGGCTGTACTAGCTTCTTCGACAGGATTCAATTCTTCTGGAAGGGCTTTAACACCGTCTTTAGCTTCTTTGATGATGTTTGCAGCGACTTTATCAACGCCGGCATTTGCATCCATCAAACGCTCTGTATAAGCTTGAATCAACATCGGAAGGTTCAATCCAGTGATGATCGCAAATTTACGATCTGGATTTTCTCCCATGACGCGACTTGCTTGGTTAAATGGAGAACCACTCCAAAGGTCAGCCAAAACCAAGACTTCATCTTCTGCATCAAATGCGGCAACAGCTGCATTG
Source organism: uncultured Streptococcus sp. (assembly GCA_963543165.1). GTDB lineage: Bacteria > Bacillota > Bacilli > Lactobacillales > Streptococcaceae > Streptococcus. Next base: position 16,426 of record CAUUAM010000004.1, on the reverse strand, counting down.
AATTTAGCATAAAGATCATCCGGGCCTTCGCTTGGCATGAACGTAACCACTTGAACTTTCTCTTGATCCCCAAAGATCATCGAGCCGGATTGGTGGATTCCAGCTGCAAATTCACCGTGGCTAGCAATAATGATACCAATACTCATTATTGACATTCCTCCTTATAAAATTTGTTTGACTTTCAGTTTAAGAAAACTTTAAGCTACTTAATTATAAATCGTTTTCACATTTAAGTCAATTTTTCTATCAAAATTTACAGGTAAAAGAGCATGTTTGTTATATTAATTTCTTACTTGAAAATACGGCTTGCTACTGGAGTTTTTCTGACTCTCCCACTTAATAAGTCTATAAAAGCAGTGTCATGATGGCTAATCTTTATGAGGGGGAGGGAATAATAAAATGGTGAAAATCACTGCTAAAACCAAAAAGTAAAATAAAAATAGAATGACTAAGCTATGCTCTGCTTGGAAACAAGAAAAAAGACCGGCCCCATTGGGCCAGTCCTGTAGGTTCGTTAATTTAGTTAGTAAAGTCAAGCACCATACGTCCTTGAATGGTTCCAGCTTCCATTTCGTCAAAGACTTTGACAGCATCTTCTACTGGACGTTTTTGAACGACTGGCACTACCAAGCCTTCTGCACCAAATTGGAAGGCTTCTTCCAAGTCTTTACGAGTTCCTACTAGAGAACCGATAACTTGGATACCATCTAATACTGTTTTCACAATGCTGAGTTCCATCATTTCTGAAGGAAGTCCGACTGCGACAACGCGTCCACCAGCACGAACAGAATCCACAGCTTGGTTGAAGGCTACTTTAGAAACAGCGGTTACGACAGCAGAGTGAGCACCACCATTTGTTTTTTCTTTAATCAAACCGGGAACATCTTCTACTTCACGTCCATTGATAACAAAGTCTGCGCCAACTTCTTTCGCCAATTCCAGTTTGTCGTTGTTGATATCGACAGCGATGACGTGAGCGTTGAAGACTTTCTTGGCATATTGAACAGCCAAGTTTCCTAGTCCACCAGCTCCGTAGATGACAATCCATTGTCCTGGTTCAGCTTTGGCTTCTTTGATGGCTTTGTAAGTTGTAACACCTGCACAAGTGATAGAAGAAGCTTGGGCTGGATCTAATCCTTCAGGTACTTTCACTGCGTAATCTGCAGTAACGATACATTGCTCAGCCATTCCTCCGTCAACAGAATAACCAGCATTTTTAACAGTACGGCAAAGGGTTTCGCGACCGGTTGTACAGTATTCACAAGTTCCACATCCTTCGAAAAACCATGCGACACTGACACGATCTCCAACTTTTAGGCTCTTGACATCTGGAGCGACTTCTTTCACAATTCCGATTCCTTCGTGTCCAAGAACACGGCCCGGCACTTTACCGAAGTCTCCGTGAGCGACGTGTAAGTCAGTGTGGCAGACACCACAGTATTCGATTTGAACAAGAGCTTCCCCTGTTTCAAGTGGACGCATGTCTTTGTTTGCAACGATTTCAACACCAGTACCTTCTGGATTTACAACAACAGCTTTCATTTTGTTCCTCCTTAAGTGAACGAGAAGCGATTTAGATTTTTTGAAAGCGCTTCTTTAATAACTATGTTAATAATATCACAATCATATCTATTAAACAATAAAAAAATAGGAAAAAAGGGGGATATTGATTAACCGATTAAGGATTTAGCGTAGAAAAGACATGAGGGGATAGCTCATGTCTTTTCTATTATAAAAATAATTGAATTAATTGGCGCGCGACACCGTCCTCATTATTGGTAAAATCTGTGACGGAATCTGCATAAGGAATTAGGATAGAGCTCGCGTTTTTCATAGCATAACCATGACCAGCAAGAGCTAGCATCTCAGTATCATTGTGCTCATCTCCAAAAGCAATCAAATCTTTCTGATCCATATTGAGTTTATCTAGAAGGTAGGTCAGAGCGGATGCTTTGGTTACATTTTTGGGATTGCATTCCAGAATATTTAAAGGACCACCCCAGGTATTAATAGACAGATTGTAGTTATAATGCCGATTCATTTCATCTGCCAAAGCATATTTGTCTTCCGCTTTCGTTTGAAAGAGGATACAGTTTGGGTCACTCGTTACCCGTTCTGGATTAAATTGATTTTCTGGTTGAAAAGCCTCGATACCGAATAATTTAGGGTCTGCGACTTGCTCATTTGGATCGGTAATAAAGAATTTATTGCGGTATTCGCCAGCTATAAAGTCCGCTTGGATGGTATCCCGGTTGGCGACCATATCTAGGAGGTATTTTTTATCTAAGGTTAAACATTGTTCATCTGCCCATTTTTTCTCAGGCAGATGGGTGAGGGACCCATTGAAATTGATCATCGGAGTATCAAGCTCTAGTTGTTTGTAATAGGTATGGGCCATACGGTAGGGACGTCCTGTTGTAATAATGATTTTATGTCCAAGAGCGCTAATTTTTTTAATGGTATCAATCGTAAAGTCGCTCAATTTGCTTTCGGAATTTAAGAGGGTTCCGTCTAGATCGAGAGCGATCATCTTTTTATGCATATTTCAGTTCCTTTCGAGAAGAATGAGACCATTATATCAGAAAAATCGGAAAAGCGCTCAAAAATCGAGAAGAGAAGCGGGATTTCTTGAAAGACGAAAGATCTTTTGGTAGAATAGATATAACGTTCGCAAATTGATTGGGAGCGAGAATGATGAAAAAGGAGTTTATTCTGAAATGGATAAGTTTTTTAAACTTTCAGAACATGGAACCACTGTTCGGACAGAGGTTCTTGCTGGTCTGACAACCTTTTTTGCGATGAGTTATATCCTCTTTGTAAATCCACAAATGTTGTCACAAACAGGGATGCCAGCTCAAGGGGTCTTCCTTGCAACGATTATTGGATCTGTTGTCGGAACCTTGATGATGGCTTTTTATGCCAATTTACCGTATGCACAAGCACCAGGAATGGGCTTGAATGCCTTCTTTACCTTTACCGTTGTATTTGGTATGGGCTACTCATGGCAGGAAGCTTTGGGAATGGTCTTCATTTGTGGTGTGATTTCATTGATCATCACATTGACAAATGTTCGGAAGATGATCATCGAATCGATTCCGACAGCCCTACGCTCTGCTATTTCAGCGGGGATTGGGATTTTCTTGGCCTATGTAGGGATCAAAAATGCCGGATTTTTGAAATTCACAATTGATCCTCATACCTACACAGTTGTAGGGAAGGGAGCTGACCAAGCCAATGCGACGATTGCGGCCAATGCATCTGCTGTTCCTGGTTTGGTTGATTTTAACAATCCAGCCGTCCTCTTGGCCCTTGTTGGTCTTGCGATTACCATTTTCTTTGTTGTCAAGGGGATTAAGGGAGGGATTATCCTTTCCATCTTAGTGACGACGGTTCTTGGAATTCTAATCCATGTTGTTGATATCAGCAAAATCGACTTTGCAAGTAACCATCTAGGAGCTGCCTTTAAGGATTTAGGCACGATCTTTGGTCAAGCTTTAGGATCGAAAGGATTGGGTTCGTTGATTTCCAATACGTCTCGTTTGCCTGAGACCTTCATGGCAATCTTAGCCTTCTCCTTGACCGATATTTTTGATACAATCGGAACTTTGATCGGTACGGGTGAAAAAGTTGGGATTGTTGCGACGAATGGGGAAAATCATCAATCAGCGAAATTAGATAAAGCCCTCTATTCAGACCTCGTAGCGACTTCAGTTGGAGCTATTGCAGGGACATCGAATGTAACGACCTATGTTGAATCTGCAGCCGGTATTGGAGCGGGTGGACGAACTGGTCTGACAGCCTTGGTTGTAGCGATCTGTTTTGCTATTTCAAGTCTCTTTAGTCCCTTGCTAGCGATTGTACCGACCGCTGCCACAGCCCCAATTTTGATTGTTGTTGGGATCATGATGTTGAGTGGTTTGAAAAATATCCATTGGGAAGATATGTCAGAAGCCGTTCCTGCCTTCTTCACTTCTATCTTTATGGGCTTCAGCTACTCAATTACTCAAGGGATCGCTGCTGGATTTATCACCTATAGCTTGGTGAAAGTGGTTAAAGGGCAAGCCAAAGAAGTGCATAGCATGATTTGGATCCTAGATGTTCTCTTTATCTTAAACTACGTGAGCATGGCCTTGAATTAAGTAATAGAGAAAGTAAAAAAAGGAATGGGAGGTGTCTTCCGTTCCTTTTTGGATAGATAGACAGAGGGAATAAATGGGAGTATTTTCCATTCTCCTTGATGTCTTTGTCTCAAAAAGCAAACCTGAGTCGAACAATTTCTAAAAGAAAGAGCAGATTTTAAAAAAGTTTGGTATAATAGAGAAATGATTAGTCACAATGAAACGGAGCTGATTGCTCTAGGAAAACAGCTAGGAAAACTCTTAGAAAAGCAAGATGTGATCATCTTATCAGGTGATCTAGGGGCAGGAAAAACAACCTTCACCAAAGGGATTGCAAAGGGGTTAGGGATTGATCAGATGATTAAAAGTCCGACCTATACCATTGTTCGTGAATACGAAGGCCGCTTGCCTTTGTACCACTTGGATGTTTACAGGATTGGGAATGATCCAGATTCTATTGATTTAGATGATTTTCTATTTGGAGATGGTGCTACCATTATTGAATGGGGAGAGTTGATTGAGCCGAGTCTCTCGGATGCTTATCTTAAAATTTTTATCCGAAAATTGGAAGATGGGCGAGAGTTGGCTTTTGAGGCTCATGGAGCGCGTGCAGAAGCTTTACTAGTATCCTTTGAGCAGGTGGAAAAAACTGATGACTAAGGAAAAGGAAGTGACATTAGAAATTCGGCAAGCTGAAAGTGCAGACGCGGCTCTTGTCGTTGATTTCTTAAATCAAGTTGGGAAAGAGTCAGATTACATGACGCTAGATGAAGCTGGAATAGGCATGTCTCCAGCAGATATGGAGCATTTTCTAATGGTGCAAGAGATGGCGGATAACCGGATTTGCCTCTTGTTATTTCTAGATCAGGAACTGGCAGCTTTGTTAAATATCACTGCGGCTTCTCAACGGTCTGTTCAGCATATTGGAGATGTCTTTATTGTGGTTCGAAAAGCTTATTGGAATCAAGGACTTGGACAGATCTTGTTGGAAGAAGGAATCGAGTGGGCGCACTCGACCGGTGTTCTTAGGAAACTAATCTTGAATGTCCAAGTGCGCAATGAACGAGCGGTTCACCTATATAAAAAGTTAGGTTTTGAGATTGAAGGTTGCCAAGCTCGTGGAGCTTGTTCAGCTGAAGGAGAATTCTTAGATGTTTACCTTATGGGGAAACTGATAGATTAGAGAGAGATTCTATATGGTTAAAAAAATTATTTTGATGTTTTTGAGCTTATTGACGGTAACAGTGATTGGGATCGGGGCCTACGGCCTTACCATCCTAAATCAAACGACTGGGACTCTCAGTAAGACCTATAAGGGCTTTGGAAATGAGACCAATGTCATTGCAGAAAACAAGCCGATGACCATCCTTTTGATGGGGGTTGATACAGGTAGTGGTTCTCGGGAAGATCCTTGGGCCGGAAATAGTGATACCATGATTTTGGTGACTGTCAATCCTCAAACCAAAGAAACGACCATGACCAGTTTGGAAAGAGATATTCTGACCAATATTACTTCTGATGGTGAAACTGTCCAAGCGAAATTGAATTCAGCCTATGCTCAAGGTGGAGCCAAGTTAGCTATTCAGACTATTCAGGATCTTTTGAATATCCATATTGATCGTTATGTCATGATCAATATGAAGGGACTGGTTCAATTAGTGGATAAGGTTGGTGGCATCACGGTCAACAATCCATTTGATTTTGATATTTCCATCGAAGATAATGAGCCTGAATATACAGCAAAGATTGCACCAGGACGGCAGGAGATTAATGGAGACCAAGCACTCGTTTATTCACGGATGCGATACCAGGATCCGGAGGGAGACTATGGACGTCAAAAACGCCAACGAGAAGTGATCAAAAAGATCATCGAGAAAGTCTTAAGCCTCAATAGTTTGAGCCATTATAAAGGAATCATTGATTCTGTTAGTGACAATATGCAAACGAATATTGCTCTTGATAGCAATAGTTTGCTTCAATTACTGGGTTATCGAGATGCGCTTTCGAACATTCACCAGTACCAATTAAAAGGAGAAGATGCAACCTTAGCAGATGGTGGTAGCTACCAGATTGTCACCTCAAAACATATCTTAAAAATTCAAAATATCATCCGCAAAGCTTTAGGCAAGAAAGAAATTAAAACACTGAAAACCAATGCTTATCTATTGGATGGAGATGAAGATTTGAAGAATGCTTCTTCTCAAAATGATACGCCAGTGGCATCATCTGAGGAAGCACCTGTTTACCAAGAGTTTAACCAACTGCCAGTTGCACCATCGACTCAGGATACGGGAGTGGTGACACCTCAAAGTTCGGTCGCACCAGTAACGCCAGTTGCTCCTGCAGTTACAGAGTCGAGCAGTGTCGCACCAGCTGCGCCGTCGGAATAAGAAAAAACGATTGAGTTTTCTCAATCGTTTTTTCTTGGTTGCCAGATGTCTTGAATTTCTTTTAGAGAGGCAGTTGCTTGTTGACGAAACAGTTTGGTCTTGTATTGGAAATCCGTTACCAATTCTTGAAGATTGGTCTTTTGGTCTTGGATAATATCCAGATTACGTTGGATTTTTGCTAGGTTATCTTGAATGCCCTTAACCAATTGGCTGGATTCAGTCACCTCAGTTTTGATTTCTTTGCGGTTTTTAACCAGGTGGTAGCTAATGCTAGCTCCTGTTGCAAACCAAAAGAGATTTTTGAGTTTCATATTGTCTCCTCTTAGCTGTTTTTGATGGTTTCTGCGAGAACTGCTAATTGTTCAAAATTAGGTTCGTGTTCAGTAAATGAAATGGCCAGTTCATCTTGAGCGGAATAGCGAGGGATAATGTGGACATGGGTGTGAAAAACAGTTTGTCCAGAAACTTCTTCCATGTTACTGATGATATTCATTCCCTTGGCTTGGGTAGCAGCTTCTACTTTTTTAGCAACTTTAGAGACACGTGCAAATAGTTGAGCTGTGGCAGTTTCGTCCATCTCTAAGAGGTTGCGAGCGTGTTTTTTTGGAACGACTAACGTATGACCAGGAGTAACCTGAGAGATGTCCAAAAATGCGAGGACCTCCTCGTCTTCATAGACTTTGGATGAAGGAATGTCGCCAGCTATAATCTTACAAAAAATACAATCATCAACCATAAATACACCTCATTTAGACTAAATTTTGTTATAATATAAGAACATTATACCAGAAATCGGAGAAAATATGTTAGAAATCAACAAGTTGACAGGGGGCTATGTCAACATCCCTGTCTTGAAAGAGGTGAGCTTTTCGGTTCCGGATGGCCAATTGATTGGTTTGATTGGACTAAATGGAGCTGGGAAGTCAACCACGATTAATGAAATAATTGGTCTCCTGCATCCTTATGCTGGGGAGGTACGGATTGATGGTCTTAGTCTGCCAGAAGCTCCAACTGAATATCGGAAGAAGATTGGTTATATTCCAGAAACACCTAGTCTTTATGAAGAATTAACCCTGAGAGAGCATATCGAGACCGTAGCTATGGCCTATGATTTAAATATGAATCAGGTCATGGTGCGCGTCCAGCCTTTGTTGGAACGATTCCGTTTGGCTGAAAAATTAGATTGGTTCCCGACCCAGTTTTCAAAGGGGATGAAGCAGAAGGTCATGATTATTTGCGCCTATGCAGTAGATCCAAGCCTTTATATTGTCGATGAACCCTTTTTGGGATTGGATCCTGTTGCGATTGCAGATTTGATTCAGTTGTTGGCGGATGAGAAGGCAAAAGGAAAATCAATTTTGATGAGTACCCACGTTCTGGATTCAGCTGAAAAGATGTGTGATGGTTTTGTGATCCTCCACAAGGGTCAGGTCCGAGCACAAGGCACCTTAGATGAGCTGCGTTCAACTTTTGGGGATGAGCAAGCAAGTCTAAATGATATCTACATGACCTTGACAGAAGAGGAAACAGCATGAAAGAGTTGATGAAAAAACGGCAACAAACGTTTCGAACTCAATGTGTAAAATACAGTCGCTATGTTCTCAATGATCATTTCGTCCTCTTTATGCTCATTTTCATAGGTTTTTTGGCAGTTCAATACAGCAAATTCTTGCAAGAACTCCCCAAAGATCCGAGCTTGATCCGCTGGAGTCTCTTGATTGGTCTTCTTTTCTTGGTACCGATTGGCTCTATTGCAACCTACCTAGAGAAGCCAGATGCTTTATTCCTTTTAGTGAAAGAAGAGGAAATAAAAAATCATATCAAGGGACAGGGTAAGAAATCTTTTGTATTTTGGCTTTTGATTCAAAGTGTTATCCTTCTATTATTTGTCCCCCTTCTTCTTGCAACGGGGGTGAATGCACTTGGAATAGTGGCTTACGTCTTTATTTTAGGGGTAGCTAAAGGGCTTGTCTTTAGCTGGAAAGCTGCACGTTTCTATCAGGATGGAAATCTGAATTGGGTCTGGACCATTGCTCGTGAGAATGCAAGGAAACAATTGATCCTACGCTTTTTTGCCCTGTTTACAACAGTGAAAGGGATCACGAATAGTGTCAAAAGAAGGGCCTACTTGGATCGCTTCTTGGCCCTTCTTCCTAAAACACATGGGAATACTTGGCTTCACTTATATATGCGCTCCTTCCTACGTAACGGTGATCTTTTCTCCATGACACTACGACTGTTGCTTCTGTCGATTCTCGCTATGATCTTTATCCCCCAAACTCTAGTAGTGATCGCTCTTGTAGCCTTGCTCAATTACTTGATTATTTTTCAATTGTTGGGCCTTTATAGTGCTTTTGATTACCAACCGTTGACCCTTCTTTTTCCAACGGAAAAAGGGAGTAAAAAGGCAGGATTGAACAAAACGATTCGCTTGTTAATGGGGATTGTAACAGTGATAGAAGGGGCAGTTGGGCTGGTCTTTATGTCAGATAAAGTCTTGTTGTTAGGCTTATTAGCTTATACACTTGCATTAACCCTAATCTACCTTCCATTTAAGATGACGCGCTTGGTTGACGAAAGTCGTTAAAATTAGTAAAATAGATTGGAAACTTTTTACGGAGGAAAAGATGGACTCGAATGAAAAAGAGCTAAGCCTCACCCCAATTCCTGGGAAGAGTGGGAAGGCCTATATGGGGACCTACCCAGATGGTGGGCGCGTTTTTGTAAAAATGAATACGACCCCAATCCTTGCGGGTCTAGCAAAAGAACAGATTGCTCCTCAATTGTTATGGAGTCGACGCTTGCCAGATGGAAATGTGATGAGTGCCCAAGAATGGTTGAATGGGGAGATTCTCACACCAAATGGAATGTCAAAAAAACAAGTGGTCAATATTTTAACGAGATTGCACCGTTCTAGACCTTTGATGACCCAATTAAAAAAACTTGGGTATCCTGTGGAATCTCCTATAGAGTTACTCAATTCTTGGAGTAACCGGTTGCCAATTGCCCTACGTCAGAACCACTACATTCAATCAGTCGTAAAGAATTTACGTAAGACAGTGCCAGCTTTTCGGGAGGATTATGCGACGATCGTTCATGGAGATGTCCGTCATAGTAATTGGATTGAGACAGAGAGTGGCTTAATTTATTTAGTTGACTGGGACTCCGTTCGTTTGACAGATCGGATGTTGGATGTGGCGCATATCTTGAGCCACTATATCCCAGATTCCAATTGGCGCGATTGGTTAGGTTATTATGGTTACAAGTACAATCAAAAGGTGTTTGATAAACTCTATTGGTTTGGTCAATACTCCTTCTTGTGGCAAATTGCTAAATACTATGAAAATAATGATTTAGAAAATGTCAATCGCGAGATCTATGCTCTGCGCAATTTCCGGTTGAAATATGGAAAGGAAATATGAGAGTTAGAAATCGCAAAGGAGCGACAGAATTACTAGAAGCCAATCCACAATATGTGATCTTAAATCCAGAGGATGCTAAGGGAAAGTGGCATGAGATTTTTGGGAATGATCATCCGATCCATATTGAAGTGGGAAGTGGAAAAGGTGCCTTTATCACCGGGATGGCTAAGGCTCATCCAGAGATCAACTACATCGGAATTGATATTCAAAAATCAGTCTTAAGTTATGCTTTAGATAAGGTCTTAGAAGCTGATGTTCCTAATATTAAATTACTGTGGGTAGATGGGGATAGCTTGACTAACTATTTTGAAGATGGAGAGATTGATCAACTTTATCTGAACTTTTCAGATCCATGGCCAAAGAAACGACATGAGAAGCGTCGCTTGACATACAAGAGCTTCCTTGATACCTTTAAACAAATTCTTCCGGAACACGGAGAGATTCACTTCAAAACAGATAATCGCGGTTTGTTTGAATACAGCTTGGTAAGCTTCTCGCAATATGGGATGACCTTGAAGGGAGTCTGGTTAGACCTTCATGCTAGCGATTTTGAGGGGAATGTGATGACGGAATACGAGAAGAAGTTCTCCAGTAAAGGACAGGTCATTTACCGTGTGGAAGCACAGTTTTAGCATATTCCTTGCAATCATGGGGGAATCGTGTTATAATATTCTAAATGAATAGAAAAGGAGAGGCGGGGAAATATCTTCGCCTCTTAACTATGAGGAGGTGGCAACCATCGCAACAATTGTTGACTTAGTAACAGAAGTGATTCAGCCAGCTATAAAAGAACCATTTGAATTGGTCGATGTTGAATATGGCAAAATGGGTGGTGACTACGTCTTAAGCATTTTCGTAGACAAACCAGAAGGAATCACACTGAATGATACAGCGGATTTGACGGAAATCATCAGTCCGTTACTGGATCAAATCAAACCAGACCCATTTCCAGAACAGTACTTTTTAGAAGTCACCAGTCCTGGTTTGGAGAGACCTTTGAAAACCAAGGAATCCCTTGAGGGAGCTCTTGGTAAGTATGTAAACATTAGCTTGTACAAGGCTATTGAAAAGCAAAAGGTCTTTGAGGGAACCTTGGTGCGTTTTGAAGAGGATGTTTTGACCATCGAGTATATGGATAAAACACGGAAAAAAACAGTTGACATTCCTTATAACCTTGTATCCAAAGCAAGGTTGGCTGTAAAATTGTAACAGAATGAAAGAAAGGATGCCTTTATAGAAGAGGCAAGAAAAACATGAGTAAAGAAATGCTAGAAGCCTTCCGCATTTTGGAAGAAGACAAAGGAATCAAAAAAGAAGATATCATCGAAGCGGTCACAGAATCATTGCGTTCAGCTTATCGCCGTCGTTATGGACAAGCAGAAAGTGCAGCGATTGAATTCAATGAAAAAACCGGAGATTTCCGTGTTTATACGGTTCGTGAAGTAGTCGATGAAGTCTTCGATAGCCGGTTAGAAATTAGCTTGAAAGATGCTCTTGCGATTAGCTCTGCCTATGAATTGGGAGACAAAATCAAATTTGAAGAATCTCCTGCTGAGTTTGGCCGTGTCGCAGCGCAATCTGCCAAACAAACCATCATGGAAAAAATGCGCAAGCAAACACGCACGATCACTTATAACACTTATAAAGAACATGAAAATGAAATCATGAGTGGAACAGTGGAGCGCTTTGATAATCGTTTTATCTATGTCAATCTTGGTTCGATTGAAGCACAATTGTCTAAACAAGATCAAATTCCGGGGGAAGTTTTCCAATCCCATGATCGCATCGAAGTTTTTGTCTACAAAGTGGAAGACAATCCTCGTGGTGTCAATGTCTTTGTTAGCCGTAGCCATCCAGAAATGATCAAACGTTTGATGGAGCAAGAAATTCCGGAAGTATACGATGGAACAGTTGAAATCATGAGCGTAGCGCGTGAAGCTGGCGACCGGACCAAAGTTGCTGTTCGTAGCCATAATCCAAACGTGGATGCGATTGGGACCATCGTTGGTCGTGGTGGATCGAACATTAAAAAGATTACTAGCAAATTCCATCCAGCACGCTATGATCAAAAATTGGACCGCATGGTTCCAACAGAAGAAAACATCGATGTCATTGAATGGGTTCCAGATCCAGCTGAATTCATTTACAATGCGATTGCTCCTGCAGAAGTAGACCAAGTTATCTTTGATGATGAAGACAGCAAGCACGCCCTTGTCGTGGTTCCAGATAATAAATTATCTCTTGCTATTGGTCGCCGTGGGCAAAACGTTCGCTTGGCAGCTCATTTGACTGGTTATCGGATCGATATCAAATCTGCGAGTGAGTTTGAAGAAATGGAAGCAGCTCAAGAAACTTTTGAAGATCAAGTAGAAAGTGATCAAGAGCAAGTCGATTAAAAGAAGGAGGGAAAATGGTTAAGACAAGAAAAATCCCTTTAAGAAAATCAGTCGTTTCAAACGAAATTATCGATAAGCGCGATTTGCTCCGCATTGTTAAAAATAAGGAAGGGCAAGTCTTTATCGATCCAACTGGTAAAGCCAATGGTCGTGGAGCTTATATCAAATTAGATAATGAAGAAGCGGCACTTGCGAAGAAAAAGAGAGCTTTTAATCGTAGCTTTAATATGGAAGTGGAAGAAGCTTTCTATGATGAATTGATCGCATATGTAGATCATAAGGTGAAGAGAAGAGAGTTAGGCCTTGAATAAGCAAAAATTGAGCAATTTGTTAGGTTTGGCACAAAGAGCAGGAAAACTGATTTCTGGAGAAGAACTCGTGATTAAAGCGATCCAGGAAGGCAAAGCAAAATTGGTTTTCCTAGCAAATGATGCTGCTAGCAATCTGACAAAGAAAGTGACGGATAAGGGTCACTATTATGAGGTTCAAGTATCTACCGTGTTTTCAACACTAGAATTAAGCACTGCAATTGGACGTGCCCGGAAGGTCGTCGCAGTTGTAGATGCTGGATTTTCAAAGAAAATGAGGTCTCTTATGGAATAGAAGAGGAGGACAGCAATTGTCTAAGAAAAGATTATACGAAATTGCCAAAGAATTGGGCAAGGAAAGTAAAGAAGTCGTCACTCGTGCGAAAGAATTAGGTTTTGACGTTAAGAGTCATGCATCTAGTGTCGATACAGATGCTGCTGAAAAGTTAATCAAGAGCTTTGCAGCAAAAAAAGAAACAGTCGAAAAGAAAGTAGCAGAGGTGGCTGCAAAGGCAACGGCTGTCGTAGAAAAAAAAGAAGCAGTAGCGGTCAAAAACCAAGAAAAAACTGAGACAAGATTAGAAACGCCTACACCAGCTGCGAAACCAAAAAGTCGTAACTTTAAAGCGGAACGGGAAGCGCGTGCGAAAGAGCAGGCGGAACGTCGTCAACAACAAGGAAATCGACCTAAAAAACAACAAAACAACCGTCGGGACGGGGATCGTTTCCAAAACAGTAATGATCGCAAAAACCAAGGGAATGACCGCCGAAATCAAGGGAATGACCGCCGAAATCAAGGGAATGATCGTCGTCGCGATCAAGCTGGAAACGGTCAAGGACGTCCAAATCCTGTAAACGGTGCTCCAAAGATTGATTTTAAAGCCCGTGCCGCAGCATTAAAGGCAGAACAAAATGCGGAATATGCACGTGGTAGTGAAGAACGCTACAAGCAAAACCAGGCAGCCAAGGTTGAGCAAGAACGTCAACAACGCCGTAAGCGCGAAGAGGTGCTTGCAACTGAAGTGGTCTCTCCACAACCAAAGGCAGAACCAGTGAAAACAACTCCAGTAGCGGCTCCAAGTCCTGTAGCAGTTGATACACGTCGGAAAAAGCAAGCTAGACCAGACAAAAAACGTGAAGATTTTGATCGTGAAGAAGATGGTCCAAGAAAACAACAAAAGAATCGAAGTAGTCAAAACCAAGTGAGAAATCAAAGAAATAGTAACTGGAATAACAACAAAAAGAATAAAAAAGGAAAGAATAACCGCAATGAGGCTCCAAAACCAGTAACAGAGCGTAAATTCCACGAGTTGCCAAGTGAATTTGAGTACACAGATGGAATGACGGTTGCGGAAATCGCAAAACGGATTAAGCGTGAGCCAGCAGAAATCGTTAAGAAGCTCTTCATGATGGGCGTGATGGCGACACAAAACCAATCCTTGGATGGCGATACCATTGAACTCCTTTTGGTAGATTATGGAATTGAAGCCAAGAAAAAGGTTGAAGTGGACAATGCCGATATTGAACGTTTCTTCGTGGAAGATGGTTATCTAAACGAAGATGAGCTAGTGGAACGTCCACCAGTTGTAACCATCATGGGGCACGTTGACCACGGTAAAACAACCCTTTTGGATACCCTTCGTAACTCACGTGTAGCAACAGGTGAAGCGGGAGGAATCACTCAGCATATCGGGGCTTACCAAATTGTTGAAAATGGCAAGAAGATTACCTTCTTGGATACACCTGGACACGCGGCCTTCACCTCTATGCGGGCACGTGGTGCATCTGTTACCGATATTACCATTTTGGTTGTAGCAGCAGATGACGGGGTTATGCCACAAACGATCGAAGCGATCAACCACTCAAAAGCAGCCAATGTTCCAATCATTGTAGCCATCAATAAGATTGATAAGCCAGGTGCCAACCCAGAACGTGTAATCGGTGAATTGGCAGAACACGGCGTTATGTCAACAGCTTGGGGTGGCGATTCAGAGTTTGTTGAAATCTCAGCCAAGTTCAACCAAAACATCGATGAGTTGTTGGAAACGGTTCTTCTTGTAGCTGAAATCCAAGAACTCAAGGCAGATCCAACCGTTCGTGCTATCGGTACCGTTATCGAAGCTCGTTTGGATAAAGGAAAAGGTGCGGTTGCAACCCTTCTGGTTCAACAAGGTACGTTGAATGTCCAAGACCCAATCGTTGTCGGAAATACCTTTGGACGTGTTCGTGCCATGACCAACGATCTTGGCCGTCGCGTGAAAGTGGCTGGACCATCTACTCCGGTTTCTATCACTGGTTTGAACGAGGCGCCGATGGCAGGTGACCATTTCGCGGTTTATGAAGATGAAAAATCAGCGCGTGCAGCAGGTGAAGAACGTGCCAAACGTGCATTGATGAAACAACGTCAAGCAACTAATCGTGTCAGCCTTGAAAACCTCTTTGATACTTTGAAGGCTGGTGAAGTGAAATCTGTTAATGTTATCATCAAGGCTGATGTACAAGGTTCGGTTGAAGCCCTTGCTGCTTCCCTTCAAAAGATTGAAGTAGAAGGTGTCAAGGTTACCATCGTTCACTCAGCGGTTGGTGCTATCAACGAATCAGACGTTACCCTCGCAGAAGCTTCAAATGCCTTCATCATTGGATTTAACGTCCGCCCTACTCCTCAAGCGCGTCAGCAAGCTGAAGCGGATGAGGTAGAAATCCGTCTTCACTCAATCATCTACAAAGTGATTGAAGAAATGGAAGATGCCATGAAGGGAATGTTGGATCCTGAGTTTGAAGAGAAAGTCATTGGGGAAGCGGTTATTCGTGAAACCTTTAAAGTCTCTAAAGTGGGTACCATTGGTGGATTTATGGTCCTCAGTGGTAAGGTCACTCGTGATTCCAAAGTCCGTGTCATTCGTGACGGTGTCGTGATCTATGACGGTGCTCTTGCAAGCTTGAAACACTTCAAAGATGATGTCAAAGAAGTGACAAATGGTCGTGAGGGTGGATTGATGATTGAAGGCTACAATGATATCAAGACCGATGATACCATCGAAGCCTACATCATGGAAGAAATTAAAAAATAAGAGGCTGACTAGGAAAAAAGAGGACCTTTCTCTGATTTCCTAGTTTTTAAACACAAAGCAGAAAGGAGTTCCTATGGCAAGTCATTTTCGGACAGATCGAGTAGGGATGGAAATCAAGCGTGAAGTCAATGAGATTTTACAAAAGAAAGTCCGTGACCCGCGTGTTCAAGGCGTTACTATTACGGATGTTCAAATGCTAGGTGATTTGTCTATGGCCAAAGTGTATTATTCAATTATGAGTGATTTGGCTTCAGACAATCAAAAGGCTCAGACAGGCCTTGAAAAAGCAACAGGAACCATCAAGCGTGAATTAGGTCGGAATTTGAAATTGTACAAGATTCCGGATCTTACTTTTGTCAAAGACGAGTCTATCGAATACGGTAACAAGATCGATGAGATGTTACGCAATTTGAACAAGGACTAGAGAGGTTGGAAATTTTCCACGCCCTGATTGAAAGACAAAGTCTTCTTAGAAACTTTCCTTAGGTGAGTACGGACGTCAGCGAACTTCTTCGAAGTTCCATGACTAATTATTGAGCCTAAGGTCTCAATAATTCCGAGTACCTGAAACTATTAAGTTTCAGGTACTTTTCTCACGACGAAAAGTTTCAGTAGATGATTGAATCACTCTAACGAGTAACATTTCTTTTTATAGAATTTATTAGATTTCCTAAATTGTCAAATTAAGTTAGACTTTTCAAGTAACTCAGAAAAACTTGGT
>CAUUAM010000003.1:0-38071 GCA_963543165.1 uncultured Streptococcus sp. | reverse complement strand
GTATACCACTTTTTCTTAAAAAGTTCTTAAAAGTCTAAAAAGGGAGTGGGACAGAAATCGGTCATTCGTTAGAATTCGATTTCTGTCCCACCTCCGCACAGTTGAGTAGGGCTGTAAAAGCTGATGAAATCAGCCTAGTAGAGCCCACTCAACCACTGCGTCTTGTTCGATAATCCAAAGACAATTGAGAGGCTAGGACTTTTGTCCCAGCCTCAGTTATAAATTCTTTCTTTTCTTTGCCTTCTTGGTCAAGGATACATCGCAATTATAAATTTCTTCTGTTAGGAGGGTCGTCATTGCAAAATCGTCGACTTCTGGTCTCAGATTTACTTCATAATCCAAGCCAAGCTGTTCCCCATTTTGGCTTGTATTGACCGAAATCAAGTCGACTTCTGTACAATTGCCATCCAGCAGACGGCTGATTTTATCCGCAATCCTAGCCTGATTTTCTACTTGAATCGTCAGGTGACGGCGACGTTGGTGGTCGGTTTTACTTTGCTTGGTCTCGAGCAAGAGCCAGATGGCTAAAAGAAAGGCCGTAAACAAAACTGCCAATAAGAGGTAACCTGATCCAGCCGCCAAGCCAATGATCATGGCTAGGAAAATCGCGATCAATTCTCTCGATCCACTGGTGGCAGACCGGAAACGAATCAAACTAAAAGTTCCTGCTACTGCAATCGAGGTCCCAAGATTTCCGTTCACCAGGAAAATCACCAGGGTCATTAAACAAGGAAGTAAAGTGAGACTGACGATAAATTCACGCGTATAGAGGGTACGGTATTTGTAGGTCCAAGATAGGGCTATCCCGAGAACCAAGCTGACGAGTAAGGCCAACATCAGCCGCAAGGGGTCCACAGTTGCCGTCGTAGTATTTTTAAAAATAGAATAAAATAAACTAGACATAGGTAGCACCTGTTCCTTCTTGAATTGGCGTTGGTGCATAATCTAAGCCTTGTGACTTATGGTAGGCACAACTGTATTTCGAAAATTTTTGTTTAACCAGACCATACTTATCCAGAATATCCTTCAGCCACTGGGGTTCCTCACCTGGAGCCTTGATTTCCATAATGATCGTATTTTCTTCTAATAAAGGCTCTCCAGCTTTTCCATGAAGGAGACTGACCTGCTGATCACGATAGACTAGGTTTTGATCCAGAGTGACCCGAATCTTTTTGTAAGGATAGCCTTGAATGCTCTTCTTTTCTTTCAAGGACAAACGATCATAATAAATGTACATCTGAGGCTGTAGTCGGTTATCATAGCGCTGGCGCAGAACTTGAATTTCTTGAACCAAGTCCAGATCCTGAATGGTTTGATCCACTAGTCCATCCGTCATGAGACGGGTAATTGAGGAAGGGTTAGAGACCAAGCGGAGCTTGTGACCAATACCTTCTGCATCCTTTGATTTTACTTCTAGAAAGGCCGGGCTATCCACTGTTGGACGCTCTACATAGGTCCGCATACGAATTTTTTCACGATGGTTCTGATGAGCAAGAGCATCTTGGATCACATCGAAGTCTTCGGTATCAAAATAGACATTCGAAATTGTGGAGATGGGATAAGCATCTTCAACAACATATTTCTTCAAATCTTTCAATAAGTCATCCAAGTCTTCTTTATTCACCACATATTTGGTTTCAATCCGCTTGAAGCTTGTTTCTACCGTTTTTTTCATGTTCTTTCTCCTTTTGTTCTATAAAAGTTCGTTCGTTAAGTTATCGTTTTTTGTTGCAAAGCCACGAGTCGCTTTACTTGTTCTTTAGTTTAGTGGCTATTTCTTAACCTTTTATTAAGCCAAACTTAAAGAAAACTAAAGTTAAGGTTCCCTTCAGAAAAACTTTAGGAAACTTTCAGCTAGCAACAGTAGACTAGGAGCATATCAATTGAACGAGAGGAAAAGCTCATGAGATCAAACAAATGGAAATTCTTATTAACGGGGGTGACAACCCTCACCTTACTGACAGCTTGTACCCAAGCTTCATCAAAATCATCTACAACAAGCAATACTGCACAAACAACCGCTACTTCTACTTCAAATAGTAAAACCAATAGCTCCAAGTATTTTACAGATAAGGACTATGACACTTCTTATGATGAAAGTACAGCCTCTACTGTAAAACTTTCTGGTTCGTCTGCAACTGTTTCAGGTGACGGGGTCACCGTTTCTGGATCAACCGTGACCATCTCTAAAGCTGGAACCTATGTTATCTCTGGTGAATCAGACGGGGTTCAAATCAAAGTCGAAGCTGGTGATTCAGATGATGTCCACATCGTCCTAAAAGGCGTTACCATGACCAACACAAACGCGCCAATCTCTGCTACAAAAGCAGGGCATGTATACCTGACTCTAGCGGATGGCACAACTAATACCCTATCTGATTCAAGTTCAAACAGTGATGAAGATGCCGATGCGGTCATCTTCTCTAAAGGAGACCTCACCATCAATGGTTCAGGTACACTCAACATTGATGCCAAGAAAAATAACGGGATCAAGGCCAATGACACTCTCCACATCACAGGCGGAACCTATAAAATTACAGCTGTAGGGGATGCCTTCAACGTCAATGATGAACTCAATATCACTGGTACGACCATGACCATTGATGCAGATGAAGATGCGGTCAAGGTGGATAATGATGAAGATACATCTGTCGGAACCATGTATCTGTCTGACAATACCATGACCATTTCAGCAGGGGACGATGGTATCCACGCTTCAGGTGATCTGGTCATCGATAGCGGAACCTACAAGGTAACCGAGTCTGTCGAAGGGCTTGAAGGAAAATCGATCACCATCAATGGTGGAGATATCACCATCTATGCAACTGACGACGGTGTCAATGCAGCCAATGCCAATGCCAACCAAGATGAAATTTTCTTCACCATGAACGGTGGAACCCTCAATGTTGAAGTTGGCCAAGGGGATACCGATCCAATCGACTCTAACGGCAATATCACTGTGACTGGAGGAACCATCAATTTGACAGGTCAATCTGGCTTTGACTTTGATGGAACTGCAACCTATACAGGAGGTGACATCTATATCAACGGTGAAAAACAAACGGAAATTGTCAACTCTATGCCTGGAGGCGGTGGGGCTCCCGGCGGTGGCGGACCTCAAGGCGGTGGACCTGGTGGTGGACATCCATAATAACAAATAAAGGCAGGATTTCTTCCTGACCTTTTTTTATTCCTCTTTTTATGATAGAATGGAAAATCAATCCACTTTTCGAAAGGAACATTATGAGAAAACGTCACCTTCCTCTTTTATTCACACTCTTGCTGTCGCTTCTTTTTCTCTCAGCCTGTGTGCCAGACTTTAAGATTCATTTCAAAAAAGCGCCTACCACTTCCTCCTCAAATAAAAACAGTAAAAAAAGTAGCTCAAGTCGACCTAGCAGTTCGGGTCGTTCAAGTAATTCAAGTAGTTTAAACCATTCATCTAGCTCTCCTTCAACAAATACAAATACCACTACTGAAGTCATCACAACCGAAGGGCTCCCTAGAAATGCCCAAGAAGCGCCCAAGGATAAAATTTATGCAACAGGGAACTTAAAAGTAGCCTACTCTCGAAATGACGACCATATTTTTGTACAAACGCCGGATTATGAAGGGTATACCACTACTCTTGTCCAAAAAATCCTTGGAAATCCAGAGAAACAACTAACAGACCCTGCTTATATGAGCAAATCTTTTCAAAATATTGAACTAGAAAATATTAAAAAGCTCTACCATGAAGGGAAAATTACAGAAGAACAAGCCCATGCCTTCTTAATGGGAGCTGTTGATCTGAAACAAGCTTCTACACTTGGAGGAAACTATACCATTTACACCTATAAAAACAACACTATCCAGCTAGTCTTTGAAAACGACCAACTCCTCTATATCACACCAAATTCTGATGTCGTCTTCTTTAAATAATCATCCTTCTCGCCTAAAAACGCGAGAATTTTTTTGTTTCATGTGAAACAAAAACTCCCAACTACAAATGAGTTGAGAGTTCCTGACGATTAGTCCTCTTCATATTTTTTTGGATTATAAAACCACATTCCTAGCCCTGCAAATAGAGCAATCGTCATCAAAAGGAAGGCGACTTGACTTCCAATTTCTCCTGTCATCGAAATCGTTTGACGAAGACCAGAAACGGTATAGCTCATTGGCAAGAATGGGTGAATAGCTTGGAAAAATCCATTTGTTAAAGCAAGTGGATAGGTTCCCGCACTAGAAGCCAATTGCAAGAGCAAGAGAATCAAGGAAAGGAAAGCACCGACTTTGCTTTGCCATGTCGTTAAAGCGGTCACGATAGACATGAAGGCCACACTACCGATCACACAAAGGAAGAGGGTAGCCAATTCATGATTGGCTGATAAACCAATCAAGTGAACCGCAACATAGACCAAGACTCCTGCAATCACCGCAATGGTTCCATTGACCTCAAAGCGAGATTTAAACCATGCCCAACGACTTTCAGGATGACGACCGGATGGCAATTTTGCAAAGATCATATTGGTTGACAAGGCACAAACAAAGAGTGCTACAGAGATCATATAAGGAGCCATTCCGACCCCATTTACAGGGACATTATCTTGATCTGTTTTAGAAGTCGTAACAGGATTGGCTAAGGTTTTTGCGTTTTCTTTTTCAGTTGTAGCAGCATTCAATTGTTCCTTAGCATCGTTTAAACCTTGACTCAATGTTTGGCTTCCTGTT
This sequence comes from uncultured Streptococcus sp., assembly GCA_963543165.1. Lineage (GTDB taxonomy): Bacteria > Bacillota > Bacilli > Lactobacillales > Streptococcaceae > Streptococcus. The sequence goes on along the minus strand of CAUUAM010000003.1, from coordinate 33,361 downwards.
GCTAATTCACCCAAACCGTTCGTCAATGTTTGGCCACCCGCTGCTAATTTGCTGGATCCATCTGAGATTTGATTTGCTCCGTCAGCTAGTTTATCAGCCCCCGTAACCAATTGACCTGATTTCTCTGTCAACTGGTTGACACCTGTGACAAGTTTGTTGACACCACCTGCCAACTCTGGAGTTTTGCTGTTCAATTGCCCTACTCCGTCTGCTAATTTCCCAGCACCAGCAATCAATTCACCAGACTTGTCTGTTAATTGTGTTGCGCCTGACACCAACTGATTCATACCAGATGTCAAAGCAGGCATCTTACCATTTAACTCACCTAGTCCAGAAGTTAATTGATTGCTTCCTGCAAGCAATTCCGATGATTTACTATCTAGTTGGCCAACACCTGCTGCTAACTGACCAGCTCCTTCTGTTAAGCTGCTGCTATTGGTCTGAAGTTGGGTTGCCCCACTTGCAATTTGATCTACACCTGCTGTGTATGCGTTGATTCCTTGACTGATGGTTTGACTAGCTGGCAACAATTGCCCACTAATTGCGGATTGGATCTTATACAAGCCACTTGACAAGTCTGTCAAGGTCGAAGAGGCTGTTGGTAATACTTGATTAGCTACTGTTTGCAGTTGTGTCAAGCTCTTTTCTGCATTCAAACTACCTTGGATCGTTTGGATCCTTGTTAAGATCCCTTGAGCTGCTGTTTCACTCGCGCTCGGGCTCGATGAGATTGCTGCACTGATTTCCGCTTGTTGGTCCGCTGTCATTGCCTGATAGGCTGCTGTTCCTTGCACACTTGCAAGGGCATTTGCACGATCTGCTTGAGCTGAAGCAAGGATCTCTTGGGCTGAATTTGCAATACTCATTAAGCCTGAAGAAAGTTGACTGGTATCTACTGAAGCGTTTTGAATCGCTCCATTTAATTGGTTTAAACCAGCGGCTAATTGTTCAATCTGTGCAGATTGACTTGTTGAAGCTTGTAATTGGCTTGATAAGGTCTGAATACCTGATTCTAATTGAGAAACCCCATTTCGAAGAGTTGCAGATTGACTACTTAATTGACCTACCCCTTCTGATAATGAGGCAACCCCATTCGTATAGGTCACTAAACCATTTGAAAAGTTTGACAAGCCCGAATTCAATTGACGCACGCCATTGGTATAATTGCCAAGACCATCATTGAGTCTTCCCATTCCGCTACTTAATTGTCCAACGCCTGAGGCCAACTGAGGGGTTTGACTTGCCATTTGATTGAGACCATTTCCTAACCGATCCACTCCGGTAGCGTAAGCCATCAAGCCTGTATTAAAAGTACCAAACCCATTATTTAATTGATTGACTCCAGATACCAAGTTTGGAAGTTGACCAGCCATTTGATTGAGACCATTTCCCAATTGACCAACACCATCTGTATAGGCTGCTAAACCAGTTCGGAGGGTGGTTGCGCCATCTGAAAATGTTAAACTGGAACTAGCTAAGGTATTCAAATTAGTGGTCAGTGTTTGCCCACCGTTTTCCAACTTTGTTGCACCATCTGCTAATTTAGCACTTCCATCTGCCGCTGTCCCCATACCAGATTTAAGCGATCCCATTTTGGAAAATAAAGCTGTTGTATAAGTATTGGTCACTTTTTCAGCCACTGTCTGCTGCATTTTTGTCATCGCAGAGTCGCTCATTTTTCCTGCGATAAAACTATGACCACTGGACGTTTGGTAATCAATGGTCATCTGTTCTGGATGATTGGTTAGAATGGAGCTAGCTTTTTTTGAAAGATCCTCAGGTAGCGTTACCATCATATAATAATCGCCATTTTTTAGACCATCTTTCGCAGCTTTCTCATCTACAAAATGAAAATCAAGCGAATCGTTATCCTTTAAATTGGACACCATGTCTTTCCCGATGTCCATCTTTTGTCCATTATATGTAGCAGATTGATCCTTATTAACAACCGCTACAGGAAGATCTGAAACCCGACCATATGGATCCCACATGGAAGAGAGGAAAATCACATTATAGAGAGCCGGGATTAAGGCTACTCCAATCATGACAATAATAAATGTTGGCTTTTTTAGAATAGCCTTCCATTCTTTCATCATTTTTGTCTCCTTTTTATACACATTGTCTAAATTTCTGATATAATAGATTATACAGTTTCTAGAAATTTCCACAAGTAGAAAAATTGATAAATGGACACTGTGTATATTTTTGTTCAAAAAGGATTGAGACATGACTGAAAGTAATAAACGATTAAAAACAAAACGAACCATTGAGGAAGCTATGGTCCGACTGCTCGAAAAAGAATCTTTCGACCAAATCACAACGGTCGAGTTAGCACAAGAATCTGGCATTAGTCGCTCTAGTTTTTATACCCACTATCGAGACAAGTACGACATGATCGAGCGCTACCAACAAGCACTCTTTCACAAACTTGAATACATTTTTGACAAACACCAGGATGACAAGCACCAAGCGATTATAGAGGTGTTTGAATTTCTAACCAAGGAACCTCTCTTTGCAGTTCTTTTGACAGAGAATGGTACCAAGGAAATCCAAACCTTCTTGCGCCACAAATTGCAGAGTCTACTGGTTGATAGTTTGCAAGAGCGCTATAGCAACAAATCATTAACAGATATTGAAAGAGTCTACAGCTCTGTCTATTTGGCCAATGCTTTCTTTGGCGTCTGTCAAATATGGGTCTCTCGTGGAAAAAAAGAAAGTCCTCAACAAATGGCTGAATTTCTGATGAAAATGTTACGTTAACACCTTCGCCTGATCTAGATAGATCAGGTTTTTTTAGTTAGAATCTTTAGGTTTTAAGAAAAAAAATAACTGTCTCATTTTATGAAACAGCTCTATAAGGGGAACAAAAAGGGGAGCAAACCCAACAATCAACCGTTTAAGACAAAACAAAAAGCCCACTGTTGTAGGCTTTTCGTAAGATATATCTTAAAATTAAAGCATTTTGTTGTAGAATTCAACGACAAGTGCTTCGTTGATTTCTGGGTTGATTTCATCGCGTTCTGGAAGGCGAGTCAATGAACCTTCAAGTTTATCAGCATCAAATGATACGAATGCTGGACGTCCAACTGTAGCTTCAACAGCTTCAAGGATAGCTGGAACTTTAGCTGATTTTTCGCGAACTGAGATCACTTGACCTGGAGTTACACGGTATGAAGGGATATCAACACGTTTTCCGTCAACAAGGATGTGACCGTGGTTAACGAATTGACGAGCTTGACGACGAGTAGTCGCAAGTCCAAGACGGTAAACAACGTTATCCAAACGACGTTCCAAAAGAAGCATGAAGTTGAAACCGACAGTTCCTTCTTTGATCTTAGTAGCTTGTACGAACAAGTTACGGAATTGTTTTTCACCAAGTCCGTAAGAGAAACGAAGTTTTTGTTTTTCAGCTAATTGCAAACCGTATTCTGACAATTTTGAACGGTTGTTTGGTCCATGTTGACCTGGTACGTAGTTACGACGTGCCAATTCTTTACCTGTACCTGTAAGTGACAAGCCAAGACGGCGAGATTGTTTCCAAGATGGTCCTGTATAACGTGACATTTGAAATGTCCTCCTATAAAAATATTTTTTTGTAGGAAATAACGTTTTAGACAAACCTGATTCGTTCAGAAAGCCTTCGCCCAAACAGCAAAGGTTACTTTTCTAGCTGGCTTCCTGTTGACGAGCTTCATTTTGTCCTGCTGTCATTTCGCACAAATTCTATTTTAACACGGAATAGAAACTTTGTAAAGTCCTTCAAAACGATTTTTAATGATCATCCGTCAACAATTTTATAATTTGTTTTTTATATTGCAATTGTTGCCAATCTCTATCCGTTGCCGCATCCCATTTCACAGGGAGATCTGCAACAATTTCTCCTGGATTGTTATTCAATATATAGACCCGATCACTTAATGTCAGAGCTTCTTCAATACTGTGGGTGATCACAAGAGTTGTCAGACCAAGGCGTTCCTTACTTTCTAGATACCATTGATAGAGATCCTGCCTTGTCAATTCATCCAAAGCACTAAAAGCTTCATCTAATAGAAAAACAGAATGCCCCAGAAGATAAGTCCTCAACAGCGCCACCCGTTGCCGCATCCCCCCGCTCAGCGCATTGGGATAAAGGTTGGCAATACTTTCCAATTTAAATTCCTCTAACAATTTTAGAGCTGTCTTCGTCGCCTCTTCCTTAGAAATTTTTTTCAATTGGAGAGGAAGAATAATATTCCCCAATACTGTCTTATGTTCTAATAAAAGGTCCTTTTGAAGCATATAGCTGACCTTCCCAAAGGAGATAGGAGCATTATCTACGACTATAGACCCCATTTGCAAGGGAAGGATTCCGGCAATTAAATTAAACAAGGTTGATTTGCCTACCCCACTCGGACCTAGAATGGAGACAATTTCTCCTTTTTGTACTTCTAGAGATACATTATTTAAAACTGCTTTATCTCCAAATGAGAAACTTACATCTTTTACTGTTAAAATATCAGTCACCTACCAATTCATTTGTGAACCCTTTGTCTCTTAAGTCATTTGAGACCAAACCTTGCTCTTTTGCCCAAGCATAAAAAGCATTCCACCGTCTGGGGTCAAACTGCCCCCATTTGTGCTTATCTGAAGCATACTGACTGGAAAGATATTTTTGCGAAGCCAGGACAAAATCACGCTGGTTGGCCAAGGCAGGGGCTTGTTTCATCAAGATATCTGCTGCTTCTTCTGGATGCTCTATAGCATATTGGTAGCCCTTTTTCACCGCTTGAATGAATTTTTTTGCTTCCTCTTTATGAGACTTCAAATAGTCATTGTTCGCAATAATAACAGGAGAATAATAATCAAATGCAGGGACAAAATCTTTCATATAAAAGAAATTCGTCTTCATTCCCTTTTGCTCAGCCAAAATTCCATCCCAACCATGATAAATCCAAGCAGCATCAAAGACTTTATTTTCAATTGGCGTAATGGAATTCGAATCACTATTTGGAACCAATTTTACTTGATTAAAATCAGCCCCTTCTTTTTTCATCATCGATTTAATCATTTCCAATTCAATCGGATCATTCCAGGTACCATATTTCTTCCCAGCCAAATCCTTGGGAGTTTTAATTCCTGCATCTCTACTTGAAATAATCCCTGATGTATTGTGTTCGACGATAGCTGCAACGGCTGTAATCCCAGCACCTTTATCTAACTTCTTAGCCATAGAATCTTGGAAATAAATACCAAATGGAGCCTTCCCATTAATAATTAAGTCAGAACTACTGTCTTCAGGTGGAAGTTTGATATCTACATCCAAGCCCGCTTCTTTAAAGTAACCTTTTTCTTTTGCAACATAAATCCCTGTGTGGTTGGTATTGGGAGTCCAGTCAAGGATAAAATCAATCTTTTTCAACCCGCTTGACGACTGTTTGACAGAATTTTGACAAGCTACCAAAAAAACAACTCCACAAATAATCGATAAAAACAAAGCTAACTGCTTCTTCATAAGAAATACCTCTTTTACATTATTGTCAATTTAATTTTACACCATTTACAAATTTGTCAATCCTTTTTCCATTTCAGAATTCTTCTTTCTAGTAGGTCAACAAGGAACATTCCCAATAAGCTAATAGTAGAAATTAACACAATAATCGCAAACATTGTATCGTACTGAAACAACTTCTTCGATTGAATCATATAGACTCCTAAGCCATCAAAGCCCCCTAGCCATTCTGACACAACCGTACTGATAAAAGCATAGGAAACACTGACACGCAAACCTGCAAAAAAATATGGGAGTGTTGCGGGAATCTTATAGTGAACTAAGGTTTGAAATCGATTGGCTTGCATAATCTGAAATAACCGCAAAATATCTTGATCACAATGTCGAAATCCGTCTAGAAGACTCACAACAATGGGAAACACCACTGTAATAATGATCAAGACAAGTTTTGGAAATACACCGTAACCAAACCAAAGGACCAGAATCGGAGCTAAGGCAATCGTTGGAATCGTCTGTATGATAACCATAAAAGGATAGACTAGATCATTGACCCATTGAAAACTATCCATGACAATCGCTAAACCTGCAGCCAGAAGAACTCCTATAACGAGTCCGAGCAAGGCTACTTGAAGAGTAGACAAGCTGTGATGCATTAGAAGTGCTCGATCCCGAACAAAGGCAGTCCCTATTTCAAGCGGTGTCGGCAATACAAATTTTGGTAAGATGTTTAAAAATCCTGCCAACTGCCATAAGACAAGAAGACTGGCAACCCCTGCAATCCCTATCAACTGCTTCGAATATCTATTTACAAGAGACATCGTAACCTCCTTTCTCAAAAATAAAAAAACGCCTCCTAAAAGGAGACGGATAGCACAAGGTCACTCATAACGAAAAATACATTTCATTTGTTTCCTACGCTGGCATTACCCAGATCAGGTGCGGTCGAAGCTTACACTTCCTCTCAGACTGTACACAGACTCCCATATGTATTTACTATAATAACTGTTTTAAACGAAAAAAGCAAGAAATTAATCCAAATAACGAATTAAATTTTTCTCTGTTAAAATATCTGAATAGGTGTAAGACTCCACGTAGGTATTAGCTGGTTCACCTGGCAGGCTATTGTCATTCGTATACTCAATGATAAATAAAGAAGGATAGACCTCAATCAAGCGTCCGAATTTATTCTTTTGACGTTTCCGTCCATTTTCAAGCGTCATTTCGACCACTTGTCCTTCATGAGCTTTGATCTCTTCTTTAATTTTTTTCATTTTTGCAACATCTGTAAATGCATCACTCATCTTATTGATCCTCTCTCTTTGAAATGCTTGAGAATTTATTGTATTCCTTTTGGAAAATTAATTCTACTGTTCCACGCGCACCTGAACGGTTTTTCTCGATAATCACTTCAACCGTATTATTGGGCATGCCATCTTCTTCCTCTTCACCAGCTCGATCATAATAATCATCCCGATACAAGAAGGCAACAATATCCGCATCCTGTTCAATGGATCCAGACTCACGAATATCAGAAAGAACAGGGCGTTTGTCTTGACGCTGCTCCACACCACGTGACAGCTGGCTCAAAGCAATAACAGGTACTTTTAGTTCCTTGGCCAAAATCTTTAACTGACGGGAAATTTCCGAAACTTCCTGTTGACGATTTTCTCTTCCAGTTCCTGTAATCAGCTGAAGGTAGTCAATCAGAATCAGACCAAGATTTCCTGTTTCCTGCGCTAATTTACGTGCTCTCGAACGAATCTCAGTAATCCGAATTCCTGGAGTATCATCAATGTAAATACTCGCATTGGCCAAATTCCCTTGGGCAATTGCATATTTCCGCCATTCTTCATCTGTCAATTGACCCGTCCGAATCGAATGGGATTCAATCAAGCCTTCAGCTGCTAACATCCGGTCAACCAAACTTTCAGCACCCATTTCTAATGAAAAAATAGCAACTGTCTTGTCCAACTTTGTTCCGATATTTTGTGCAATATTTAGAGCAAAAGCTGTTTTCCCTACTGCAGGACGAGCCGCTAAAATAATCAACTCTTCCTCATGTAGCCCTGTTGTCATATGGTCCAAATCGCGGTAACCTGTTGCAATACCCGTGATATCAGAGGTTTGAAGCGAACGGGCTTCTAAGCTACCAAAATTTATATTCAAGATGTCCCGAATATTTTTAAACCCACTACGATTTGCGTTTTCACTAACATCAATCAGAGCTTTTTCAGCACCAGCGATGATTTCATCTGACGGACTCGCACCATCATAAGCTTGATTAATACTTTCCGTTAACCGAGAGATTAACCGACGTAGGACAGCTTTTTCGGCTACAATCTTCGCGTAATACTCCGCGTTGGCTGAAGTTGGTACCGAATTAATAACTTCTACTAAATAGGAGAGACCGCCAATGTTTTGGAGATCTCCTTGACTATCTAAAATATTTCGAACAGTCGTCGCATCAATCGCATCCCCACGATCAGCTAGATCAATCATGGCTTTAAAAATCAAACGGTGCGAATACTTAAAGAAATCGCCAGGTTCGATATATTCACGAACAAAGACCAATTTCCCCTCATCAATAAAGATGGCTCCCAACACTGATTGTTCAGCCTGGATATCCTGAGGTTGTGTTCGTAATTCCTCTATCTCAGCCATAAAAAAACCTTTCTATCGATCGTGTTTACCCTTCGTTTACACGAATATTAATCACACTTGTAACATCTTGATAAATTTTTACAGGGACGTCAATCAAACCTGTTGAACGAATTGGGGAGGTAACTTGGATATGACGTTTATCAATTTTAATACCAAATTGTTTCTCCAATTCTTCTGCAATTTTTTTATTAGTAATAGAGCCAAAAGTACGACCATCTGGCCCAATTTTTTCGGTAAATTGAACAACAGTAGCTTCTTCTTCCAATTTCGCTTTAATCTTTTGCGCTTCTGCTAACAATTCAGCATGTGCTTTTTCTTCTGACTTTTGCTTTCCACGAAGTTCACCGATTGCTTGGGCATTGGCTTCTTTCGCAAGATTTTTCTTGATCAAAAAGTTTTGGGCATAACCAGTAGGCACTTCTTTAATTTCGCCTTTTTTACCTTTACCTTTTACATCCGCTAAGAAAATAACTTTCATTCTACATTCTCCTTTTCAATAGTTACTTCGTTTTCAATAGTTTCAATCAGTTGTTGACGAATACTCATCAAATCTTGACCCTCCATTTGAGAAGCCGCCGAATTGAAATGACCTCCACCACCAAGCTCTTCCATGATACGTTGTACATTGACTTTACTTCGACTTCGTGCAGAAATCGAGATGGTCCCACTTTGATTGCAGGCAATGACAAAGCTGGCTTCCACTTCAGACATGGCTAGTATACTATCCGCTGCTTTACTAATCGTTACTGAATCATAAGCTTTAGTCGTATTCGCACAAGCCACTATGATATGTGGCAAAATCTTTTCACCTGTTAAGATCAATTCGTTTACTTCACGGTACTCATCAAACTGGATAGCCGAAATCTCTTGAATTGCTACACTATCACTACCTCTGGAACGAAGGTAACTCGCCACATCAAAGGTTCGACTCGTCACACGAGCAGAAAAGTTCTTAGTATCCAGCATGATTCCTGCCATCAAGACACTAGCTTGAATCTTCGTTAAACGATTTTTCTTAGATTTCTGGAACTGAATGAGCTCACTGACTAATTCACTCGCACTGCTCGCCCCACTCTCAATATAAGTGATCAGAACATTTTCCGGGAAATCATCATCTCGACGATGATGGTCAATGACAATAATCTGTTGAAATTGTTGATAAAAATCTTTAGAGAGAGTCAATGCTGTCTTAGAATGGTCAACCATAATCAACAAGGAGCGATCCGTTACCATTTTCATGGCTTCCTCTAAGGTAAGGATTTTCGTAACTTGTTCATTTTCTAATTTCTCAATCGCTCTTGAAATATCGCTGGCCATCGCATGTGGGTCGTAGACCACGTAGGATGAGGCCAAAATATTACTCGAGAAGAACTGCATCCCCACAGATGCACCCAAGGCATCCATATCCAAATTTCTATGCCCAACAATGAAGACTTGGTCAACAGATTTGATCTTATCCGAAATGGCTGTCATCATAGCACGTGTCCGAGTTCGAGTGCTTTTTACAGCCGAGGCTGTCCCCCCTCCAAAGAAGATAGGATTTTTCTGTTCATCATTTTCTTTGACAACTGCTTGATCCCCACCACGAACTTCCGCAAGGTTCAAGTTCAATAGAGCCACTTTACCAATTCCATCATGCTCTCCATCACCGTACGAAAATCCCATACTTAAGGTAATAGGTAGTTCACGATTTTTGGCCTCTTCACGAAATTGATCAATAACAGAAAATTTCGATTCCATCAATTGCTCCAAGACCGTGTAATCTGTAAACAAATAGAAACGGTCCATCCCAACACGTCTGTAAAACATATGGTAGTGAGCTGTAAACTCTTCCACAAAATTAGCAATAAAACTATTGATATTGCTAATATCGGAATCAGAAATGACATCTTCTAGATCATCATAATTATCAACAGAGATAATACCAATCACCGGTCGAGTTGTTACTAATCCGACAGTTGCTTCATACTCACTTGAAACATCAAAAAAGTATACAACACTTGATGTCTGATCAAAGTAGACCGAATATTTCTTATCGGCTACAGTGACATAATGGCCTTTATCCTCAAACAAGGTATTGAGTAGTTTTTTCAATAATTCAACATCAAAATCACCATCATCTGTTGAAAAAATCAATTCCGCATAGGGATTAAACCACTCAACTTCCTTAGTTTCTTTATTAATCTTGATGACACCAACAGGCATTTTATCAAGGAGGGATGCCAATCCACTTTCTGCCTGATGGTTAACATACTGTATTTGTTCTAGTTCATCTAACTCTGAAATCTGTAATTGGTATTCAAATAAAGCAATCAAAGCAGCTAAGACTAAAAAAATCGCAATAAGAGTTACATAGCCTTTGCCAAAAATTCTTAAAAAAATTGCTAAAATCGCAAATGAAATAAAACCAATTAATACATAATGGATGAACGATAAACGAAATTTTTTCATCATAAACCTCTTCACGGAATTATACCACAAATGAAGGTAAAAAGCGAGGTTTCTCTTCATTATTAAAGAGAAGATAGACAGGAATAAAGCACTTTTACAGTCTAAACCTCTGTAAACTTACTTGACAAAACTGTCAACAAACAGAAAGAATTTCATTCTATAAAATCGAGGCTGAAAAACCATTTCAGCCCCGTGAGATTATTGATTTTCTTTATTTTTTGAAATACTCCGACTCTTGCCTTCAAGATAAACCATCAAGATAGAAATGTCAGCTGGGTTGACACCAGAAATCCGACTAGCTTGACCAATGGTCTCTGGATTAATCAGCTTGAACTTTTGACGAGCTTCTGTTGCGATGGAGTCAATATCATCCCAGTCAATAGTGGCAGGAATTCGTTTTTCTTCCATTCGTTTCATCTTTTCAACCTGATCTAAAGCTTTTGAGATATATCCCTCATATTTAATTTCTGTCTCAATCAGTTCGATGATCTTATCATCTAACTCTTCAGCAGCTGGTCCGATAAAGTTGACAACATCTTGATAAGATACCTCTGGTCGACGTAAAAATTCTTTAGCAGTGACCGCATCTGTTAATGGTTTGAAGCCAAGTTCTGTAACTTTTTCATTGGTTTCCTTTACAGGTTTTAACTTGATACTGTCAAGACGTTTCATCTCGTTTTCAAACTGATACTTCTTGGTTTCAAAACGTTGCCAACGTTCATCGTCAACCAAACCAACCTCGCGCCCAATTTCTGTCAAGCGCATATCTGCGTTATCATGACGAAGAATCAAGCGATACTCAGCACGACTGGTTAACAAACGATAAGGCTCAACTGTTCCTTTGGTCACCAAATCATCAATCATGACCCCAATATAGCCATCACTCCGTTTCAAAATGAGTTCTGGTTTCCCTTGAATTTTCAGCGCAGCATTAATCCCTGCCACAATTCCTTGGCCAGCAGCTTCCTCATAACCAGATGTTCCATTTGTTTGACCCGCTGTAAAGAGACCTGATATTTTCTTTGTTTCTAAAGTTGCCCGTAACTGATGTGGAAGAACCATATCATACTCAATTGCATAACCAGTTCGCATCATTTCAGCATTTTCAAGTCCCTTGATTGAATGAACCAGGTCTCTTTGCACATCTTCTGGTAAACTTGTTGACAAGCCTTGGACATATACTTCTTCTGTATTACGTCCTTCTGGTTCTAGGAAAAGCTGGTGACGTTCCTTGTCAGCAAAGCGAACAATCTTATCTTCAATAGATGGACAATAACGAGGACCCACTCCCTTTACAACACCTGTAAACATTGGAGCCCGGTGTAAATTGCTGTTGATAATCTCATGGCTTTGACTATTGGTATAGGTTAACCAACAGGGGATTTGATCCTTTAAATAATCCTCGTCACGCGAATTGTAAGAAAAGTGATTTGGATTTTCATCACCAGGTTGAATTTCAGTTTCCTCGTAATTGATTGACGATGCCTTGACACGAGGAGGCGTTCCTGTTTTGAAACGTCCAATTTCAAGTCCCAGGTCTCTTAAATTATCAGCTAGTTTAATCGAAGCAAGACTGTGATTTGGTCCTGACGAATACTTGAGATCCCCGATAATAATTTCTCCTCTGAGAGCTGTTCCTGTCGTGACAATAACAGCCTTGGCACCATAGGCTTGATGGGTCGCTGTCACAACTCCTCTGACCTTCCCATCTTCGACGATGATCTCATCAATAACAGATTGTCGAAGAGTCAAGTTTTCTTGGTTCTCAACCGTCTTGCGCATTTCTTTAGAATATAGTTCCTTATCCGCTTGGGCACGAAGCGCACGGACTGCTGGCCCCTTTCCTGTATTCAACATCTTCATTTGAATGTAGGACTTGTCAATATTCTTGGCCATCTCTCCACCGAGGGCATCTACCTCACGGACCACAATCCCTTTTGCAGAACCACCAATCGAAGGATTACATGGCAAAAACGCCAACATTTCTATATTGATGGTTGCAAGTAAAACTTTACAACCCATACGGCTCGCAGCAAGCGAAGCTTCTACACCCGCATGTCCTGCTCCGATTACAATAATATCGTATTCTTCAATAAAATTATAAGTCATCTTTTCTCCTATTTCTCCAGCTGAATATGTTGTAATTGTCCGTTCCATTCTGGTAGGGCGGTTTTTAGAAATGCCGGCTTCAGATCAACAGTAGATAAGGCTTCTAAAGGAAGCCATCGGCAAGGTAATTGCTTTTCATCTTCCTGCATAGTTAAAGGGGCATCTTCTAGCAAGTCCACCAAATAATGAAATTCAATATTATGGTAGTGGATCCCAGCTTGTTCAAAGCGATTTTCAACAATGAAAGCTAACTGACCAGCTCTAGAAGCAACGCCAAGTTCTTCTTTTACTTCTCGAACCACAGCATCTTCTGTAGCTTCATTCACTTGAAGAGCGCCACCTATTGTATAAAATCCATCCTTGTCTTCTATAACCAACAAACGACCATTTTCTACAATTAAAGCAGTAGCTCTCACACCAAAAACCGTCTGATTTAACTTGGTCCGAAAATCCTGTTCTTGCATTTTACTTCCTTTCGAAACGACACAAAAATAGTCAAAACTCTGAGAAGTGCAGGACAAAAAAGCCTGCAACATTCATGAGCTTTGACCATCATTTCTATTGCTTTTATTATTGTAGCAAATTAAGAAAATTTGTCAATTTAAATATACTGACAAACTTCCCCATCCCGGTAGGCATTGTCAATCAAACCGCCACCGAGACACTCTTCACCATCGTAAAACACAACAGCTTGCCCAGGCGTAATGGCCCGTTGAGGCTCTGCAAAAATCACTTCTGCCTTGTCACCTTTAACGTGTACAGTCACTTTGGAATCGGGTTGACGATAGCGAAACTTAGCTGTACATTCTAACGTAAGTTCTTCAGGCATATCTCGTGTAAAGTGAACTTGACTAGCCTGTAAACTTGTTGACATCAGTGCTTCATGATAGAAGCCTTGACCAACGTAAAGAATATTTTGACTAAGGTCTTTCCCCACTACAAACCATGGAGCATTGTCTCCACCTTGTTGTCCACCAATTCCAAGTCCGCCACGCTGACCGATCGTGTAATACATCAAACCGGCATGTTCACCCATATCTCGTCCATCTACGGTCATCATTCGGCCTGGCTGAGCAGGTAGATAGTTGCTGAGAAACTCTTTGAAATTCTTTTCCCCGATAAAGCAGATCCCAGTGGAATCTTTCTTTTTAGCCGTTGCTAGTCCAGCCTCTTCTGCCAACCGGCGAACCTCAGGCTTTTCTAAATGTCCCAACGGGAACATGGTTTTTTGAAGTTGCTCTTGTGATAGCTGGCTTAAGAAATAAGTTTGATCCTTCCCGTTGTCAACGCCGCGTAGCATATGAACAATGCCATCCTCATCACGCGCCACGCGCGCATAGTGCCCTGTTGCTACATAATCTGCACCGAGTGTCATAGCATAATCTAGAAAAGCCTTAAATTTGATTTCCTTATTACACATGACATCAGGATTTGGTGTACGGCCTGCACGGTATTCTGCAAGGAAGTATTCAAAGACGCGATCCCAGTATTCTTTTTCAAAGTTGACAGAATAGTAAGGAATGCCAATTTGGTCTGCAACCGCTGCTACATCTTTGTAATCTTCTGTAGCTGTACAGACACCATTTTCGTCTGTGTCGTCCCAGTTTTTCATGAAGATGCCGATGACATCGTAACCCTGTTGCTTTAACAACAAAGCCGTTACAGATGAATCGACACCGCCACTCATACCAACAACAACACGTGTTTTCGAGTTATCACTCATAGGTTTCTCCCATCTTTTCGTTACTCACGATTGAAGGTCGTGGTTTGCTTCAACGATTGAAGGTCGTTTTGAGCAGTTACCATTTTAACACGCTTTATAGAAGAAAACAAGCATTTGACCGCCCTAGTCCTCGCTAATTAATGATACGTTTACAGAGCTGTAAATTTAAAAAGAGTCCTATTCAAGAACTCTTTTTAAACGAATTTAATACCAGCCATTTGCCAACCAGAAATTTTTAGCTGCTGACCATGATCCATAACGGTTGACAACGTATTGATTGGCCACTTTTTCTTGGTTTGCAGGTGATAAATCACCATTCAAATATGTGAGAGTTAATTGGTAACGACCATAATATTGGCCATTTTGTGCTGTATAACTACCACTTGATTCTTTTTGGGCAATCCATTCCTTAGCAGCTGCATCTTCCGCACTCAAGCCATCTGAAGCAGAGACAGTCGTTGTTGCTTGTGTAGCGTCAGTTTTACTTGTAGTAGCTTGCTCCTCAGTCTTTTTCGTTGTATTTGCACCTTCAATCTCAAGAACTTGACCAACTGAGATGAGGTTCACGTTACTAATCTTATTTTTCTTAGCAATTGCATCAACCGTTGTGTTCTTCTCTTTAGCAATAGCAGATAAAGTATCACCTGATTTTACAGTATAAGTATCTGCATTTGCTGCAATTGGAAAGAAAAGTCCTGTAAGTAAACTAACTCCAATAATACGTTTTATCATTTGTTTTTTATTCATTATTATGTACTCCTTTATTGGTATACCTCTATACTACACAAGAAATATTTCATATTTATTGAAATTATATGTCAAATATTTCATATAGATGTTAGAAATACTAAAGTTTAGATATAATATAAATGTTTTAAGTCTTGTTTAAGATTTCTCAGATATTTCGGGAAAAATAGAAGAAATCATCAGCTATATCTGATATAATGAAGTAAAGTGATCACAAAGGAGCAGAGCATGAACTCTTTAAAATTCCAATCAGTTTTTGATATTATTGGACCTGTGATGATTGGCCCATCCAGTAGTCACACTGCAGGTGCTGTTCGAATTGGTAAAATTGTTTCTTCTATATTTGGAGAGGAGCCAAAAGAGGTTGAGTTCCAATTATTTAATTCCTTCGCCAAAACCTATCGTGGTCATGGAACAGATTTAGCCTTAGTAGCGGGCATCTTAGGAATGGACACAGATGATCCTAGAATCCCAGATAGTCTAAAAATCGCACATGAACGAGGCATTCGGATTGTTTGGTCTATTCAAAAAGAGAGCAATGCTCCTCACCCAAACACAACGACCATTACTGTAAAAAATGATCATAAAACGATTTCTGTCACTGGAATCTCCATTGGTGGTGGGAACATACAGGTTACTGAGTTAAATGGCTTTGCCATCTCGCTAAATATGAATACTCCAACCATTATCATTGTGCACCAAGACGTCCCTGGGATGATCGCTCATGTGACAGAAGCCCTTTCTCGCTATGATATTAACATTGCACAAATGAATGTGACGCGGGAAAAAGCTGGAGAAAAAGCGATAATGATTATAGAAGTTGACTCAAGGAGTTGTGATGCAGCTATCGATGATATCCGTAAAATTCCTCATCTTCATAATGTCAACTTTTTCAAATAAGGAGTTCATATGTTTTATTCAATTGTAGACCTCGTAGAACAAGCAAGCACACAATACGAAGGAAACGTTGCAGAGTTAATGATTGCAACTGAATTTGAACTAACTGGTCGTGAACGAGAAGAAGTTCTACGATTAATGACCCGTAATTTAGAAGTGATGATTGATTCTGTAAGGTTAGGATTAAATGAAAACCACTCTCGTAGTGGGTTAACTGGTGGGGATGCCGCAAAATTAGATCGCTATATCAAATCAGGAAAAACGTTATCTGACTTGACCGTCCTAACCGCAGCGAAGAATGCTATTGCTGTCAACGAACACAATGCTAAAATGGGATTGGTCTGTGCAACACCCACTGCAGGATCTGCTGGCTGTCTTCCTGCAGTTCTCACTGCTGCAACTCAAAAATTAGGGTTAAACCGTCAGCAACAATTAGATTTTCTACTAACAGCTGGGGCTTTTGGGTTAGTGATCGCCAATAATGCTTCTATTTCAGGTGCAGAAGGTGGTTGTCAAGCAGAAGTCGGTTCTGCTTCAGCTATGAGCGCGGCTGCATTAACACTAGCTGCTGGGGGAACTCCTTATCAAGCGAGTCAAGCGGTCTGTTTTGTCATCAAAAACATGCTTGGGCTCATTTGTGATCCAGTAGCAGGACTCGTGGAAGTCCCATGTGTCAAACGAAACGCAATGGGAGCCAGCTATGCCTTCATTGCTGCTGATATGGCCTTAGCAGGCATTGAATCAAAAATACCTGTTGATGAAGTTATTGACGCCATGTACCAAGTTGGTTCCAGTCTTCCAACTGCCTTTAGAGAAACAGCTGAAGGAGGATTGGCAGCAACACCAACCGGTCGTAGATTACAAAAAGAGATATTTGGAGAGTAACATGCAAGTCTTATTTTTTGACTTAGACGGAACATTAGTTGACAGTTCCAAGGGAATTACAGAGAGCTTTCAACATACATTCGATACCTTGAAGGTTCCTCAACCCGATCTTAAAACCATCCGAAGTTTTATGGGACCACCTTTGATTTCTAGTTTTGAAGCTACTCTTCCTGAAGCTTTGGTAGATCAAGCTGTAACTATTTATCGTCAGTATTACCATGAAAAAGGTCAATACAAATCAACTCTGTTTCCTCAGATCGTAGAAGCTTTGAAAGCATTACAAGACGAAAACATTCCACTTTATGTAACAACTTCAAAACATGAACCAGTTGCTTTACAGATGTGTCAAGATTTAGGTATCGCTAAATACTTTAAAGGAATTTATGGATCCAATTCAGATCGTATCCACAAAGCCGATGTCATTCGATACGCCCTGTCAATCAATGATCTTCCGAAAGAGGAAACAGTCATTATTGGAGATACAAAATTTGACCTCATTGGAGGTCAAACAATTGGAATAAAAACTATGGCAGTCTCTTGGGGATTTGGAGATCTTGATGAGCTACTTCTTTACTCACCTGATTTTATTTGTCATTCTCCACTTGAAATCCTAGAGACATTAAAAAAATAGGTTTACAAATTGTAAACCTATTTTTTTAATAACCCCAAGCTGACAAACCTTGAGAGCTGTATGCATTATATGCTGCCTGGATTTGATCATCAACTGTTGCAGTTGAACCCCAACCTGGCATTGTTTGGAATAAACCACTTGCACCAGAAGCATTTGCTGCATTTACTTGACCATTTGATTCACGGGCAATAATTGCTTCCCAAGTAGAAGCAGGTACACCAGTCATTTCAGCCATACGAGCAGCTGCATAAGAACCTTGTTCCCCAGCAGTATTTCCATTTGATAGAACAATTCCACCATTTGTTGATTGTGCAGAAGTCACTGCAGCATTTGCTGCATAAGTTGTTTGTTTTTGAGCAGTTTGTGCTACTGCAGGTGCACTTTCAGCAGGTTTCGCTTGCTCTTGTGGAGCAACTTTATCAATCATAGATTTTGAACGCTCACCTAACTCAATAATTTGTCCTGCATAGATCAAATCTTCATTGGTCAAATTGTTAGATGCAATAATATTTTCTACTGAAGTGTTATTTTCTAGTGCAATTTTTGATAGAGTATCTCCAGACTTCACTTCGTAAGTTTCAGCATTCACTGTAGCAATACCAGAAATGAAAAGTGATGCTGCTGAAAGTAGGGAAGTGACTGTCCATTGGAACTTTTTACTGTTCATGAATTCTATTCTCCTTTCGAACATAATTCTATCATACACACAAAATGTTACAGTTTATTGTAGAATATATTACAAATGTTACAAGAATATGTGAATTTAATGTAAAAAGCGCTTTGTATAGCGCTTTTTCCTTATTTTTGAACCAATACAACTAGCTCTATCCATTTTTTAGATAAAAAATCAACCCCATGAGGCACAGAATAATAAACAATGCTAGGGTATCTTTCACTCCCCACTGTAGATTCCGATAACGTGTTCGTCCTTCACCCCCTTTGTACCCTCTCGCTTCCATTGCAATCGCTAGTGCATCTGCACGTTTAAAGCTAGAGGCAAATAAAGGAATAAGGATCGGAATAAAGGAACGAATTCTTTTTAACAAATTTCCCTCTCCAAAATCAACACCACGCGCCCTTTGCGCATTCATGATTCGATTCGTATCATCCACTAAAGTTGGAACAAAGCGCAAACTCATAGATAACATTAACCCAATCTCATGTGCTGGAACTTTAATAATTTTTAATGGTGTAAGGATCTTTTCAACAGCATCTGCTAAACTTAATGGTGTCGTCGTCACTGTTAAAATTGTCGAATAAAAAATGATTAAAATAAATCTACAAAATATGATGGCGGCCTGTATCAATCCTTGGTCGGTTAATTTTAAAAACCACCAGTGATATAAAATTGTTCCTTGAGAGGTCGCAAATAATTGAAAAATAGTTGTAAAAGCAATGATAAAAATCATTGATTTTAAGCCTTTGACATAAAAACTAACCGAAATCCTCGTTAAATACATTAAAACAAAGATGAAACCAAAGAGCAGAAGATTGGTCTGCAGGTTATTGGCCCAAAACAGAAGAAAAATGAATAGAAACATTGAGAGTAACTTCCCACGAGGATCCAGTTGGTGGATAATGGAGTTTCCAGGAATATACCTTCCCAAAATCATATTATTCATGAAGTAACAGCTCCTTTAGTTCCTCAATTTTGATTGGTAGTCTGTCTAGAGGAAGCCCCCTTTTTTTCAATTGAAGAGCAAAATTCGTAATTTGTGGGACTCCTAATTGAAGTTTTTGTAAATAATCAACCTGTTGAAAGACTTCTCTTGGAGATCCGTTTAGGACAAGTTTTCCCGCTTCTAAAGCAAATACGGTATCAGCAAAGTTTGCTACATCATCCATCGTATGAGTCACCAAAACAAGAGTCATCCCATTTTTATGCAACGTCTCAAATAGCGCCATCAATTCCTTTCTCCCAGCAGGATCTAGGCCTGCTGTTGGCTCGTCCAATACTAAAATCTCTGGCTCTATGGCTAAAATACCCGCGATTGCTACCCGTCTCATTTGTCCACCTGATAGTTCAAACGGACTTTTATCATAGATGGAATCCTCTAAACCAACGATTGCCAATTTTTCTTTGGCTATTTCCTCAGCTTTTTCCTTAGATACTCCAAAATTTTGTGGTCCAAAAGCTACATCAGCTAGAACAGTTTCTGCAAATAACTGACTCTCTGGAAATTGAAAAACTAAGCCAACTTTTTTTCTCAAGTACTTCATTTCTTTTGGCTCAGAATGATTATCTAAAACAAAATCATCGAATTGAATCATTCCTTCAGTCGGACGAAGTAAACCATTTAGTAATTGTAACAAAGTGGACTTGCCACTACCAGTATGTCCAATGATGGCAGTATAAGAGCCATCCTGTATTTCCAAAGTGACGTCAGAAAGCGCTTGTCCTTCAAAAGGACTTCCCTCTTGATAAGTATAATAGACATTCTTTAAAGAAATTCCCATAGTTGGTCTAATAACTCACTTTCTGTTAAATAATCCTGTTTTAGCGGGAAATGCGAGCTGAGATATTCTTGGACCTGCTTACTAAACGGCTTATCTAGTCCAATCTCAGTGAGATCCTTTCTTGAAAACAATTCCCTCGGCGTCATGGAAGACTCTAATGTTCCTTTTTGAAACACTAGGGTTCGATCACTTAGGGCGATTTCAGTTAAATCATGAGTAATGGAGATAATCGTTAATTGAAACTTTTTCTGGAGTTCCCGTATTACTGCTATTAGATCCTCTCGGCCTTCTGGATCTAACATACTAGTTGCTTCATCAAGGATAATAATAGTTGGTCGCAAGGCAATAATCCCCGCTATGGCTACTCGTTGTTTTTGACCACCCGACAATCGAGAAGGTTCCCGATCTTTAAACTCTAGCATGCCTACTTGGTCAATAGCCTTCTCTACACGTTGAATCATTTCTTCCCGTGGAATTCCTTGGTTTTCCAAGCCAAAGGCGACATCATCTTCTACTGTTGCACCGACAAATTGATTGTCCGGATTCTGAAATACAATCCCAATTTTACTGCGGATTTCCCATATAGTTTCACGAGTCAACTGTTGCCCATCGATGTAAATCTCACCAGACTCAGGTTCTAAAAGACCATCCATCAAACGTACAACGGTAGATTTTCCACTACCATTGTGTCCAACAATTGAAAGCCACTCTCCTTGTTTCACGTGAAACGAAACCGTGTCAATTTGATATTCTTCTATTGTTTTATCGTATCGAAACGATACATTTTTTAGCTCTATAATATGTTTCATTTATTTGAATGTGTCTTTAAAGAGATAGCTACTTCCTTTAAAGTAGTCGTAACCAGAATAAATTGTGAAAATCAATGCGATATAAAGTAACACTTGACCAGGAAGAGTCCAATGACAAAGCAAAAAGATAATAGCAAACATTTGGCTAAAGGTCTTAATTTTACCAGGCATGGCTGCAGCAAGAACTGTACCACCTGTCTCAACAAGTAGAAGACGCAAACCAGTGACAGCTAACTCACGACAAATGATAACAGCTGCAATCCAAGCAGGAACCATCTTTAATTCAATCATCATGATAAAGGCTGACATGACCAATAATTTATCTGCCATTGGATCGGCAAATTTCCCAAAATTACTTACCACATTCCATTTTCGTGCAAGAAAGCCATCTAAATAATCTGTAATACTTGCAATAGTAAAAATAACTGCTGCTACAATATGTCCTAGATAAGAGTGAGTTAAACTTAAAATGGCAATAAAAATAGGAATCATTACAACTCGAATTAATGTCAATGCATTAGGAATATTTTCTTTTTTCATATTTCCTCCAAAAATAAACTATCTTTACATCTATTTTACAGATGGTGTAAACTCATAAAAATATACGATATAAATCACAAAACTAAGAATAGCAAAACTAACTAGCAGATAATACAGGATTGGTAACCAGCTTGTTTTCTGTCTTAATTTTCTTGAATGAAGCTCTTCATCATTTACAAGTATTTCTTCATCAAATAACAATTCTTTTCCTTCATGAAAAGCTGTCAATAGGATGGACTCATCCAATCCCAAAGCCCATGATAACTTTTTAAGATAGATCTGGGCGTAAAAGGGACTCGGTAGTAGATCAAACTCATCGTTTTCCAACGCTTCTATATAAGGAATTTCGATGGCTGTCTTATTTGAAACATCCTGTAAACTTAAGTGTAAATTTACTCTTGACAATCTTAACACCTGACCAATCGTTCTCTTCTTCATGTTTTCCCTTCTTGATACATTGTTTACTACTTTTGAAAAATCATATAGTCAACCATTTCAGCCTGGTCGATGAACTGATGACCTAATTTGATGATATCTTGTAAACTAATACCTTGTAAAATCTTTGGAAGATCATAAGAAGTGCTACCGTCTGAAAAATATTCAAACTGAGTTGCACTATACTCAAGCGAATTTAAACCTTGTAAGAAATCACCAAACATTTCGCTTTTAATCGTATCTAAATGTTCCTGATTCACATCCGGATCCTTATCAAATTGTTTAATAGCTGATCTAAATTGATGAGATAAGGAGACCGGTTCTTGAGTATCCATTGTCAAGACGACGAAATGAAACAATTCTTCAACCTCCACTTCAAGTGTCAATGAGTTGTCAATTTTCCCAGCTTCATATAAACTTTGAAACCGTTGTGAGGTCCAACCAAACATCATTGAAAATAGTAATTTTAACATTAATTTATATCGAAATTTTTCCTCTTCCTTAATAATATCATTTCCTCGAATTCCAATTGCCAACTTAGGAGTAGCAACTTCCATTCTACAGGATTGATTCAATTTCACTTCATTTTTTTCTACAGGAAAACGTTCTAACTCAATAGAAGGATGAGGATAAGTCAGATCATATTCCTTTACTACTTGCAATACTTCATCAACATCAAAATTTCCGATCACTAATAAGTGCATTTGAGAGGGATGATAGAATAGGTCAAAGTTTTCGCGGAGATTATCTATTGTAATGTTAAAAATAGATTCCCTCGTCCCAGCAATATCGTCTGCTAACGGTGTCTCAGGATATAAATTTTCTAAAGCACCAAAAAATAATCGATAGTCTGGACTATCTTGATACATTCCAATCTCTTGTTGAATGATTTCTCTTTCCTTAGATACAGATTTTTCTGTAAAGGAAGCTTTTGAAACCATCTCCAATAACAATTGAATATTTTCAGAGGCCCTTGAGGTTGTTGAGAAAAGATAGCTGGTTTTGGTAAAACTTGTAAAGGCATTACTTTCCGCTCCTAATTGAACGAATTTTTTTAGATAATCTTGGCCTTTTTCATCTTCGAACACTTTATGTTCTAGAAAATGAGCAATTCCTGCAGGATATTTTCTTTCATCCCCATTCACTAGAATTCGTGTGTCCACTGAACCAAACTTAGTTGTGATTATTCCATAGGTTTCATAATAATCTTCTTTTGGAACTAAATGAATGGTCAACCCGTTTGACAAGCGTGTAAAGTAAACCTGCTCACCAACTGATTCATAATATTTTTCTTTAATTTTCAATCTTTACACTACTTTCCTTCCATAAAATAAACAGACTGTAAATTAATTGTTTTTGCCGTTTCAATAATTTCCTCTCTACTAACCTTATTGATGGATTCTAACCATTCTTCTAAGGAAAGTACCTTCGTTCCTAGGATCGTTTTCAGATATTCCCTTTCAATCAAGGTATTTTGTCGATCCTGTGCTAATAAGGTCGTATTCACCAACATTTCTTTTGTCAATTGAAGCTCTGACTCTGTAAACTTGCCTCGTTTTAAATCATTCAACTGTCTCATAATCAAGGTCATTACTTTCGTACGAGATTCCTTATCAATGCCTGCAAAAACTCTCATGAAGCCTGTAAAAATATCAAAATGGCTTGAGATGGTATAAGCAAGGCCTTCTTTCTCACGAATTACTTGAAAAAGTCTCGAATGCGAGAAAGCTCCCAACATCCCATTTAATACAACTAGTGGGATATGGAGAGAGTCCCCATACTGGGTAGAAAAATGGTAACCTAATTCTAAAATAGATTGTTGGTTTTGTTTTTGCTCTAACTTTTCTCTAACAACATTTGTAAAAGGTTGTTGATAGTTGACAGATATATGGTTATCACGTGGCTTGAATTCAAACTGGTTCACTCGATCCACAATAGCGACCTCATTAAAATCGCCTATGAAAAAGAAGTCAATGTTATCTAATTGGAGCATCTGATGAAACTGTGAAAGAGAAGTTTGAGCTGTCTCTTGTCTCACTAAATCTACTTTCCCCAATCTTGACATCCCGATTGTTTCGTCTTCAAAAAATAGTTGATTCAATTGCCCATGGGCATAATAATAAGGCTCTTCAATTTCTGACTCCAAATTGGAAATCGTATTTTTCTTTTCAATCTCAAATGTATCACTATCAAAGTGATCTTCTACTACTAAAGGTGAAAAGAAGATAGCTTCTATAATGTCCAAAACCTCATCAGTAAGAACATTTTTCTTGCTCAAAAAGTCATCGCGCACAAAGGAAATATTCAAATCAACATAATGAACACGACCCCTCTTAGAGACTGAGGTTGATAATTCTACCCCGTATAGACTCGCTAATTTTTCACGGAACAATTGTGAAGTTGGATATTTTTGATTTACAGTTTCCATCATACAAGCTGCCAAAACACGCGCAGCCACGGTATTTTCATCTAATGGCGATGAAAACCGGACCTTAATTTTATTGGTTTTAAATTTTTTTAATTGAAGAAAGTGAAGATTCACGCCCTTTACTAATTCCATTTTCATCCTCGTTCTACTCAATAGTAACTTTCATTATAACACGAAATCACACTAAAATCCTAATTCAAACTGTGAAAAAACTTCTCAAATCACTCAACATTCTCTACCCTAGATAAACTAAAAATATGGTATAATAACACGCAAAGAGGTGAACTATGAATTACAAATTATTTGATGACTTTATTACATTGCAAGCTATCTTAAAAGAACTTGGTATTATACAGAGCGGTGGTGCAATCAAAGCCTTTCTTCAAGAAAAAGAAGTCTTTGTTAATGGTGAATTAGAACAACGGAGAGGTCGTAAACTTCGTGTCAATGACCAAATTGATATTCCTGAACTGAGTATTACTATCACCATTCTTGAGCCTTCCAAAGAGGAAATAGAAGAGTATCTCAAAGAGAAGGAAGAAAAGGAACGTGTTGCTAAACTTGTCAAGCAGCTCAATCAACAGCAAAAGAAACAACCGACAAAGATTAATAAAAAAGAAAAAGCGATTCGCTTTCCTGGTATCTCGTAATGTGGTTAAAACAGTTATCCATTCAACATTTTCGTAATTATCAAGAACTTGAAGTCGAGTTTCATCCTGGATTAAATATTTTCTTAGGTCAAAATGCTCAAGGGAAGACCAATATTCTCGAATCAATTTATTTTCTGGCTTTAACTAGAAGTCATCGAACACGAAATGATAAAGATCTTATCTATTTTGAATCCACTGATTTTAAAGTTTCTGGTCAATTACAAAGGGAAACTGGCCCACTTCCATTAGAAATTTCCTTGACACCAAAAGGTCGGATAACTAAGGTAAATCATTTAAAACAAGCCAAATTATCGAACTATATTGGCCATATGAATGTTGTACTTTTCGCACCCGAAGATTTACAACTGATCAAAGGATCACCTGCAGGACGTCGAAAGTTTATTGACATTGAATTAGGTCAGATGAAACCTATCTACTTATCCGACTTATCTCAATACAACCATGTTCTGAAACAAAGAAATAGTTACCTAAAAAATTCAGAAAAAATTGATGCTACATTTTTGGAGGTGTTAGATTCACAACTAGCTAGTTTTGGAAGTCGCGTCATCCATCATCGACTTGATTTTATAA
Source organism: uncultured Streptococcus sp. (assembly GCA_963543165.1). GTDB lineage: Bacteria > Bacillota > Bacilli > Lactobacillales > Streptococcaceae > Streptococcus. The sequence goes on along the minus strand of CAUUAM010000003.1, from coordinate 7,859 downwards.
AAAAATTAGAAGCTAAAGCAAAAGAAAAACACACTCGACTTTCTAACAACAAAGAAGACCTATCAATTCAATATCAGTCAACTGTTTTTCCTGAAGAAGTAAATGATATAGAGAAGCAGTTTCTCTATATGTTGGAAAAAAATCGTCAGAAGGATATTTTTAGGAAAACAACAAGTATTGGACCTCACAGGGATGACTTGGCATTTTTTATCAATAATATAAATGCTACCTTTGGTAGTCAAGGTCAGCATCGAAGTGTTGTTCTTTCTCTAAAATTAGCAGAAATCGAATTGATGGAAGAAATCACAAGAGAAAAGCCTATTTTATTACTTGACGATGTCATGAGTGAGCTTGACAATTATCGTCAACTTCAATTACTTGAAACTATCTCTAATAATATTCAGACATTTATTACAACGACAACTCTCGATCATTTAAAAGAACTGCCTGAAGAGTTGAAAATTTTTACTGTTCAAGCTGGCCATATTAAAACAGCATCTTGACAAAATTGTCAAGATGCTGTTATTTTTGTTTACAAAGATGTAAATTTATTGTGCCGAGTAGTTAGGAGCTTCGTTTGTAATTTGCACATCATGAGGATGACTTTCTTTCAATCCTGCGCCACTCATTTCAACAAATTGTGCATGATCATGTAAATCTTGAATGGTTGCTGCACCAACATAACCCATACCTGAACGAATACCACCGATCATTTGGAAGACCATATCTGCTACAGAACCTTTATAAGCAACGCGTCCTTCAATTCCTTCAGGAACCAATTTATTGGCTTCATTGACAGATCCTTGGAAGTAACGGTCGCTAGAACCTTTCTTCATTGCTGCAATAGATCCCATGCCACGGTATGTTTTAAATTTACGACCTTGGAAGATTTCTGTTTCACCTGGTGCTTCATCTGTACCTGCAAGCATTGAACCAAGCATAACCGCATTTCCACCAGCTGCGAGTGCTTTGACAATATCTCCTGAATACTTGATACCACCATCAGCAATGATCGTTTTTCCATATTCACGAGCTACAGCGGCTGCATCATAAATAGCAGTAACTTGAGGGACACCAACCCCTGCAACAACACGAGTTGTACAGATTGATCCTGGACCAATTCCGACCTTAACTACGTCTACCCCTGCATCAAATAATGCACGCGCACCTTCAGCGGTTGCAATATTTCCTGCAATCAAGGTACGATCTGGGAAGTGAGCACGAATTTCTGCGATCTTACGAAGAACACCTGCAGAATGTCCATGAGCAGTATCGATGACAATAGCATCTGCACCAGCTTCAAAAAGAGCTTCTGCACGTTCAAAAGTATCTGAAGTAACCCCAACGGCACCAGCCACAAGCAAACGACCAAATTCATCCTTAGCCGCATTTGGAAACTCAATAACTTTTTCAATATCTTTGATTGTAATCAAGCCAGAAAGACGACCATTTTCATCTACCAATGGTAATTTTTCAATACGGTGCTCTTGTAGAATACGTTCAGCTGTTTCTAAATCGGTTCCAACCGGTGCAGTTACCAAGTTTTCACTTGTCATATGATTTGAAATGGGTTGATTGTAATCAGAAATAAAACGTAAATCTCGGTTTGTTAAGATACCAACTAATTTACGATTTTCAAGTGTTTCAACAACAGGAACACCACTGATTCGGTATCGTCCCATTAACTCATCTGCTTCTGCAATTGTATGAGAAGGTGTCAAATAGAATGGATCAATAATAACCCCATTTTCAGAACGTTTTACTTTGCGTACTTCATCTGCCTGTTGCTCAATTGACATGTTTTTATGGATCACACCAAGTCCACCAGCACGTGCCATAGCAATTGCCATTTGACTTTCCGTCACTGTATCCATAGCAGCAGTAATGATTGGGATGTTCAAGCGTAAATTACTTGCTAATTGTGTACTTAAATCTGCATCATTAGGTAATACGTGACTTTCTGCTGGAATCAAAAGCACATCATCGAATGTAAACCCTTTTTTTAAAAACTTTGTGTCCCAATTAGACATTAGCTGGATCCTCTTTTCTTTTTATTGAGCAAGGCTCGAATTTTTATTGTTAATATCATACCATTCTATCGCAATTTGTCAATCGTTTATTGGTAAATTATCAATGAACAGTAAAGAAATGTTCGCTATTACTGAAGTCGTTTTATTTTTTAAAATAGGTAATTCCCATCGCAGATTTTACTTCATCCAGTGTTTGAGCTGCTACATTTCGAGCGCGCTCACTTCCTTTTTCAAGAATAGAGTATACTTCCCCCATATCCTTTGCAAACTCAAGGCGTCTTTCACGAATTGGTCTTAATTCACGATCTAAAATTTCTAAAAGATATCGTTTGGTCTTTACATCACCAAGTCCACCACGTTGATAATGTTCTTTCATTTCTGCAATTTCAGCTACATCTTCTGAACGGCCAAATACATCCAGGTAATGAAATACCATATTACCTTCGATTTTTCCTGGATCCTCTACTTTAATATGATCCGGATCGGTATACATACTCATCACTTTTTTCTTTAAAGTATCCGCATCATCAGCTAGGTAAATTCCATTATTCAACGATTTAGACATTTTAGCATTTCCATCTAAACCAGGTAAGCGACCAGCTACTTCATTTTCAGGATAAATTCCTTCTGGTTCGACCAAAACATCTGTGTTGTAAGCATGGTTAAAGGAACGAACAATCTCACGAGTTTGTTCAATCATTGGTTTTTGGTCATTTCCTACTGGAACAAAATTTGCTTTAAATGCTGTAATATCAGCTGCTTGTGAAATAGGGTATACCAAAAATCCTGTTGGAATACTCTCACCAAAACCTTTTTGAGAAATCTCAGTTTTTACAGTTGGGTTTCTTTCAAGTCGTGCCAAAGATACCAGATTCATATAATACATAGTCAATTCTGCCAATTCAGGAATCTGACTTTGAATGAAAATCGTAACCTTTTTAGGATCCAATCCTGCAGCAAGATAATCTAAAGCAACATTTCCAATAGATTCCACAATCGTTTTTGGATCTTTTGCATGATCTGTCAAAGCTTGCTGGTCTGCTAGGAAAACAAACATATTATACTCGTCTTTATTTTGTAGCAAGACGCGATTTTTTAAAGAACCTACATAGTGGCCAATATGAAGTTTTCCTGTTGGTCTATCTCCTGTCAAAATGATGGGTTTTGTCATACTCTTCTCCTTAATCGTTATCCCTATCATTATAGCACTTTCTAGTTGAAAATGTTAGTCTTCCCTCTATGTTTGTGATGAAATAACGCTTTACTATCTTGTCAACTAAATTTACAAAATTGTAAAAAGAAATTGACACTAAAAAAGTTGAATTTTCCCCTATTTTCTAGTAAAATGAAGACACTATAGAAAGAGGAGAATATCATTGCTTACAGTATCAGACGTCTCACTACGTTTTAGTGATCGAAAATTGTTTGACGATGTCAATATCAACTTTACAGAAGGAAATACATACGGTCTTATCGGTGCCAACGGTGCTGGAAAATCAACCTTTTTAAAAATTTTAGCTGGAGATATTGAACCAACAACTGGTCATATTTCTCTCGGTCCTGATGAACGTTTGTCCGTTTTGCGTCAAAATCACTTTGACTATGAAGACGAACGGGTCATCGATGTTGTCATTATGGGAAATGAAAAGCTCTACAACATTATGAAAGAGAAAGATGCTATCTACATGAAAGAAGATTTTTCTGATGAAGACGGCGTCCGTGCAGCTGAACTTGAAGGTGAATTTGCCGAACTCGGTGGATGGGAAGCAGAAAGTGAAGCCTCTCAATTGCTTCAAAATCTAAATATTTCAGAAGACCTTCATTATCAAACGATGAGCGAATTAGCTAACGGGGATAAAGTAAAAGTTCTCCTAGCTAAAGCACTTTTTGGTAAACCAGATGTCCTTCTTTTAGACGAACCAACCAACGGTCTCGATATTCAGTCTATTACATGGTTAGAAGATTTTCTGATTGATTTCGAAAATACTGTTATCGTTGTCTCCCATGACCGCCACTTTTTGAATAAAGTTTGTACCCATATGGCGGATCTAGACTTTGGAAAAATTAAACTTTACGTCGGAAACTATGATTTCTGGAAAGAATCTTCTGAACTTGCAGCAAAATTACAAGCAGATAGAAATGCAAAAGCTGAAGAAAAAATTAAACAATTGCAAGAGTTTGTAGCACGATTCTCAGCCAACGCTTCAAAATCAAAACAAGCAACATCTCGTAAAAAAATGCTTGACAAGATTGAGTTAGAAGAAATTGTTCCATCTAGCCGGAAGTACCCATTTATCAACTTTAAGGCGGAACGAGAAATCGGTAACGATCTCTTGACAGTAGAAAATCTTTCTGTCAAGATTGATGGAGAAACCATCCTTGACAATATCAGCTTTATCTTGCGTCCTGGTGATAAAACCGCTCTTATTGGACAGAACGATATTCAAACAACCGCTTTGATCCGTGCATTGATGGATGATATTGAATATGAAGGAACTGTTAAGTGGGGAGTCACAACTAGTCGTTCTTATCTACCCAAGGACAACAGTCGAGATTTTGCTGGTGGTGAAAGTATTCTTGATTGGCTTCGTCAATTTGCAAGTAAAGAAGAAGATGACAACACTTTCCTTCGTGGTTTCTTAGGACGGATGCTCTTTTCTGGTGACGAAGTTAACAAGTCTGTCAACGTCTTGTCAGGAGGAGAAAAAGTTCGTGTCATGTTGTCTAAATTGATGCTCCTTAAATCAAACGTTCTTGTACTAGATGATCCAACCAATCACTTGGATTTGGAGTCTATTTCAAGTTTGAATGATGGATTGAAGAATTTTAAAGAATCAATTATCTTTGCCAGCCATGACCACGAATTCATTCAAACACTCGCCAACCATATTATCGTTCTTTCAAAAAACGGCGTGATCGATCGCATTGATGAAACCTATGATGAGTTTCTTGAAAATGAAGAAGTTCAAGCAAAAGTGAAAGAACTTTGGAGTCAATAATAAAAATAAAGAGCCCTGAAATAATGATTTCAGGCTCTTTCAGTAGAAATATATGAATAAAACAAAGCTAAAAACATCCCTTTTTATAGTATCTTCTTTCCTGATTCCAGCTATCATGATGTTCTGTATTTACCTCTCACAAGGAATCTACTGGAACAGTGATACATCCCCATTATTAGGAGATGGTTATCATCAGTATGTCATTTTTGATACCACACTTCGAAATATTTTACATGGGACAGATAGCCTATTTTATAGTTTTCAAAGTGGATTAGGTATTAATTTCTATGCACTCAGTAGCTATTATCTAGGAAGTTTCTTTTCTCCTCTTGTCTACGTCTTTAATGCACAATCCATGCCGAATGCTGTTTATCTCATCACTCTTCTAAAATTTGGTGCAATTGGTCTGAGTACTTATATTAGTCTACATGGGATGTTTTCTAAAATCCCTAGAAGCCTGGTTCTGACCCTTTCAACATCCTTTGCTCTAATGAGCTTTGCCATTAGTCAAATTGAAATTAAAACTTGGCTAGATGTTTTTATCTTAGCACCATTGATTCTTTATGGATTCAAAAAATTAATTCACAATGAGGGAGAGATTCTCTATTTTATCAGCTTAACCAGCTTGTTTATCCAAAATTATTATTTTGGGTTTATGATGTCTATTTTTCTCATTTTATGGTACTTGACACAACTGTCATGGAACATAAAGGAAATTGGAAAACGTTTCTTCCATTTTGTGATTGTCTCTCTTTTATCAGTTATAACAAGTCTTGTGATGTTATATCCAACCTTCTTAGATTTACGCACTCATGGAGAAAAATTTTCAAAGGTTGACAGTATCTTTACAGAAAAAAGTTGGTATCTTGACGTATTTGCAAAAAATTTCATTGGAAGTTTTGACACTACTAAATATGGATCCATTCCAATGATCTACGTAGGGCTATTTCCACTGCTACTAGCAATCACCTTTTTCTTTGTAAAGTCGATCAAGTTTCACGTGAAACTTTCTTACTTTATACTATTGACCATTCTTATTTTGAGTTTTCGTTTTCAAATATTAGATCTCCTTTGGCAAGGTATGCACGCGCCAAATATGTTTCTTCATCGATACTCTTGGATCTTTTCTTTGACGATTATTCTAATGGCAGGAGAAGTTCTAAATCGAATGGAGGAGATCACTTGGATTCGTTTTAGTCTTGCTAGTTTCCTCCTTATTCTAGGATATGGAGCAACTGTCCTTTTCAGCAGTCACTATAAATTTTTAGATGCTGTCAATTTCATTGTTACTTTTGAATTTTTAATCGCCTTCTATTTAGTCTGTTTAGGATTTATCTTAAAAAAAATACCGCCCAGACTTTTCTATCTTTCTATTCTCTTCTTTTCCTTATTTGAATTATCGGTGAATAGTTATTATCAAATGGAAGGAATTGCAAATGAATGGGTCTTTGCTTCTCGGTCATCCTACGAACGCGACTTAAAAACCATCCAATCCTTAGTAAGAGGAAAGACAGACTCAAATTATCGGACTGAGATTCTACAGCCACAAACGGGCAATGATAGTATGAAATATGGATATAACGGCATTTCTCAATTTTCATCTGTACGAAATACGGATGCTAGCTCGACATTGGACAAACTTGGATTTAAATCTGAAGGAACCAACCTCAATCTTCGGTACCAAAATAATTCTATTTTAATGGATAGTCTATTTGGTGTTCGCTATAATTTGAGCAAACAACCTGTTCAAAAATTTGGATTTAAAGAGATTGCAACTAAAAACGGAGTCTCACTTTCAGAAAATGAATATGCCTTACCAATCGCCTTTTTGTCAGCAAAAACTTATAAAAATGTTTCCTTTACAAATTTAACACTTGATAATCAAACACGATTCATCCATCAAATCACAGATAAAAAATATAAATTTTATAAGAAATTAAATATTCTCTCGCCTACTTCACAAAATGGTACATCTTCGTTGCAAACTGCAAAAATTGAAGAAGATAGTCATCTATCCTACGCAAGTATTCAATATGAAGTAACGGTTCCTGCCCATAGTCAACTGTATGTCAATGTTCCAAATTTACATTTTTCAAATGATGATCGAAAAGATATTGAAATCAGCTACAATGGACAGACCCAACGCTATACCATTGATAATGCCTTTCCATTCTTTTCGATTGGCCATTTTGACACAGAGGAAACGATTACTATTCGTATAAGTTTTCCAGAAAATTCGACGGTCTCTTTTGATACACCAGAATTTTTTGCTCTAAATCTCGACCAATATACACAAGCGATCACCACCATTCGTCAGCAAGAAGTTGCTATTCACAAAAAGAAGAATAAAGTGGTTGCAGCTTATAACGCAAATAGAGATACTACCCTTATTTTTACACTGCCATATGATAAAGGCTGGTCAGCTAAACAAAATGGAAAACCCGTCCAAATTCATCGCATCCAGAAAGGATTAATGGGAGTTCGTGTTCCAAAAGGATCTGGAACAGTCACTTTAACATTTGTTCCTCAAGGCTTCGTTGAAGGACTCATTGCCTTTTTCGTTGGAATCGTTCTCTTTTTCCTCTACGAATGGAGACAGATAAAAAGACGAAAAAGCTAAGGAATATGACTATCGTTCTTATAAATAGAAGGCTAGGATAGCAATTATCCTAGCCTTTTTCAAAATGATAAATTGCAAGAATAAGTGCAACATTTACTCGAACTCATCCTTTAGAGCTTCACAAGCAGTTCTGTAACCTAAACATTTTCGTGGTAGGTGATTGATATCATATAAAGCCTTATTCAAAGCCTCATCAGAGATAGTGGCTAA
>CAUUAM010000002.1:0-39076 GCA_963543165.1 uncultured Streptococcus sp. | reverse complement strand
TCTTAAACTCATTCTGTCACTGACAGATTTATTGTTTTTTATTGTTCAGTTACTATAACCTTAGTTATAGCGCCCTGCACATTGGTTCGTCTTGTTCAGTTTTCAAAGGTCTTTGTCGCTCTCGCGCGACAACTATATTAGTATATCATGACCTGACCTTACTGTCAACACTTTTTCTCAAAAAAATTTACTTTTTTAAAATTTTTTTTGAAATAAAGAAAATAGAGAGGAAATCCTCTCTATTTATATTCTTGTCTGTATTTGTTTTCCTCAGCTTTATTAGCCCAAACATAATGACCTGGTTTAATTTCAACCATTTGTGGTTTATCTTCAGAGTAATCATGTTGTTCTGGATCGTAGATTTTAAGAACTTTTTTACGTTCTAGAATTGGATCTGGAATTGGGACTGCTGAAAGAAGTGATTGCGTGTATGGATGAATTGGGTGGTTAAATAGCTCTTCAGTTTCTGCTACTTCTACAATAACCCCTTTATAGATAACTGCAATACGATCAGAAATGAAGCGTACAACTGACAAGTCATGGGCGATAAAGAGATAAGTCAATCCTAATTCTCTTTGGAATTTTTTCAAAAGGTTCAAGACCTGCGCACGTACTGAAACGTCAAGGGCTGAAATTGGTTCATCCGCAATGACAAATTCTGGTTCCATAACAAGTGCACGGGCAATACCGATCCGTTGACGTTGTCCACCTGAGAATTCGTGTGGGTAACGTGTCAAATGTTCTGCAAGAAGCCCAACTTCATGCATAATATTTTTCACTTTTTCCTGACGTTCTTCTTCACTGTTAAACAAATGGTGATTGATCAAACCTTCAGAGATAATATAATCAACTGTTGCACGTTCATTCAAACTTGCTGCTGGGTCTTGGAAGATCATTTGAATTTTACGAATCAACTCTGATTTTTCACTGTGAGAATTTCTTCCATTGATCTTGCGACCGTTATAAATAATTTCTCCGGCGCTTGTATCATTCAAACCAATAATTGCACGTCCAATTGTTGTCTTCCCACTTCCTGATTCACCAACAAGAGAGAATGTTTCTCCCTTATTAATAAAGAAGTTAGCGTTTTTTACAGCAACGAATTTTTTACTTCCTTCACCGAAGGAAATTTCTAAATCTTTAATTTCAACTAATTTTTCAGTCATTTCCTTCCTCCTATTCTGTAATGTGAGTGAAGCCCATTTTTGAGCCAATCTTTTCGTGAAGGTTTTCGATTACTTCTGGTTTATGAACTGTTGGTGCATCTGGATGGAGCAACCATGTTTTCGCCCAGTGAGTATCTGTAACTTTAAAGGCAGGTGCCTCTTCTTCGAAATCTATCTGCATAGCATAGTCTGAACGAAGAGCAAAGGCATCTCCTTTGATTGGAGCATACAATGAAGGCGGTGTCCCAGGGATAGAGTATAGGTCCCCATCTGATGTTGATAATTGTGGTAAACTTGAAAGCAAACTCCATGTGTATGGATGTTTTGGATCATAGAAAATTTCTTCCACTTTACCAAACTCAACGATTTCACCCGCATACATAACGGCTACCTTGTCTGCAATACTTGCAACTACACCTAAGTCATGGGTGATAAAAATCACGGTAAATTGGTACTCTTTTTGTAAGGATTTCAATAGATCGATGATTTGTGCTTGAATCGTTACGTCAAGGGCTGTTGTTGGTTCATCACAGATCAAGATATCTGGACGGCAGGCCAAGGCAATCGCAATTACGATCCGTTGGCGCATCCCACCTGAATATTGGAAGGGATACTCTTCAAAACGACGTTCAGCATCCGGAATTCCAACTTTCTTCATATAGTCCAAAGCCATTTCTTTAGCTTCTTTTGCTGTTTTCCCTTGGTGTTTGATAATGACTTCGGTAATTTGTGAACCAATTGTATTGATTGGGTTCAAACTTGTCATTGGGTCTTGGAAAATTGTAGCGATTTTAGAACCACGAATTTTTTCCCAATCTTTATTGGACTTCAGATCAGTCAATTCTTGACCACGGTATTTAATCGTACCTTGGGCCACACGACCATTATCTTCAAGCATACCTGTAAAGGTTTTGGTCAAAACTGATTTCCCTGACCCTGACTCACCAACTAAAGCAAGCACTTCGCCTTCAACTAGCTCAAGTGATACGCCACGAATGGCGGTGAGCACGCGATCGCGCACGTCAAACTCCACTACGATATCTTGAGCAGATAAAATAATATTGTTATTTGATGTCATATCTACTCCTCCTATCTATGTGTACGTGGGTCGCTGGCATCGGCCAAGTTTTGTCCGACGATAAAGAATGACAAGGATACTAAAATCAAAACAGTAAGCGGAATCCAGAATAGGTAGGCATTGGTAGTTACGTTTTGAGAATAGTCAGAAATCAAACGTCCCAAACTTGGAACGGTGATTGGAAGACCAAGCCCGAAGAATGAAAGGAAGGCTTCATATGAAATAAAGCTTGGAAGCAACTGTGATGTTTGAGTCACGATAACTGATACCAATTGTGGCAAAATGTTTTTCGTTACAATTTTCAAAGTTGGTGTTCCCAAAGTCCGGCTGGCCAGGTTGTATTCTAAGTCACGGTAACGCATGATTTGAACACGAATTGTATAGGCAATTCCGATCCATCCTGTTAAGGACATGGCAAGAATCAAGTTCCAGAAACCAGATCCCATTGAGTAAGTCAATACGATAACGATCAACATGAACGGAATGTTTGAAATAACATTATACACTTCCATCATGATGCGGTCTATAGATTTTGAAATCCCCCAAATTCCACCAACGATGACTCCGACCACCACGTTAATAACCGTTGCGATGAAGGAAATGATAATAGAGTTCCGAGCACCAAACCAAACCCCATCAAAGAGGGATTTCCCGTTGTTATCTGTACCGAAGAGGGCTTTCCCACTTGGTGGATTCAAACGGGCGCTAAAGTCATTTACTTTACTAACATCATTGTAATCGAAATTTGAAAACATGGGATAGAGAAAACTCATCAAGAGAATCCCAATCAAAATAGCAAGCATAATGATGGTTGTTCTTTTCTTCAAGAATTGTCTGAACACAGATCTCCAGTATGAGTATGCTGGGGCATCGATTACTTCAGAGGCAAAGTCATCACGTTTTACAAACTGAAATTTATTTTTATCGATTGTAGCCATTATTTGCCTCCTTTCGTATTCGTTAATTTAATCCGTGGGTCAAGTACTGTCATCAAAATATCACCCAACATGGCAGCAAAAATACTAAGTGAAGTGAAGATAAAGACAAGTCCGATGACCATGGTGTTGTTTGATGCTTTAATAGAGTCAATCAACATTTTACCCATACCAGGGAAAGCGAAGACTGTTTCTGTAAGAGTCGCACCTGAGATAACGCCGATAATAGCTCCTGGAATACCTGATACCAATGGTACCATGGCATTTTTGAAAATATGTTTTTTCGAAATTTCTTTTTCTGACAAACCTTTTGAACGAGCAAAACGTACAAAATCTTGCGAGTGGATGTCAATCATGTACCGACGGATCCAAACGGCAATAAATGGTGCACTCAACAATCCTAGAATCAGTGATGGCAAGACGTATGAGCGCCAATCTTGTGCTCCAAGAACTGGGAATGAATCTGGAAGCCCAAATAGAGAACCTACCAAACGTACAATATAAACCAAGGCAATGGTTGGAAGTGACATCATGAATGTCAAAGCAGCCGTTGAGATGCTATCAAACCATGAGTCCTTCAAAAGGGCCATATAAGATCCGAGTGGGATGGCAATCAAATAGGCAATGGCAATACCAATCAAACCAATGATAGCAGAACTTGCAATCATAGAAGGATTTTCATAGTTGCTCAAGGTTGCTGTGTAGGCATCTCCTTTACCAAAACGACTAATATCTTGTGAGTCTGCTTTGCTTGGAGATTTATAGGTACGTGAGTAGATATCAATTGAAGACATCTTTTTACCTGTAGGGAAGTTCACTTCACTCTTCTTAGTTGTTCCTTGTCCTTGTGTGATCACTTGAAGAACTGGAGTATTTGAATAAGTTGGATATGAAGTTCCAAGGTTTAACGTCACAAAGTTTTGATGTACAAATGGGAATTGTCCATTAAAATACAAGAGATATTTGTGCTTTGTTCCAGAACCTACTACAGACCAACCGATTGATGGATCATTTTCAATTCGAATGTAGCGTTTGAGATTCGGGTTTGAAGCATCCTTCACCCAACCCGGATGATCAAACTGAATCAAATTTGCATAGAAGCTAACAACCCGTTCAAAAACTGGGATTTCTCGAACTGCATAGAAAGATTTGCTTTCTGGGAATCGTTTCAACTGCCAACCATGACCTAAATTTTCAATGTATTTCTTATAGATCTTTTCGTTAGCTGATGTTGCATCAACTGTTACAGATGAATCTTCCTTACTTGCTTTTTGTTGCAAGCTTTTTGAATCCATGTATTCCAAATAACCCATGCGATCATAGACCGTGTTTTCGTAGTTAATCTTCGAATCTTTCGTCTTCGCTACTTTATTATAGTTAGGATCGTTTTTAAAAATGAGATTTCTCGGTGTTAGCGTATAGATAATCGTGTAAGTTAATGTCGTGACTAGAAAAATTGACACTAACGAACGTAAAATACGCATAAAAACATATTTTTTCATATTTCATTCCTTTAATGTTCAAAAGAACTTTCTCCCCTAGAAGAGAAAGTTCTGATGAAAAGCAATAATTTAATTATTTAACGTGTTTTTCAAGATCTTCTTGAGCTTTTTTGTTTGACTCAGCTTTTTCTTTTTGCCATTTCTTAAGAGCTTCATCATATTGTTTCTTAGTTACTGGCTCATCTTGAACTTCAACGTATTTCAAGTATGTTGAACCTTTGTTACCTGTTTGTGATGATGGTTCAGAGAATGGAACTACCTTAGAAACAACTGTTGCTGCACCTGTACTTGACATCGTTGGAATAACAATAGCACTATCTGTCAACCAAGCTTGAGCTGCAGCGTATTTTTCATAACGTTTCACAACATCTTGTGTTTCATTACTTGCGTCGTCAAGAAGTTTAGCGAATTCACCCAAACCGACTGCTTTTGCTGATGGGTTATCTACACCACCTGCAAAACCAAGGTAAACTTTTGTTTGGTCCTCAGAAGCTGGTTGAAGCGTATCAAGGTAAGTTGATGGATCATCATAGTCTGGGTTCCATCCTACTAATCCTTGAAGATCCCAGTCTGCGTCTGCAGCTGATGGCACATTCAAAGTAATATTCATAACTTCATCCGAGTCAAGCATTTGAAGATCCAGAACGACATTGTCTTTCCCAAGAGTATCTTCCACAGTTTGTTTCAGAGATTGCATCCGTGAAACAAAGTTTGTAGAATTTTGTGCTACCGGTACATCAATATGAATTGGGAATTGAACACCATCTTTTTGAAGTTCAGCTTTGGCTTTTTCAAGTTGCGCTTTCGCTTTATCCTTGTTATAAAGACCATCTTGACCATCAGAAAGGTTGATACCCTTCCATTGGTCTCCATAAGTAGTCAATTTATCTGCTACGACATCCCCAAAATCTTTTCCATCTACTTGGACAAAGGCTGGTGCTGTGTAGGTATTACGGATAGCTGGTTTTGCAAATTCTTTACCATTGACTTGTGCTGAGTAGTTTTCACGGTTCAAGGCAAAAGTGATGGCCTGACGGAAATCTTTGTTCAAAATTGCTTTCTTAGTCGCAGTTTTTTCAGCATCTGATTTCTTAGATGTGTGGTTATAAGCTTGGCGATCCAAATTAAATCCGAGCACTGCCACACCTGATCCTGCTGGTGTTGTAAAGATATTGTCTTTGTATTTTTTCTCTACTGTTGCAAAGTTTGAACTTGCAGGGAAAAGGCGAGCTTTTGTATAAGCACCATCAGAGAATCCACGTGCCAATGAATCTTGGTCTGATCCATCGTAATAAGTATATTTTACTTCTTTCAGGTGAACGTTTTTCTTATCCCAGTAGTTGTCATTTTTTTCAAATACAACAGATGATTTTGAAGTGATTGATTTAAGAAGGAAAGGTCCGTTTGCAAGGATTGATTTCACATCGTTTGGTTGACCAAAATCATCTCCCTTACTCTTCAAGAACTCTGTGCTGATTGGGAACAAGATTCCGTTAGTCGTTTTAGAGTTCCAGAAAGTTTCAGGTTTGTTCAATGTATACTCAAGAGTGTAATCATCAACCGCTTTGACACCTACTTGGCTGAAGTCTGTGATTTTTCCTTGGACATAATCATCCAAGCCTTTGATAGAGCCTTGAACGAGTGGAAGTGCTTCTGATTTTTTATCAGCAGCGTGTTTCAAACCAGTTACGAAGTCTTTAGCTGTCACTTCACCGTGTTCTTCACCATCCGCATCATACCATTTGACACCTTTACGAATCTTGTAAGTATAGGTCAAACCGTCTTTTGAAACAGACCAGTCTTCCGCAAGTGAAGGCACAAGGTTACCGTATTTATCATTTTCTAACAAACCGTCTACCACATTTGTAGTGATGTCATGTGTAGCAGCTTTAGAAGAGACCGTATAGTCCAAAGTTGTTGGATCTGATGTGTAGACATAGCCATAGTTCTTGTCTTCGCCTGAGCTTGCTTTACTAGTATTTGAACCAGAACATGCAGCTAACAATCCAGCTGCAAGGAGTGTTACTCCGGCAACTGCGAATACTTTACCTTTTTTCATAGGAATTCTCCAATAGTTTTTTTAGATTTGTTTAAGATTATATCACAAGTAGAAAAAAAAGTAAACTAAATTTTCTGAATATTTGCTTTATCACTATCCAAAAACCTTGCTATGACTGACTTTTTAGTCTAATTGACGATTTTACGATTTTCCATTAATCATTTGTATGATACAATAGAGAAGACTAAGTAACGAGGAAACAACTGTGAAAAAATTCTTTCTTTCTTTTTTAACCTTCATGCTGCTGTTATGCGGTTTACCTTATCAGGTCGTTCTAGCAGATGAGTTAGATCTTCCTGCCCAAAGCGCCATTGCTGTTGAAGCTGATACAGGTAAAATTCTCTACGAAAAGGACTCGGAGAAAAAACGAGATGTGGGGGGACTGTCTACACTCTTAACCACTTATCTGATTTTCGAAGCCATTCATGAAAAAAAACTTTCTCTGAAAGATCCTATCATGCTGTCTGAGAAAGCTTTGTCCTTAAATGATATGGAAGGTGCTGGTACTCTTCCTATGGAGGCGAACCAATATACGGTTGAACAGTTATTGACGGCTCTTTTAGTTGGAAATTCTAGCACTGCTGCCTTGGCCTTAGCTGAGAAAGTGGGTGGCTCTGAGAAAAGCTTCGTTGAAAATATGAAGAAGAAACTTGCTGAATGGGGCATTCAATCTCCTCATTTAATCAATGCTACAGGATTAAATACACAAACCATCAGCGGAGATCCTGACGGAAAAGAAGACGAAAATCAATTAAGTGCTTATGACATTGCTGTTATTGCCAAGCACTTACTCCAGGATTTTCCTGAAATGACCAAATATACTTCAAAACCCACTGCTCTTTTTTCAAACACGCAAATTGAAAACCCCAATCTGATGCTAGAAGGCATGCCGAATTACCGGTCTGGAGTCGACGGTCTTCGGGTCAGCAACTCTACCAAAGGTGGTATCACCTTTGCTGCATCGACGACGCAAAATGGCATCCATATGATTACCGTTGTCCTAGGAGTAGAGGCCGTTGACGGTGATCCATATGCACGTTTTGTGGCTACTTCTTCTCTGATGAACTACGTGGTAAGAACCTTTATTTCTTCCATTGTCGTCAAAGAAGGAGATCCTTACGGGAAAAGTAAGGCAAGTGTTATGGATGGGAAGTCTGAGTCTGTTTTAGCTGTTGCAAAAAAAGACTTCTATATCGTCGAAAAACAAGGTAGTCAAGCAGAACCAAAAATTCAATTCAAGAGCACTCAAGAATCATTCAAGGCACCTGTCAAATCAGGAACCACTCTTGGAAAATTACACTATACTGATCCAGATAAAATCGGGCGAGGCTATTTAGAAGATCAGGAGCCAACGGTCGATATGGTAGCGGGAAGAACCATTGAGAAAAGCTTTTTCTTAAAGGTTTGGTGGAATGAATTTGTTCGTTATGTCAATGAAAAGCTATAAGCAAAAAAATCACAATGGAGTCAAATCCATTGTGATTTTATTTTGCTATTAAAATGAATTATCCTACAGAGCCTTCCATTTCGTAGCTAATGAGTCGGTTTAACTCAACGGCATATTCCATTGGAAGTTCTTTCGTAAAGGGCTCTACAAATCCCATGACAATCATTTCTGTTGCTTCTGATTCAGACAGGCCACGACTCATCAAATAATAAAGTTGCTCTTCTGAGATTTTTGAAACCTTAGCTTCGTGTTCCAAAGCAACTTGTGAGTTGTGGATTTCATTAAATGGAATTGTATCTGATGCAGATAAATCATCCATAATAATGGTGTCACACTCGATGTGAGAAACTGATTTCTTGGAATTTTTGTTAAAGGTTACTTGTCCACGGTAGTCTACCTTTCCGCCACCTTTCGCAATAGATTTCGATACGATAGATGAACTGGTATGAGGGGCATTATGGATCATCTTGGCACCTGTATCTTGGTGTTGCCCTGCATTCGCAAAGGCAATGGACAACATGGTACCACGCGCTCCTTCTCCATCTAGATAAACAGATGGGTACTTCATAGTTGTCTTGGCACCTAGGTTTCCGTCGATCCACTCAACTGTGGCATCTTTTTGAGCCTTGGCCCGCTTGGTTACCAAGTTATAGACATTGTCAGACCAGTTTTGGATGGTCGTATAGCGCATGTAAGCACCATCCAAGGCAAAGATCTCGACAATCGCTGCATGAAGGCTATTGCTTGAGTAGGTCGGTGCTGTACATCCTTCTACATAGTGAACACTTGCTCCCTCGTCCACGATAATCAAAGTGCGTTCAAACTGACCAGTATTTTCATTGTTGATACGGAAGTAAGTTTGAAGTGGGACGTCTACTTTTACGCCTTTGGGTACATAAATGAAGGTCCCACCAGACCAGACTGCTGAGTTGAGGGCAGCCAATTTGTTGTCCGTCGGTGGTACTAACTTCGCAAAATACTGTTTGAAAAGGTCTGGATATTCTTTTAGGGCAGAATCCGTATCGGTAAAGATAATCCCCAACTTTTCAAACTCTTCTTTCATATTGTGGTAAACCACTTCTGATTCATACTGGGCAGAAGCTCCTGCTAGGTATGCACGTTCGGCTTCAGGAATCCCGATACGCTCAAAGGTTTCCTTGATTTTCTCTGGAACTTCATCCCATGAACGGGCAGGTTTATCTGAAGGTTTTTGATAATAGATCAAATCATCAAAGTCAATCTCTGATAGATCTGCACCCCAGGTTTGCATAGGCATCTTTTTGAAGGTTTCAAAAGATTTCAAACGGAATTCTAACATCCATTCTGGTTCATTTTTTGCTGCAGACAATTCACGAATAACCGCTTCATTCAGTCCTTTTCCGGTAGAGAGAATAGGTTGAACGTCATCGTGAAATCCAAATTTATATTCACCGAGATCAATTGGTTTCGGTTCGACTCTTTCTTCAGCCATAATTTCCTTTCTTTCTCTGTTTCTTCTTCTAATTATTTGCTACGTTCGATCGCTTTTTTAAGAGCATTCCAGGAGAGGGTCGCACATTTAATCCGTTGTGGGAATTTAGAGACTCCAGATAAGAAGGCCGCGTCACCCAGTTCCTCTTGACGAGGATCTGATTGACCTTGGACCATTTCTGAAAAGACCTGTGCTAATTCTTCAACTTCCTCTTTGGTTTTTCCCATTACAGCATCTGTCATCATACTAGCCGAAGCTGTTGAAATGGTACAGCCTGAATTGACAAAGGCAATATCTTGAACCCTATCATTTTCATCAAATTTTACACTTAACTGGATCACATCTCCACAAGTTGGATTGTTGAGTTGGATCTGATCAACATCTTCAATCTGTCCTTGGTGGTGGGGGTATTTTGAATGGTCAGCTACGACCGCCATGTACAGCGAATCTAATTTAGAAAGTGCCATTGAAAAACTCCTTTGCTTTTACCAATGCCTCAATTAATTTATCACAGTCCTCTTTGGTGTTGTAAAGATAAAAACTTGCTCTTGTTGTTGCCGGAACTTGTAAATATTGCAGCAAGGGTTGTGCACAGTGGTGACCTGCACGAACGGCAATTCCTTCATAATCTAGAGCTGTTGCCAAATCATGCGGATGGAGGTCTCCAAGATTAAAAGAAATCACACCAGAACGTTGGGCTAAGTCTTGGGAACCATAGATCGTCAAGCCTTCGATAGCCTGTAATTTTGGAAACACATAGGCAATCAATTCATGCTCATGCGCTTCTATTTGGTCCATTCCCAACCCCTCTAAGTAATCGATTGCTGCACCAAGACCAATTGCGCCAGCCATATTAGGTGTTCCAGCTTCAAATTTCCAAGGCAATTCCTTCCAAGAGGCAGATTGCTCGTAAACAAAGTCAATCATCTCGCCCCCAAACTCGATCGGAGACATTTGCTCTAAGATTTCTTCCTTCCCATAGAGGACACCAATCCCAGTTGGTGCAGCCATCTTGTGGCCAGAAAAAGCAAAGAAATCCGCATCTAAGTCTTGTACATCAATGGCCATATGCGGGGTTGACTGGGCCCCGTCTACAACCATGATCGCTCCAACTTCATGAGCTAATCGAGCAATTTTCTTGATCGGATTGACCACCCCTAAGACATTGGAAGCATGAGTAATAGAGACAAATTTTGTTTTCTCACTAAGCTTGCTCTTTAAGTCCTGCATATCCAGTAAGCCATCTTTTAGATAGACATAGACCAGTTTTGCTCCTGTCTTCTTGCAAGCTTGCTGCCAAGGAATGATGTTGGAGTGATGTTCCATGATAGAAATCAGGACTTCATCCCCTTCTTTTAGAACTTCTTCTGCATAGCGCGCTACCCAATTGAGTCCCGTCGTTGTCCCTCTTGTAAAGAGCACTTCCTTGGTTGATGAAGCATTGATAAATTTTCTGACTTTCTCACGCGCTGCCTCATAAGCTTCTGTCGCTCGTTCAGCCAAGGTATGAACTCCACGGTGGACATTGGCATTATCTTGCAAATAATAGTGATTGACTGCTTCGAGAACACGTTTAGGTTTTTGCGTCGTTGCTGCATTATCTAGATAAACCAAAGGCTCATCGTGGACTAGTTGATCGAGAATGGGAAAATCTTGAGCAATCGTATTTTTATCTAGCATTGTTTCTCCTTAGCGTTGAGATAACTTTTCTTCGATGGTGGCAATCATTTCATCACGTACTTCTTTAACTGGGATTTCAACAATAACAGATCCCAAGAAACCACGTACCACTAAGCGTTCTGCTGTGTGTTGATCCAGACCACGACTCATGAGGTAATACATATCTTCTGGATCCACTTGACCGATCGATGCTGCATGACCTGCTGTAACGTCATTTTCATCAATCAAGAGGATTGGGTTAGCATCTGAACGCGCTTGATCAGATAACATCAAGACACGGCTTTCTTGCTGGGCATCTGCTCCTTTGGCACCCTTGATAATATGACCGATTCCATTGAAGGTCAAGGTTCCTTTTTCAAGAATGACACCGTGTTGCAAGATATTTCCAATTGAGTTACAACCAAAGTTGGTCACGCGCGTGTCAATCCCTTGCACCTGACGACCACTTGATAAGGCAACGACCTTCAAATCAGCGTGACTTCCATTTCCAACCAAGTCACTGTCAAAGTCTGCAACAACATTGCCTTCATTCATAACACCGATGGCCCAATCAATGCTGGCATCCTGTCCTAGTTTCCCACGGCGACTGATGTAGGCTGTGACATTTTCACCCAGGCGGTCAATCGCCGCAAATTTCACTTGAGAACCTGAGCGGGCGATCACTTCAACCGTCACATTAGCAGTTGCTTTTGCTGTGCCACTACCTTTTGATTCCAAGCGCTCCAAATAGCTGAACTTACTGTTTTTACCAGCAATAATCAAAATGTGTTTGTTAAAAGGTACATCACTATCACTATCCTGATAGAAAATGCCTTCGATTGGTTCTGAAATTTCGACGTTATCTGGAATATAGAGGACAGCCCCACTATTAAAATATGCTGTGTGGTAAGCTGCTAGTTTGTCATCATCGTATTTGACCGAAGACATAAAGTAGTCTTCCACCACCTGCGGAATTTCTTCTAAGGCAGAATGGAAATCTGTGAAGAGGACCCCTTGGTCTGCCAAGGCTTGTGGCACCTGTTCAAAAACAGTCTGAGTTCCAACTTGGACCAATTTTAAATTTGAATCAAGGGCTGTAAAATCTGGAACATTGGCAGAAGCCTCGCTTTCTGTGATCGTTCCGTCCCCAAGATTCCAACGGTGGAATTTGACGCGTTCAATCGCTGGTAATTCCAACTGATCGATCTTGTCAAAAGCTTTTTTTCGTAACTCTTTCAACCAACTTGGCTCAGCATGCAGTTCCGAAAAGAGGGTAATATTTTCAATACTCATTTTTTTCTCCTAATAAAGATACTATCTGTTTGATTTTATGACAACATTAGATCACTAGTCATCAGGTTATAGTTCTTCTTTATAGTCGTAACCGAGTTCTTCTGCAAGTTGGGCGTATCCTTCCCGTTCCAAGCGTGCAGCCAATTCTGGTCCACCTGAAAGCACGACACGACCTTCCATCATCACATGAACTACGTCAGGAGTAATGTAGTTCAACAAACGTTGGTAGTGGGTGATGATCATTGCTCCAAAACCTTCACCCCGCATCGCATTAACCCCTTTAGATACGACCTTAAGCGCATCAATATCCAAACCAGAATCAATTTCATCCAAAAGAGCAAATGTTGGCTCCAACATCAATAATTGAAGGATTTCATTCCGTTTTTTCTCACCACCAGAGAATCCTTCATTGAGGTAGCGTTCTGCCATTTCTTCTTTCATGTTGAGCAATTCCATCTTTTCATCCAATTTGTTAATGAAATCACGAATGGAAATCTTCTCGTCCTCTTCTTTACCAGCATTCATGGCTGCACGTAAAAATTCTGCATTGGTAATTCCTGGGATTTCTGAAGGGTATTGCATAGCAAGGAACAAGCCCATCCGTGCCCGTTCATCTACTTCCAATTCCAAGATGTTGACACCATCAAACAGAATCTCCCCTTTGGTCACTTCATAATTTGGGTTTCCCATAATGGCAGCTGACAAAGTAGATTTCCCTGTTCCATTTGGTCCCATGATGGCTGCGATCTCACCAGTTTTGAGGGTTAGGTTTACACCTTTTAAAATTTCTTTGCCTTCAATTTCAACGTGAAGGTCTTTGATTTCTAATGTCGACATTGCATTCCCTTTCTTTTTACTTTGAAGCATGGAAGGTTCTCAAAGCAAAGATTCCTTCATCACAAAGTATTTTTTTACCTTTCAAGTATATCAAAAAAAAGCCTAAATGGCTTTTCTTTTGATTAGAACTATTCTTATTTAGTTTTTTCTTTTCGTTTTTGACGAACTTCCTCCCGGTAGGAAGAATTCCCTATATAGCGCAGAACATTTAACAAAGGACTATGACTTGGCCCCAGAACCCCAATCAATTCTGCTAACAGCTCTACTCCAAACAAGAGCCCGATCACTAGTAGGACGCCTCCAATGCGACTCGAGATGTTGAGCAAGAGAGAAATCAAGGAGAAGATCATCGAAATTCCATAGATCACAAGTACAGTTCCCCGATGCGTCAAGCCCAAGGAGAGCAGGCGGTGGTGCAAGTGATTGCGATCCGGCTTGTAAAATTTTTGACCAGAAAGGGTCCGACGGATAATCGCCAAAAAGGTATCTGTAATCGGCACTCCAAGGATAATCATAGGGGTGACTACTGCAACTGCTGTTGCATTTTTCAAACCTTGCAGGGACAAGACAGAAATCATAAAACCGATAAACAAGGCACCGGTATCTCCCAAATAGAGAATGGCAGGATGGTAGTTAAAGGGAAAGAAACCAGCAATGGACGCAACCAAGACAAAAATGGTCATGGTCAGAAAGAGATTGGGTACTGGTAGAAAGAAATAGGACACAATCCCCATTGTCACTAGAGAAATAATAGAGACCCCACTCACCAAGCCATCCAATCCATCAATCAGATTGACTGCATTGGTAATGGCAACAATCCAAATCACTGTCAAAAGATAAGAAAGCCACGGTTCAAAATGAAGTAAGGGACCACCAAATGGAATCTTGAAATCATTCAGCCGAAAATCTGTCAAAAACCAGACTAGACTCGCTGCAAGCAGGATACCGATCATCTTTTTCTTGGCTGACAACTCTTTGACATCATCAATCAAGCCTGTGAGAGCAATAATCCATCCCGCTCCTACGACCGGCAAGGTATAGGATAGGTAACTTTTGATTGGGGCAGTGGTGGATGTCAGCATAGGAATAAAGACGAGAGTCGCAATCGAAAAAGCGATCACAATAGACAATCCACCCGCGCTTGGCATGGGCTTGGTATTGATCCGACGCGCATTCGGATAATCTACTGCATCAATCTTAAAGGAGAATAAGCGAACCAAGGGCGTCAATACCAAGGCAATCATAAAAGTCCCAATCAGCACCAGAACAAATTGCAAGGAAAAGGACATCATAAGCTAGCAACTTTCTTCAAATTCTCAATCGCCCCAGACACCATCAGTAAGTGGCCATGTTCCTGCAGAACGGCTCGTGTCACTTCTGAATCATCTGCATACTCCCGAATGATGGCCAGTAACCAGGTCGGATATTGAGTTGGTTGATCCTCTATATCGATCAAGACGGTTAAATAATAATCGGATCCCATTTTGTATAATTCAGAGGTATCCACTGGAAAACTGACCATTTTTGAAAAGGCAACTGCTTGCTGGATATTTGAAAAACGCAAAATGTAATAAATATACTGACTTACTGGTGCTTCAGATGTAGGATCTTGTTCTTGATTGTCACGTAACTCTTCTTGTTCCAAATGATGAATAGCTTCTGCATCCCCTTTTGTCTTATCAGAGATCGTTTTTTCCAAGGTTTTGATAAATTCATCTGGCGTCATGCGCGATAACTCTTCCATATCAGGAAGATCTGACAAATCCTCAAAATCCAATTGTTGATCAATTTTTGATTTGGTAACAAAAACATCCAATTTATCTGGTTTTGGTGTCACACGAAAACTCAGCATCCCGCTATCCAGGAAGCTTTCTGGCATTTCGAGTTCATCCAAAATGGCATAGAAAAATTCTTCTGTTTTTTCTTGTGGGACAAGGAAATCAGCAATTTCCATTCCGCGTTCTTCTAAGTCTTCTAGTTGGATCGTGATCTTTATTGTTGAATCACTAATTTGCTTCATCTTCATAGCATAACCTCATACTTCTAGTCTTACTATTATACTAAAAAAATGGATAGAATTCAAAAAAAGGATACATAGAAAAGAGGTCGGGACAGAAGTCTCCAACCTCAATAAACAATTTGATCGAGTTCAACCGTTCTCTTAGAAAATAACACGGAAGAGGCCATACAATAACAAGATGGAACCAAGAACAATACGGTATTTCCCAAAGACGGTGAAATCATGATTTTTCACATAATCTGTCAAGAAGCGGATGGCGTACATGCTGACTACAAAGGCCACTCCCATCGCTACCAGTAGAATAAAGAGTTGCCCTAGTGCAAGTGAATGCCCGCCAAGAGCGAATTTCCCAACCTTTAAGAGGCTAGCCCCAAACATAGCCGGGATACCCAGATAAAAGGTAAACTCTGTCACCACTGGACGGCTAACACCATTGATCAAGCCCCCTACAATCGTAGCACCTGAACGGCTTGTACCTGGAAATAGCGATAAGACTTGGAAAAGTCCGATATAAAGAGCTGTTCGATAAGGAAGCTTATGCAATTCCGTCACTGCAGGCTCGACTTGTTCCCGTCTTTCCAAATAGATAAAGGCAATCCCGTAGGTGATCAACATAATTGCAACGGAAATCGAATTGTGGAAATGCGCCTCAAACCAATCATCTAATTTAAAAACAAAGACAAGAGGGAGGGTGGCAACTGCAACTTTTGCCCATAATTGCCAGGTCCGACGTACTTCTAGTGGAGATTTACCAGGTTTGAAAGGGTATAATTTATCAAAATAAATTACCACAACCGCTAGGATCGCACCCAATTGGATCACAACATTGAACATCTCCATAAAGGCCGGATCTTGGTTTTTAAACTGCACAAAATCCTGTAGTAGAATCAAGTGACCTGTACTTGAGATCGGTAGCCATTCTGTAATCCCCTCGACAATCCCAAAAAGAATCGCCTTGATTAATTCGATCAGAAACATCTTTTTCTCCTAAACTTACATTTGCTCTATTATATCATAATTCTATGGACTGAACCAGGCCTTCCAAACTAGAAGGGAAAGAGTGGCTAAGACCATTCTTAGTACTGCTTAGAAGGCACCAAAGCCTCCTCCGCCTCCTCCGCCAGAGAAGCCTCCTCCACTACCAGAAGAAACTGTGAAATGACTAGCCGTCGATGCTGTTGATCCATAAGTAGACATGGCATGACTTGAGTGGGTCACATCATGATAGAATGGGGTGTAAACGAAGGCGTTTAAGGCTTGATTTTCTAACTGAATATTCCGAAGTTTCATGACCTTTGTGACCTGATCGGCTACACCATACAAGGCCGCGTAGACCAATAAGCGGTTCCATAGGACCAGAGACTGCAACTCTGCATCGTTGAGGTGAGCAATCTCTTTTAACATCCGACCAAAACTATCCCAGTAATAGCGTTGCTCAGCACCCGCAAGATTGACAACGCCATCTCGTAGGCAGGCCTTAAAGACACCATTGAAGCGTGCTGGCAAAAACCAAAGCGTCAAAATTGCAATTAAACAAGGAACAGAGAACCACCCCAGAACAAAGATGGCAAAGATTTCTGCTCCAAGGGCGATAAACCAAGCAGCCCAACCAAAGAAGAGGCTTCGTCTAGCTTGCGCTTCTTCATTTGCCTCTAAAGGGCGATAGTAGCTTGGCAAATGGAGATCTTCCACCTTGCGATGAACATCTCGGGCCACCTGGTTGACAGCCGTATCAAAACGAGCCTGAGCCCTACTTCCTAGCGAACGAATGGCATCTTGATCTGCTTTTTTGGCATGTTTGTATATGTCATCACTAAATTCATAATTCTTAAAGAGATCTTTAACGGTACAGGAAACCTGATCCCCAAAAGCCATATTCATAAAAGAGCGTTCAAAATCATCCACATGTCCATGAGACTTTCTGGTCAAAACCACTTCATTTCCTTGTTGCTCGTAGACAATCACTCCACGATCCATCAAATCCAGCAAAGTGGCTTGAAGCATTTTTTCAAATGTAAATGCCGGAGGAGTCGCCTTCTCTTTATTGGTAGGGGAAGCCTCATCTAGTTCAGCTGAATAAACAACCGAGCTCATAACAAGAGGCGCAATGTCCTGTGGAATCTCATAAAGACGAGTATCGGTCGGATAGGTCACACCAGGCCAAATCATTTTTTTGAACCGATTGCGACCCAAGAGAGAAAGAAGCCAGAGTGCAATAATTAAGGCTGGCAAGATCCATTTCCAAAACATGCGTGTCCAGTATTTTTCTTGTCCAATTTTGGCTTGGTTCTTATGAAATTCATCCAATTTGGTCAATCCTGTATTTCGACCAGAATCATACAAAGTAGATAAGTCTGACTTCAACCAGTATCCATACAACTCCACCGCTTTTCCCTTGCCTAAGTTATAGAAAGTAGCAGAATAGATTCCATCTTCTTTTTTTACAGTCACATCCGGTCCCATAAAGGCTGTATGGATATACAATTCCGATTGGGCATTGGCGGGTGCGAACTTAGGAATGACACGAAATTGAACTTCATCCACCTTCTGATCACCATCAGTAATTGGTTTCCAGTTCAACTGCAAGATATCCTTGTGTGAATAAAGAAGATTTTTTAATTTCCATGTGACTTTAATCTTGACTGTATCTGTCGCCACACCACTGTTATAAATTTTCACTCGGTAGCCATCACCTAGATTCGTAATCTCGGGTTCTCTTTGAAGATCACGACCTTCCACCTCAACCTTTGGCGGTATCTCAATTGCAAAACCTTGTGGCATATTTCCCGCCGTTCCTAGACTGACATACTGACCTCTATAAGAATCTTTGAAATAATAGACCAACTCCTCCTCATAGGTGGCGTCGTCCCAGGTATCCAAAGTCAAGGTTCCACCATAGTACAACACATCATAAGAGGGGCTAGATGCATGGACGTTCTGACTGACAAAAAGGCAGGCCAGAAAGGCGAAAAAAACATACAAATACTTTTTCATTTGATCACGCTCCTTTGTATTATTATAGCATTTTTTAAATAAAAAGAGGAGCATGCTTGAAATGCAACCTATTTTACCGTACAATAGGAAGAGTTAAAATAAGGAAGAGGAGAAAAAATGAAAAAAACATTATTCGCGCTCTTAACAGGGCTTTTCATTTGCCTAGGCATCACACAGGTTGCTCATGCAGATGACTATTTACGAATCGGAATGGAAGCGGCCTACGCTCCCTTTAACTGGACACAAAACGATGACTCTAATGGAGCCGTTAAGATTGATGGTACCAACCAATATGCCAATGGGTATGACGTCCAAGTTGCTAAAAAAATTGCAGCAGATTTAGGAAAAAAACCTTTGGTGGTTAAAACAGAATGGGATGGACTCTTACCAGCCCTAACTTCTGGTAAAATCGATATGATCATCGCTGGGATGACCCCTACTGCTGAACGTAAAAAAGCCATCGCTTTTTCAAATAGTTACTATAACAGTGAGCCTGTTCTCGTCGTAAACAAGGATGGCAACTACGCAAAAGCTAAAACACTAGACGATTTCAAGGATGCTAAGATCACTTCGCAACAAGGAGTATACCTCTACACCTTGATTCCTCAATTAAAAGGCGTTAGCCAACAAACAGCTATGGGAGACTTTACCCAAATGCGTCAAGCTTTGGAAGCTGGTGTCATCGATGGCTATGTTTCTGAACGACCAGAAGCACTTGCTGCTGAAGCTGCTAACAAGAAATTTAAGATGATCCGCCTAACAAAAGGTTTCCAAGTTGGAGAAGAAGATGCTTCTACTGCTGTTGGAATGCGAAAAAGTGACAACCGCATGGCACAAGTCAATGCTACCATCGCAAAACTTTCGACGGATGATCAAACCAAGCTCATGGATCAAATGATTCAATTGCAACTGGCGACTACAGAGAACAAAAAGGAAAAACAACCATCGTTCTTTGAACAAGTCTTTGCCATCATTAAATCCGATGGTCCTCAATTCCTTCGCGGAACTGGAATGACCCTGCTCATCTCTATCACAGGTACTGTCTTTGGATTAATCATCGGGTTGTTGATTGGCGTTTACCGGACAGCTCCGAAAGCAAAAAATAAAGTTCTTGCTGGATGCCAAACCGCCTTTGGTTGGTTCTTGAACGTCTATATTGAAATCTTCCGTGGGACACCTATGATTGTACAATCTATGGTTATTTACTACGGAACAGCTCAAGCCTTTGGTATTTCAATCGACCGGACCCTCGCTGCCATCGTTATCGTATCTATCAACACAGGTGCCTACATGAGCGAAATTGTTCGTGGTGGGATCTATGCCGTTGATAAGGGGCAATTTGAAGCAGCTACGGCATTAGGGATGACCCATGGACAAACCATGCGCAAGGTCGTACTTCCACAAGTTGTCCGCAATATCTTGCCAGCGACAGGGAATGAATTCGTCATTAACATTAAAGATACCTCTGTCTTGAACGTTATCTCTGTGGTTGAGCTATACTTTACTGGTAAAACCGTTGCATCACAAAATTACCAAACTTTCCAAACCTTTACGGTGATTGCTGTGATTTACTTCGTTCTCACCTTTACTATCACACGAATCCTTCGCTACATCGAACGTCGCTTGGATTCTGATACTTATACTACAGGTGCAAATCAAATGCAAGTCAAGGAGGTGAAATAATGTCAGAAAAAATTCTTGAAATTCAACATTTAAAAAAATCTTATGGTCAAAATGAGGTTTTGAAAGATATTTCGCTCACAGTTGAAAAAGGAGAGGTGATCTCCATCATCGGGAGCTCAGGTAGCGGAAAATCAACCTTTCTTCGCTCCATCAATCTTCTAGAGACTCCTACTGATGGAGAGATTCTCTATCGTGGGCAAAATGTTCTTGATCCTGAGTATGATCTTACCCACTACCGCGAGAAATTGGGAATGGTGTTCCAAAGCTTTAATCTCTTTGAAAATTTAAATGTCTTAGAAAATACGATCGTTGCACAAACGACCGTCCTCAAGCGTGATCGTGAAACCGCAGAAAAAGTTGCCAAAGAAAACCTTGAAAAAGTCGGTATGGGATCTCAATATTGGGCTGCCCGTCCGAAACAACTTTCAGGAGGCCAAAAACAACGGGTTGCTATCGCGCGTGCCCTTTCCATGGATCCTGATGCCATCCTCTTTGATGAACCAACTTCCGCCCTGGATCCTGAAATGGTTGGGGAAGTTTTGAAGATCATGCAGGACCTCGCTAAAGAAGGTTTGACCATGATCGTCGTAACCCACGAAATGGAATTTGCCCGCGATGTCTCTAGCCGTGTCATCTTCATGGACAAGGGGGTCATTGCTGAGCAGGGAGACCCAAAAGAAATCTTTAGTAATCCCAAAGAAGAACGGACCAGGGAATTCCTTCAACGCTTCTTACACTAATCTCTTAAAACAGTTTGCTTACCAGTATGGAAGCAAGCTGTTTTTTTGTACCTCCTCTTCTTTTAAGGCATAGAAAAAACCAGAGAGGAAACTCTCTGGTTTTCAATTGGAACAACAAATTAATCTTCGAATTTTTGATGATTTTTGTCATAAAAATCAATCAATCCGAGTGCAGTTTCAAACGAGATGTTTTTCACTTTTGCACGTCCTTGAGCCAAGGCAATGATAGACATTTCACGGGCATTTGTTTCTTTACTGATACGATATCCCGTAATTTTCTTATCGCGTACCCATCCAACAACTGATTCTACTTTTTCAAAGTTCGATTTAGCCATGATCTTTCTCCTATATTATTATTTCCAATACTAATATAAATTGTTTTGCACATTTTGTCAACTAAAATCGCTGAAAATACGAACCTTTTTTAAAAAATGAGAAAAAATTTACTTTGCTTTCAGGGCTGATAATATTTGTGTACGAATGTTTTCGACGCCATCTGGGTTAGCTGGTAGGAAAATCGTATTATTCCCTTCCTTATCTGCAAAATTATTTAAGGTATCTAAGTACTGATTGGTTAACAGAATAGACATGATTTGCTCTTCGGTCAAGTCTACATTGGCTCCTTTTAACTCTTTAATAGAGTCTGCCAATCCATCGACAATAGCCTTCCGTTGCTCGGCAATACCGACCCCGTGCAGGCGGTCTTTTTCCGCCTCAGCTTCGGCAGCAGTAACGATCTTGATCTTGTCTGCTTCTGCCAATTCCTGAGCTGCCACGCGTTTTCTTTGCGCCGCATTAATCTCGTTCATGGATTGTTTCACTTCGGCATCTGGCTCAACTTTGGTGATCAAGGTTTTTACAATAATATATCCATAAGTTGACATTTCTTCTGCCACTTGTTTTTGAACTTCAAGGGCGATTTCATCTTTTTTCTCAAACAATTCATCCAAGGTCAACTTGGGAACAGAAGAACGCAAAGCATCCTCAATGTATGATTTAATCTGTGATTCTGGACGCATCAACTTGTAGTAGGCATCCTTTACGTTGCTTTCGTTCACTCGGTATTGCGTCGCCACATTCATGGTAACGAATACGTTATCCTGAGTTTTTGTTTCAACCACGATCTCACTTTGCAAGACGCGCAATTGAACTCGTGCTGCAATTTTATCGATACCAAAAGGAGCTCGCATATGAATGCCACTATCGCTAATTTTTTGATAACGTCCGAAGCGCTCGATGATGGCAACTGATTGTTGCTTGACCACATATAATGAGCTAATCACAATGACTCCTGCAACCAGTAGCAAGAATAAAACAAAGATAATAAATCCAGGCATAAAAAGTTCCTCCTTTTAATTTACGCATATCATATCACAAGTATTGATAAAAAAGCAATATATTCCTTAAAAATATATTGCTTAAATGGTCGATTGTTTCTGTATGATCCTCAGACTAGCATATTATAAAGGGTTTCATTTCCATTCAAATTAATGAAGGAAGGATCAAAACGCTCAATCCGGTTAATCAAGCCTGCATAGTCATGTTTATTGGCTAAAGTAACCCCAATCAAGACAGGGCCTGTTCCCTTACTAGCGCGCTTGATGTATTCAAAACGTGTGATATCATCATTTGGCCCTAAGATATCATTTACAAACTCGCGAAGGGCCCCTGGACGTTGTGGAAAGTTTACGATAAAGTAGTGTTTCACTCCATCGTAGATCAAGGCACGTTCTTCCATTTCAGGCATGCGGTTAATATCATTATTCCCACCTGAGATAATACAACAGATGGTTTTACCCTTGATGTATTCGCGCAAAACTTCTAAGGAAGCCACACTGGCAGCTCCCGCTGGTTCAGCAACAATTCCTTGCTTAGAATAGAGATCAATCAAGGTCTCTGAAATCAATCCCTCATCAACACCGACAAGCGTTTCAACATGCTGACGGGTCACTTCATAAGTCAATTGTCCGACTTTTTGCACTGCAATCCCATCTGCGAATTTATCAATTTCGGGCAATTTGACGGGGCCACCAGCTTCAAAAGCCGCCTTCATGGAGCGAGCTCCTTCAGCCTCTACCCCAATGACCTCAATCCTAGGCTCTGTTTCTTTGATATAGGTTGAGACACCTGAAATGAGGCCTCCTCCACCAACAGGAACGAGGACTGCATCAAAAGCAATCGATTCTTTTCGAGCTTCCTCAAGGATTTCGTAGGCCACTGTTCCTTGACCAGCCTGCACGTTTGGATCATCAAACGGGTCAATAAAGGTCAGTTTTTCTGCAAGAGTAAATTCTTGGGCCGCCTTAGCTGACGCGTCAAAGGTATCCCCAACTAACTTGATTGTTACATAATCCCCACCAAAGAATCGGACTTGACCGATCTTTTGTTGCGGTGTCGTAATCGGCATGAAGATGGTCGCTGGAATCTTCATTTCATTACAAGTATAAGCAACCCCTTGCGCATGGTTTCCCGCAGAAGCACACACTACCCCACGCTCACGTTCTTCTTTTGAGAGTTGGGAAATTGCAAAATACGCTCCACGAATCTTGAAAGAGCGAACGCGTTGAGCGTTTTCTTTTTTCAAATAAATCTTTGCCCCATATTTTTCAGATAAATAGTGGTCGTACTCAAGGGGCGTATTGACAACGACTCCACTTAATATTTTATGGGCCTTGGCCACATCTTTTGCTGTTATCATTTCATACCTCTGTTGCTGTGTATTGATGAAAAAAGCAAGCTAGGGTGTCCCAACTTGCTTAGTCTTCTACAGACAATTAGTTGTAGATTTTGAAGGCGTCATCGTCGTTTTGACCAACGAATGGCATTGCTTTACGCAATTCAGCACCAACTTTTTCAATTTCAAGTTCTTCAGCTTGTTTGCGGAAGGCTTTCAAACGTGGGAAACCAGCATCGTGGTCTTCAACGAATTCACGCGCAAACTTACCTGATTGGATATCAGCAAGGGCAGCTTTCATGTTTTCTTTTACTTCTGGACCGATGACACGTGGACCAGTTACGAAATCACCAAATTCCGCAGTATTTGAACATGATTGACGCATTTTCTTGAAGCCACCTTCGTAGATCAAGTCAACGATCAATTTCATTTCGTGAAGTACTTCGAAGTAAGCCAATTCAGGGGCATAACCAGCTTCTGTCAAAACTTCAAATCCAGCTTCGATCAAGCTTGTCAAACCACCCATAAGAACGGCTTGTTCACCAAACAAATCTTCTTCTGTTTCTTCTTTGAAGGTTGTTGAAAGAAGACCAACACGTGCTGAACCAACACCTTTTGCCCAGTCCATTGCGATGTCTTTGGCGTTACCAGTAGCATCTTGGTAGACAGCGTAAAGTGCGGGTACACCAAATCCTTCAGTGTAAGTACGACGTACCAAGTGACCTGGTCCTTTTGGTGCAACCATGAAGACATCTACGTCTTCAGGAGCTTTGATGTAACCAAAGTGGATATTGAAACCATGAGCAAATCCAAGAGCTTTACCAGCGCTCAAGTTTGGAGCGATTTCATCTTTGTAGATATCTTTTTGGATTTCGTCTGGTGCCAAGATCATGATGATATCAGCCAATTTAGTTGCTTCTGCAACTGGGTAAGCTTCAAAACCATCTTCTTTTGCTTTATCGAATGATTTACCAGGACGCACACCGATGATCACATCATGACCTGAATCACGCAAGTTTTGTGCGTGGGCATGACCTTGTGAACCATAACCGATAACGGCGATCTTTTTACCATCAAGTGCTGGTACTTTAACGTCTTTTTCGTATTCCATTTGAACTGCCATAAGTAAAATCTCTTTTCTATTTATTATTTGCCTTTTTTAAGGCGGGGTTAACAATGTTAAGGTGAGAATTAATCTCGAGTAAATCCGGTTGCACCGGTGCGGGCGATGTTTTTAATCCCATACGGGCGAATGACACGAATGAGGGCTTCGCTCTTTTCTGCATTTCCCGTCATTTGAACGGTAATCGAGCTTGGGGCTACATCGACCACAGTCGCACGGAAAGGTTGAATAATGGCCAAAATTTCTGCCCGCTTCTCAGCAGGTGCAGAAACTTTCACCAAGATTACTTCGCGCTCCAAGTGTGGTTTATCTGTGATATCCCGAACACGGATCACATCCACCTGGCGGTTGAGCTGTTTGATGATTTGCTCCACTTCATCATGTGAGGCAACATCAATGATGATGGTAATCCGCGATACGTTAGGGTTTTCTGTTGCGCCGACAGAGATACTTTCGATATTGACTTGACGTCTCGATAGAACTCCTGTAAAGCGGTTCAGAACACCTGAGCGGTTTTGAAGTTTGGCTGTTAACATTCTACGCATTAAACTTCACCCCCAACATCTCATGATTACTCTTACCAGCTGGTACCATCGGTAAGACATGCTCTTTCCGAGAAATGTCTACTTCGATGAACATTGGTACATCTTCTGTGATGACTTCCAAATCCTTCTCTAGGGTTTCAGGATTATCAAATTTATAATTCTTGATCCCGTAGGCTTGCGCCATCAATTGGAAATCCGGAAGGCTATCAAAGACTGACTCTGATGTCCGACCATCATAGAAGGCTTCTTGCCATTGGCGAACCATCCCAAGGGAATGGTTGTTGAGCATAACGACCTTGATGGGAACCTTATAAATATTTAAGATCGCCAATTCCTGGTTGGTCATTTGGAAACCACCATCTCCGACAAAGAGAACAACTTCTTTATCTGGATTGGCAATTTTCGCTCCGATAGCTGCAGGAACACCGAATCCCATCGTTCCTAGACCACCTGAAGTCACCAATTGGCGCTCATTTTGGTAAGGATAGTATTGAGCTGCCCACATTTGGTGTTGGCCAACGTCAGTTACGACAATGGCATCTCCCTCGGTCAACTCTCCGATGCGTTCAATCACAGCTTGTGGCTGCACAACCCGTTCTTTCTTGTCGTACGAACGAACCCGGTTCTTATCTTGGGTTACCTTTTCGATCCATTTTTCAGTGTTGAGATGGACCACTGGTTCTGCCAGCAACTGTTGCAAGGCTTTTTTCGCGTCACCAACGACTGGAATGTCAACTGCAATGATCTTACCAATCTCTGCAGGGTCAATATCAATGTGAGCCACTTTAGCATTCTTCGCAAAGGTCTTTGGATTCCCTGTCAAACGGTCATCAAAGCGACAACCAACACTGATCATGAAATCTGTTTCCGTCATAGCGATATTGGCTGCGAAGGACCCGTGCATCCCCCCCATTCCAAGGAAAAGAGGATGACTGGTCGGGATCGTTCCCTGACCTAAGAGACTGGTCACTACTGGAATCTGATAGCGCTCTGCAAAAGCAATCAACTCTTCTGATGCTCCAGCGTAACTCACACCACCACCAGCAAGAAGCACTGGTTTTTTAGCCTTGCTCAATTGCTTCAAAATCTTTTTAATCTGCAATTCATTGGGCTCAATGGTCGGCTGGTAGCTTGGAAGATGCACGCTTGGCTCATAGATGAAATCTGTCTCTAAAGCTGAGACATCTTTTGGAAGATCAATGACAACAGGACCTGGACGACCCGTCGTCGCGATATGAACCGCTTCTGTAATAATCCGCGGAAGGTCTGCCGTCTCCCGTACTTGATAGTTGTACTTGGTAATCGGCATGGTAATTCCCACAATATCCGCTTCTTGGAAGGCGTCTTTCCCGATACCAGCACGATTAACTTGTCCAGTGAAGACCAATAAAGGGACACTGTCGCTCATGGCATCCGCAATTCCTGTAATAGCATTAGTCGCCCCCGGTCCACTAGTGACGACAGCGACACCTAGCTTCCCAGTTGATTTGGCATAGCCTTCAGCTTCATGCAAGCAGCCTTGTTCGTGTCGTCCAAGAATATGCTTGATACCCTCAAAGCTATAGATAGCATCGTATAAAGGCAAAACTGCTCCACCAGGATAACCAAAAATCGTATCGATTCCCAAATCACGCAGGGTTTCAAGAACAAGCTCTGAACCGGTTTTCGCAGTTTCTAAGGTAATTTTCTCCATGTCTCTCCTTTCCAGTACTTTGTTTCTCAAATGAGCATGCTACTATCATACCATTTTTGGAAAATATTTCAAGGAAAAATAGTAAATTTTCTGAATTTTCTATCCAAATCCGAATAATGAGAGCTCTCCTAAAAAAATTGACAAATCTAATCAAAAAGAGAGTGGGGCAGAAATCGGTCATTCGTTAGAATTCGATTTCGTCGTCCCACCTCCCCACAGTTGAGTAGGCCTGTAAAAGCTGATGAAATCAGCTTAGTAGAGCCCACTCAACCACTGCGTCTTGCTCGACAATCTAAAGACAATTGAGAGGCTAGGACTTTTGTCTCAGCCTCTTTCTTTCTTATAACCAACCTTTTTCTTGGGCGATCTTTGCTGCCTCGGTCCGGTTCTCTGCATCCAACTTTGTCAGAATGGCTGACATATAATTGCGGATGGTCCCGTTAGAGAGAAATAAACGATCAGCAATTTCTTGGTTAGAAGCTCCTTTAGCAACTTCTTTTAGGACCGCTTGCTCCTGAGAGCTTAGAGGATTGGGATGGGTCAAAATTCTTTCCATTAATTCAGGAGAATATTCTTTTTGCCCTGCCAAAACCGTATGCAGGGTGGCCATCAAGTCCGTAATGCGACGTTCCTTTAAAACATAGGCATCGACTCCAGCCTTGAGGGCCCGCTCAAAATAACCCGGCCGCTTAAAGGTGGTAACGATGACGACCTTGAGCTGGGGTTGTTGACTTTTAGCCCATTCCAATACTTCTAACCCTGTTTTGATCGGCATCTCGATATCTAAGATAGCAATATCAACTGGATGTGTTTCGAGTAGGTGAATGGCTTCTTGCCCGTCTCCAGCTTGCAGGACTTCTTCCACGTCCTCTTGCAGGAGCAAGAGCTGGCAGAGAGCATCTCGCAACATACTTTGGTCTTCAGCAACTAATAAGCGCATTTTATTTCCTTTCTTGATAGGGGATCCGTATTTCTATGCGGGTTGGCTTGTGACGATGACTGATCTCTAACTCTCCTCCCAATAAGGCAATCCGTTCGCGGATCGAGTGCAGGTCCTTGTCGGAGACTTTGGCAAAGCCAATGCCATTGTCTTCTGCGACCATTTCCACCCCTGTTTCGGTAGAGTGATAAGAGAGAAGGGCTTGCGTCGCTTTGGCGTGTTTGATCATATTAGTGGCTAATTCCAGGGACACCATGGCCAGAGCAGACTCTAGGATCGGCGAAACACTAGCCGTATCGAGCTCATTTTGAATCTCCACTTTAACTTGCGCCACTTCTAGCATTTGCTGGACCGTTTCTAACTCTCTTGCCAGGGTTCGCTGCTTCAAATTCTCCACAATCTCTCGGACTTGGTGCATGGACTCTTGGCTAATAGCCTGAATCTCTTGGACCTGCTCCTGAGCCTTCTCCACCTGTCCTAATGCTAAGAATTGATCGGCCAGATCTGCCTTGACACTGAGCATGGCAAAGGTGTGGCCCAGACTATCATGCAAATCACGGCCAATCCGATGGCGTTCATTTTCAGCCAGCAAGAGATTGATCTGGGCGTTTTGCTTGGCATGGTCAGCTTTCAACTCTTCCACCATCTCCATCCGGACCATACTAAAGGTCATGATCGCGATAAACAAAGAGACGATTAGGACAAAAAGCCAATCATTTTCTCTCATATCCCTATTAAATAACAAGGCCCCCAAAAGGATCAGTTGTGATCCAAAGGCCGTCCAAAGAAAGGGCGAGCGAAAATTGTGGACTCTAAAACGATAAACTAAAATATTGCTTAGATAATAGTAAAACCAACAAAAGGCAGTACCAATATAAAAGGTATTCCCGCCAATATAAGCCAAAAGATAGAGCCAAAAAAGCCAGGTCAGTTTCTTATTTTCCGTAATGAGGATTCCCAGATAACTCATCATAAAAAAGAGAGCTAAAAAGAAATGCCACCAGGGAATCTGCCCCAAGAAAATAGAAGCAAAGGGAAAGACCATAAAGATTAGGCCTACGTAAAACATATGGTGAATATGTTTGAGTTTTTCAATCATGAACGAACCTCAGAATGACGACGATAAACGATGACAAGAGCAAACAAGACCAGGGTAAACAAGGTTAAATAGAGACTAGAAACAACATTGACCTGCCCCTTGTTTAAAAAGGTCTTGATCAGTTCCATCAATTGATAGGTTGGCAGGCATTTGCCAATAGCTTGCATCCATTCTGGAAAGACACTAATCGGCATCCATAGTCCACCCATGACAGCCAGTCCCATATAGAGGAGATTGCCCGCAACCGACATCAATTGACTAGAAGGAAGCAAGGTTAAGACGAGGCCAAGAGCCACAAAAGCTAGACTTCCTAGGATGAGAAGGAAGGCTGCTAAGATCCATTCCTGTAAGGTCATGTTCACATGGCGCACCACATGACCCACAGTAAAGACGACCCCAATAGATAGGAGAAAATCTACAAATAGACCTACTACCTTTACTAGATAATATTCTACCATAGTTACAGGGGTATGGCGCAAGACTTTTTGCCAATTGTTGAGTCGATCGGTTTCAAGAACCGTTGGAAAGGAAAATAGAGCCGTAGACATCATGGAAAAAGCCGTCATGGAGAGGAGATAATCCCTCATAAAATGAGCTGGTGCCCCTGGTGTGTCCTGGTACATCCCTGAAAAGAAGAGATAAAAGGCCGTGGGCATCCCAATTGATAACAAGTAATAAATGGCTTGGCGTCTAGTCAAATGCCACTCAACCACGCCGAGAGCTTTCATGCGTTTCATCTTCTCTACCTACTTCCTTTGTATTTTCAAAAATAGAATCCAATAAACTTCGATTGGTCACTTCGATCTCTTGGATCGAACAGCCTTCTTCTTGTAATCGAGCCCACAAACGATTGGCATCGCCTGTCACAACTTGAAGGGCATCGGGTTTGACCGTCACTTGACCCATTCCGTCCATCCCTGCCACTAG
The DNA here is from genome assembly GCA_963543165.1 of uncultured Streptococcus sp. Lineage (GTDB taxonomy): Bacteria > Bacillota > Bacilli > Lactobacillales > Streptococcaceae > Streptococcus. The sequence goes on along the minus strand of CAUUAM010000002.1, from coordinate 9,191 downwards.
AGCTTGGTAGCGCAAAGGTAGAATAAAATGTTTTTCTACCTCTTCACTTCTCATAGCTAACGGCGTCGTATCTCGAAGCAAACGTCCCTGATGCAAGACCAAAATCCGGTCGGCTGTATGCTCTACTTCCTCGATGTAATGAGAAGAATAGACAATGGTCACACCTTGTTCCTTTAAATCCCCGACGATCTCCCAAAAGCGTTGGCGAGTGGACGTATCCATGGCAGCCGTTGGCTCATCTAAAAATAGCAGACTGGGACGACCAATTAAGGTCAACACAAAGGATAGGAGACGCTTTTGACCACCTGACAGCTTGCTGGCCAATTGCTTCTTTTGTTCTGGGGTAAAACGCAATAGATCATCGATTTCATCTACGGTCAAAGGATTTAAGTAAATGGAGCGAAAGAAGTTGATGAGCTCCTGCACGGTTAACTTTTGCACGATGGCATTTTCTTGAGGGAGGTAAGAGACACTAGACTTTAACTGTGGATGACCAGGGACTTTTCCCTCTACTTCAATGGTTCCAACCGTTTTCTTTATATCTCCCAGCAGACAGTTCATCAAGGTAGTCTTCCCTGCTCCGTTAGGCCCGATCAAGGCCAGACAATCCCCACGTTCAACCGCAAAAGAAAGATCTTCTAAAATTACTTTTCCTTTGATACTTTTTTTCAAGTTCTCTACTCTAATGACACTCATGATAGTCTCCTTTCAACCAGATTTGGCCAGCTGGAATGATGACAAAGACGACCAAGGTCACTCCCCAAACCGTTTGGAAAAACCAGCTAGGAAAATGGGCAGAAAACCAGCCCGTCATCTGTTCAGTTACCCAGAGGACCATACATAAAGCAAACATCCAGCCAATTTCTAGTTTTTTATTCATTGCTCCATCTCCTTTTTGACAGCCTTGATCATTTTCAATCCTTCTTGAACCGCCCAGCTCATGATGCCAAGCCCAGCAAATAATTCCCAAGGGAAATGGTAATAGAGGCTATCATCCTTTGAAAAGATCAAATAAACGACCATTCCAGTAACTGTTAACGTAAACACCTTAAATAACCATTGTTTCATTTTTCTTTCCTCTTACTTTCTGACTTTATTATATGAAAAGAAAATAAGGGCCACTAGATGATTTTGTCACTGGAACACATGACAAAAGTCACTAAAAAAAGCCAAGTGACTTCACTCGACTTTTCTATTCTTCTCACTGGCCTTCTTCTTTCATGCCATGCAATTTCAAGGCCTTGATCAAGGCATCCGCCTTCATATTCTTCAAGTCATTGAGACCGGCGTCTTTAAAGTAAGAAATTTCTTCTAGAGACTTGGCATCAATTTGGTTCAGGTCAATCACACTAGTTGAGAGCAATTTCTTCTCTGGTGTGACACTATACTCCAAACTAAAACCAGGGACGGTTTTTAACTTCTTGTAGTCTTCATTTTGCTCCAACAAAGCTTGAATAGCTGCTGTGAGTTCTTCAGGTGACTTCTCTGCTGCAATGGTCCCAAGTTGTTGGGGCAGATCAGCTGTCACTTCGATGCGAAGGTTTTCAACCTTATCTCCCTTTGATTTAATGATATCCCGGTGTTTTGTTCCATTGATATCTCCAACTAAGGTTGTGGTTTTTTCTTCATTTTTTACTTCTTTTTTAACAGAGGAACTGCTAGAAGAGCTAGCGGTTGTAGTTTTCTTCGTTTGGGATTGCGAACAACCAGTCAATACCAAAATGGCTAGCCCAAGGGTTACAAAAAATTTCTTCATTTTTATAACTCTCCTTTCACATACTGTTATCAGTATAACATAACGCGCCTTTCTTGTCTAAAAACTCCGCTCTTCAAACCATTTTCCCCTGATTTCAAGCCCTTCATTTTGAATAAAAAACGGATTGATTTGAGACTTTTTGCAAAGTCCTCTTTTCTTCACTAGTAAAGCCTCTGTGGAGGGATCACTTCTGTCTCGGATCCTTAGAATCATGCCGATTTCATAAGAAATCTCCTTGTTTTTCTATCTACAAAAAAAGGTTCCGAAAGGAACCTTCTGTTCAATTATTCTACACTAAACAAGTATGGGTAGACTGGTTGGCCACCTTGGTGGATTTCCACTTCTACATCCTCATACTTCTCAGCAAGGGCTTGGGCTAATTCGTTTGCCAACTCCTCACTGCCGTCTTCACCGACATAGATGGTCACAATTTCACTATCTTCGTCCAACATATGAGCGAAGGTTTCTTCCAAGGTTTCCATCATATCCGGGTTTGAAACGACGATCTTACCATCGACCATTCCAAGATTGTCATTTTCATGGATTTCAAGGCCATCAATCGTGGTATCCCGAACCGCTGTCGTCACACTACCAGACACAACATCGCTCAATGAAGCGCTCATGCGTTCATAGTTTTCTTCGATAGATTTGTTCTCATCAAAGGCAAGAAGACTAGTCAAGCCTTGAGGGATGGTCTTAGTCTCTACGACTGCTGCAGGTTGATCAATCACTTCTGCTGCAGATTGAGCGGCCATCAAGATATTTTTGTTGTTTGGCAAGATAATGATGTTTCGCGCATTCAACTCTCCAACAGCTTTAACAAAGTCTTCTGTTGATGGGTTCATGGTTTGACCGCCAGAGATGATGTAATCCACCCCTTGCGCTTTAAAGATATCAGCCAATCCATCACCCGCAACGACTGCAATGATCGCATATTCTTTTTCTTCAACTGGTTTAGCTTGACGCTCTTCTTTTTCAACTTGCGCTTCGTGTTGGTTACGCATGTTGTCAACTTTCACTTTCACCAAGCTTCCGTATTTAAGACCTTCTTGCATGACAAGACCTGGATCTTCTGTATGGACGTGAACTTTGACAATCTCATCGTCATTCACCACCAATAGGGAATCCCCAAGGTTGTTCAAATAGTTACGGAATTCATCGTAATCGAAGTCTTTGACATAAGTTGGACCTTGTTTCAAAGCGACCATAATTTCTGTACAGTAACCAAACTTGATGTCTTCAGTTGCGACATGGCCAGCAACTGACTTGTGGTGTTCTGCATTGATCATTTCTGACATAGTTGCAGGTGTTGCTTGGAACTCTTCAGAAGCGATGAATTCTCCTGTCAAGGCTGACAAGAATCCTTCATAAATGAAGACCAAACCTTGACCACCAGAGTCTACCACACCAACTTCTTTCAAGACTGGTAACATATCTGGAGTCTTAGCAAGAGCTGTTTTAGCACCTTCAAGAGCTGCACGCATGACTTCTACCGCATCGTTGGTAGATTCTGCTTTTTTCTTGGCACCGATAGCTGCCCCACGAGAAACCGTCAAAATGGTACCTTCAACCGGCTTCATAACGGCTTTATAAGCGACTTCTACACCAGACTGGAAGGCTGCTGCAAGCGCTGCTCCATCCAATTCGTCCTTGTCTTTGACACTTTGAGAAAATCCACGGAACAATTGAGAAGTGATGACTCCTGAGTTCCCACGCGCCCCCATCAATAGTCCTTTAGCGAAGATCCCTGCTGCTTCACCAACAGTTGAAGCAGAACGGTCCGATACTTCTTTGGCCCCATTTTCGATGGTCATTCCCATATTGGTTCCTGTGTCCCCGTCTGGTACAGGAAAGACGTTCAAAGAGTTTACATATTCCGCTTGTTTATTTAAGCGCGTAGCCCCCGCTTGAACCATTTCTTGAAATAAACTTGTAGTAATATTAGCCACGATTATTCTCCCACAATCTTGATATTTTGAATATAGACATTCACAGTATCCGTAGTGATTCCAAGTTGATTTTCCAAACTAAATTTCACACGTTCTTGAATATTTTTTGAGACTTCGCTAATTTTTGTTCCATAGCTCAAAACAGTGTAAACATCAACTGCGATAGTTCCTGCTTCCGTTGTTTTGACAACAACACCTTTAGAGAAGTTTTCTTTCCCTAGGAGGGCTTGGAAATTATCTTTGATCGCATTTTTGCTGGCCATTCCAACCACACCGAAGATCTCAGTAGCAGCACCGCCTACAACAGTTGCGATAACCTCATCAGTCAATTCAATTTGACCGTCCTTTGTATTGATTTTTACTGTCATAATTTCTACCTCAAAAGTATTTTATATTCTATTTTACCATAAAAGAGGTCAGCTGTAAAAGGGTAGGGACTTTTCTTCTCCCGCTGTAACAGCTGTCTCTGGAGAAAAAGAAAAGAACCTCTACGAGGTTCTCATTTCTTTATTAAACGCGTTCTACTTTACCAGATTTCAATGCACGAGCTGAAGCCCAAACTTTTTTAGGTTTACCATCGATAAGGACAGTTACTTTTTGAAGGTTTGGTTTTACGGCACGTTTTGTTTGGTTCATAGCGTGTGAACGGTTGTTACCTGATACAGTCTTACGACCTGTGAAATAACATACTTTAGCCATTTCTGTGTTTCCTCCTATTAGATCTAATATAACGGATGTGCTAGCACCACATACCGTACTATATTACCAAAAAAAATCTCTCTTGGCAAGCTTTTGGCCAAAGTTTTTCATTTCAGACTTAAGAAAACGAATTCGCTCCAACATAGATAATTTCCAGATTTCCTAAGGAGACATCGCCTGTAATGTAGAAATCCTTGCTAGTAAGAGCACTTGGATTTTCCTGATGTTGGATCGCTGAGAGGGAATTGTCTACATTGACATGAACCCGCCAATCACTGGGTACATAGAGGCTGAGACTCCCAAGGGAAACATCGACAACAAACTGAGCAGAAGGACCCTCAATCCGGCAATTGTCAAAATAAACCGAAGCTTCTCCCATACTTACATCTGCACTTCCATGGGTAAAGTGTGGATCATTGAGATACTTGGTTACTGTAGAAAAAGTGACATCAATGTCATTGCCATCAGACTTACTCATCGAACCAGCAGAATAGGAACCTAGGCGGTCTTTTGTTTTCTTAGAGGGTTTGAACAAGATGTTAAGTCCAATCACAGCGAGAATTGAAGAAAGGATGACCACCGAATTGGACACCGGAAGGAAATGGTATTGCCCATTGAGACAAAAGAGGGCTAAAAGTCCATAGATGAAGCCCCAACCAAAGTGGCGTTTCAAGAAACTAGAGAGGGACAAAACTGCAAGCAAGGTGACCCAAGCTAAGGTCCAGATGCTGATGTCCCATTTTACAAAATAGCCTTGTAAGAGGAGTAAGGCTGCTAGAAGGATCAAGAATATACCGATTAATTTTTTTCTCATGATATTACCTCATTTCATTTAGTCGTTCTTTTAAGAGTTGATAGTAGCGTCTAGATACGTGGACCTGCTTATGGGTCTGGTAGAAATTGACCGTGCTGGTCCCTGAAAAAGACTTCTCCAGAGAGTAGATCTGCTTTGCGTTGACAATGGTGGATTTGGAAATCCGACAAAAGGCGATGGGAAGCAGCTCCTCCAACTCATAGAGCTTCTGCTTGACCTCATAGGCCTCATCCTTGGTGTGTCCAAAAATCTTCTCCCCATCCGTCTCAAAAAAGAGGATCGATGCTACATCTAGAAAATACTCACTTCGGTCCTTGTAGAAGGCTAATGGAGCGACTTTTTGTTCTAGTATTCTCTCTTGCAGCTGGGTCAACTCCGGGGTCAAGCGCGGAGCTCGAATCAAGATCTCAGGCTCGTCCATTGATGGATCCAATTCGATTCTAACTTTCATAAAACTCCTTTCCCAAGGTTTTGATAGTACCATTATAACAGCTGTTGAAAACAAAACAAGGGCTTTTCAGTAAGTGGCACGTTTTGCCCACTAAGAGGTGCAATTTGAGAAGTAAAGAGGCTGGGACAAAAGTCCTAGCCTCTTGATTCTTATTTATTGCTTTCCTTATCTGGCAAAAGAAAACTAAGACCCAGGCAAGCAAGGACACCCGCTGTGATCACTAAGCCATTTGAAACCGGTAAGAGATCGTAGATCGCGTTTGCGATCATCAGCGCGATCAAGGCGCAGATAACACTTGCCTTGTAGTCTTTTTTCATCAGATTTTCAAGAGTGAAGAAGGCAAATAAGAGAACGGGGAATAAAGGCCAGATATTCACATCAAGTTTCGGAAAACCAACCATTCCCATTGCGACAACCGCAAGAGCTGCCAGAATAAATCCAAATCCAAGTAATTTTTTCATCATCATATACCTCTTTTTCAATAGTTGGAAGGGGGCCTTCCTTTGATGATTCTATGATAGCAGAGAGCCCCTATGGAGACAAGGATTTTTGACTAAGTGGTTAAAAGAGGCGCTTATGTGGTCAAAAAAGAGCGAGACAGAACGAATTGGTTATCACCAATATTCGTCGTCTCGCTCCTTCAAAGCCGTTTCTTCCTATGCCGATTGCAGGGATCGAACCTGTGACCTACGCGTTACGAGTGCGTTGCTCTACCAACTGAGCTAAATCGGCGATTACCTTCTTAGTATAGCACTCTGAGAATGGTTGTCAAGCACTTTTAGTTGATCTTTTTAATCAAGTCTAGACTGATGCAGAAAAGAGTTTATTTGAGAGACGACCTCATTCTTCTTGCTATGATATAAATCATGAGGAGCGTCCTCATAAACAACTTGAACATTGGACCGGTTTCTAGCAAAGTCTTTCGCATAATTCTGCCACTCCGACTGACTAAAGCCAGTTCCCTCTCCATTTGAGACGAATAGGAGCACAGGGATTTTAGAATCAATGGTAAATCCGCTAACCTTATGGGCATTTTCTTTCACTGCACGAGTTTCGTTTAACATAGCCTTCGACAGCAACTGCTTGTAGGCTAAAAATCGGTATTGTCGACGTTCACTATCCGTCAAATCATGATTTTTCAGGTAAACAGACTCTGGGAAATAACGGAGCAACCCAACCTTACTAGTCCAATAGGCTAAGGTCATCAGTTTAGGATGTTCCTTTAAATCCCTATAACTTGACGGCAAAGCCCAATCCAGACCAATCAAGGCTTTCACTTCATCTGGATACTTTTCCTGCCAAGCCAGGCTCTCAAGGCTAGCCATGGAATGAGACAGAATGATAAAAGGGCCTGTGACATTCGCTTGAGACAGAGCTTGACGAGTCTCAGACAAAACCTCCATCACATCTCTGGATTGATTACTATCCTCACTAAAACCATAGCCAGCTCTCTCGACTACGACAATTTTATATTTTTTTGATAGGGAATCTGTTAGATTCTTAAAGTCTAATATAGGTGAAGCAATACCAGCACCAGAAAGAAATACTATCGTCTCAGATCCTTCGCCTTGAACATATACATTCATTTGATGTCCATTGACTACAACCTTCTTACCTATAGGCACGAGGAGCTTATTTTCTTTTTGCAAACTAAGCCGGTGGAAACCAAATGTACCTCCTAGAAAAAGGATAAGAAAAACAAAAACGATCCAGCTATACTGTTTGAATTTTTTCATAGCCATATTGTACAAAAAATAGAGCCTGTAAGCAAGAGGCTTAATGTCTCCCAAAAGAATGCTAGTATCCAACTTCCCAATACAAAAAAACAAGATCCACACGGGACCTTGCTTTCCTGTTTTTATTAAGCTTTGCCTTCTGAACCGAATACGTCGATACGTTCTTCAACAGCTGCAGTAATTGCTTCGAAACCTGGTTTCAAGAATTTACGTGGGTCGAAGAGTTTCTTCTTGTCGTATTCTGCTTCGTTTGCATCGTATTCACGTACGAATTGACGAGTAGCATTTGCAAATGCGATTTGGCATTCAGTGTTAACGTTAACTTTTGCAACACCAAGTTTGATCGCTGCTTGGATTTGATCATCAGGGATACCTGATCCACCGTGCAATACGATTGGGAATCCTGGTACAGCTTCAGTCAATTTTTGCAAGTGGTCAAGGTGAAGACCTTTCCAGTTTGCTGGGTAAGGACCGTGGATGTTACCAATACCTGCTGCCAAGAAGTCGATTCCTGTAGCAACCATTGCTTTAGCGTCTTCGATTGGTGCCAATTCACCGTCACCGATGATACCGTCTTCTTCACCACCGATAGTACCAACTTCAGCTTCTACTGAGATACCTTTAGCATGAGCTTTTTCAACGACATCTTTCGCCAATTTAAGGTTTTCTTCAACTGGAAGGTGTGAACCGTCAAACATGATTGAAGTGTAACCAGCTTCGATACATTCAAGAGCATCTTCGTAGTGACCATGGTCAAGGTGGATAGCAACTGGTACAGTGATACCCATTGATTCTACAAGGTTTTCAATAAGGGCTTTACATACTTTGTAACCACCCATGTATTTAGCAGCACCCATAGAAGTTTGGATAAGTACTGGAGCTTTCTTAGCTTCTGCTGCACGCAAGATAGCTTGAGTCCACTCAAGGTTGTTTGTGTTAAATCCACCAACTGCATAACCGTTGTCACGAGCTGCTTGGACAAATTTTTCTGCTGAAACGATTGCCATTTGTAATAGGCCTCCTATAAATTTTTGTGGGATTGATCCCACTTACATTGTTTATTTTATCACTTTTTAGATGAAAATGCTAGCTTTTCCTGTAGCTTTAAGCGCTTTCTTCTGATAAATAAGGAGGAATGCTTCCATTCCCAAGGCTTAAACAGCCCACAGAAAAGTAAAAGAAGGGAGCCCCAGCTCCCTCATTTCAATCGTCTGCTTTGAAATTTTTTAATGAAAGGAGAAAGGCGATCCCGCAAATCACAAGGAGTACCGCTACCACCCATTGAGAATAGAAATAAGCAGCAAATAATTGACTGTCGGTAAACAGTTTTCCAAGAAGCCCCTTTACCAATTCCTCCAAAAGTGGAACACTCTCAAACACAGCAAGAAGAGTCCCAAGAAAGAGAATACTGCCCGCTATCAGAAAAAGATTGGGGATCCACTTTTTAATCCTTTTCTCTTTTCTGAGAAAATACTTAGAAGCAATCGCTGCTAGAAAAACGAGGACATTCCATATGTTTAAGGCGATAAAATATCTAAAAGTATCCTTGTATGCGCCTATCGCCATAGCTAAAATCATAATAGGACCGAAAAAATTAATGGCACTTCCCAATAGTGCAAAGAGGCCATCGACCAAAACGAGATACTTCTTCATGTTCTCACCTCATCTCACACCTATTCTACCACAAAGAAATTTAAAAACAAAAAAAGATAGCCAAAGCTATCTTCATCCGATGCGGAGAGAGGGACTTGAACCCTCACGACCTAAAGCGGTCACAGGATCCTTA
>CAUUAM010000001.1:0-39791 GCA_963543165.1 uncultured Streptococcus sp. | reverse complement strand
CGATTAACACTCTGTAACTCTACTTGAGTGTTTACACAAAATTATTGACAGTATCAATGATTCATTTGAAAGCAGATAATTGGTTAAAACTTATTCTATTTGCAGCATCTACAATAATATTGCCACCAATCGTAGAAGAGGTCTTTTATAGAAAGAACCTTATATCTTTTAAAAATGGGAAAATGTTAATTTTGACAACCTTGTTTAGCATGTTTGCATATGCTTTAGAACACACATTTTCAATTTGGGGAGTTTTCTTATGCATGATATGGGCTTTGCCCTTAAGCATTTCTTACATTAAAACCAAAAACATCTATGTTACAATGACGTCACATTTTATATGTAATTTAGTTATAAATGGAATTGCTGTTATTAAAATATGCGATTATCTATTGCATTGATTATCTGTACAAAACAATATTTACATTGTTAAAGCACATAACTTTAAGATTGTAAAATCTTTCAGCTATGTGCTTTTTCTGTGCCTTTTTTATATTCGGTGGAATTTTGGCTCCAATGCTACCATTATAGAACTTTATATTGCTTTCCCCAAAAGGAACATAATCTTTTTTCAGGTTGTCAGGAGTGCTTTCTTTTTTACTTATCCAACTAAACCACTAAAGAATTTAACAATCATATCCCAGATAGATCCGAAGAAGCCGGCTATGGCATTCCACACATTTGTAAAGAAATTACCACTGTCTTTTAAAATAGCATTAGTATCAAAATTGATATTGATATTGTTAAAGGTATCGCCAGCCTTGTCTACGATACTATCTTTCAAATCCGTCAACGTTTTGGTAAAGTTTTTACTACTGATGACACTGCTCTTTGAGAGATTCACTGCAAAATTAACAATCAAATTGATCTGGTCGCCTGTTACAGTCGTATCTAACTTATAGTTTTTCAGGGTTTCTTCGACGATCTTTCGGATATCATCCTTACTCAAATCCTGATTGTTCTGCTTGGCATTGGCTACTGCTGTTTTAATGTCGGTCAAGGCTACGTTTAACTTATCAGCATCGAAGTTTTTCTTACCAGCGTTTTCTTCGTTGATCCCGGATAGAGTCTTTAACTCTTCTTGGGCCAGATCTTTGCTTTCTTGAGAAATTTTGGCACCATTTTTCTCAAGTGAGTAATAAATACCAGCCAAAGCACTTTCTCCAGTTACCTGGACGGGTGAAGCTACTGTAATTTGAGCATGCTCCAATCCAAGTGTAACGGCTGCATTGCGATACATATCTGCGGTAACCTTGGTGATGTTTTGAGGCGTCACGATATTCACTTCTAGAGGCTTGTTCTTACCTAATTTTTGAATTTTAACCGAGGAATAGAGTTCTAGACTGTCATCGTTAGCAACATTCATAATCGAAGAGTAGACCTCTGGTGTCATGGTCTTCCACTCCTCTTTATCTTTCGAACTATCGTAGTTCAAGAGACTCAAGGTTTGTTCGATTTGACTTTGGTCTAGCGAATAGCCCAAAACATAGTCTGGTTTGACATAGGTTTCGTCGATGACTTTCTGCACATTGTTATCTGCAAAAACCCGCGGGACAGCGGTAAACAAGGCTAAAGTCGTCGTTACAAACAATGCAATCTTCTTTAATTTCATCTTTTTCTTCTTTCTAACTCAAATCAACTCTTGGCATCTCTTATTCTTATCTCACCTCACTAGTGATGAAAAAAGAAGTAAATAAAGAGTTTACCCACTTCGATTTTTATTATACAGTTGATTTCTTAAAACTAGCTTACAGTTTTTTTAAGAATGCATGACATTTTTATTTTCTCCTCACAATTGAAGTAAGAGATGATTTGCCTTAAAAAAGAGCCAATTGGCTCTCTGGAAAATGATTAAAACCATGAAAATAACTTCATTATTGTCATATTGGTTTCTACTAAACGAGAATAATAAATATTGCCACCATTAATGTAGAGTTCCATCCCGTTTAAAAGAGAGATAGGGTGGAGGTAAAGATAAGTTTCACCAGTTACATTGCCAAGACTTGGCGCTACAACATCCCGTGAATAAGCACGGGCCAACTCTAGAGAATTTGTTCCACCGTGTTTTGCGACGTAATCAATGTAGTCTTTCCCGAAATTATAGGCTTGAACGGCTGTCCAGCTATCAACGCCTTTTTTCTTGGCTTCTTTCAACTCATCTGAAAGCGTCTGAATTCCTTGGCGAATGCTGGCCTTATTATCACTAATGGTATTGGTCTCACCACTTGCACTCTCACTAGCCTGCATGACATCGTCTTCACGGCCTTTGGTCTCGGTATAGATCATAGCCAGAATGAGATTCTCATTGGCTGTGGTATCCTCCTCGTCAAGGACTTCTCTCACCAGACTGCGGTACTGCAAGACTTGTTTGACATCATGGTGGATCTGAATCGCTTTGTAAATACCAAATATTAGTAAGATTAAAAAGAAGATTTTCACTATGCGTTTAATCATTATTTACTCTGTATATCCTCAATGTTTTTGATCAGAATAGAATAGGTTCCGTTCTCGTTTAGAATAAATTCAACAGATTCTGCATCCTCATAGACATTATTCGGAACGATCAGTTCAATTCCATTTGACAATGACAATTTCTGATTTTCGAACTTCTTCAACTGGCGACTTACATCAATTTCTTCAAAAGTGACAGGTTCAGGTACAGTTTCTTTGACTTGGTCAATAAAACTGAGACGAGCTGTCAAATTATCGTCAAAGAGATCATCTGCTAATTTCTCTGGAGAGAGTTTATTTTCTTCCTCGATATGATTGAAAATAGCTGATTTAACCTTTGATTGAAATTGAAAATCATCTGTATTAAAGCTTTCCGCAATCTTCTGAGCTGTTTTTTCTAGTGCCTTGATCGACTTTTTAGGCGAGATCAAGGGTTTCGCTTGCAAGAGATTATCGGAAAAATAGTTCAAGAAAGTCCCATTGTACTTGATTCGTTTTTCAATCAGGTGGTACTTACGGCTTTGAAGATTGATGACCAAGGCTTCATCGGCACCCGTTCCAAAGCCAGGTAGATTATTTTGCGTCAGTTTGATGGGATTATCGACTTCTCCCCCAAGATGGGTCAAGGTCTCCCGTAAAGCGATCCGGAGGAAGGCAAAATTGTCTACCCCTTCTTTTGAGAATTGAATAAACACCAAATCGTTGGTCTTTTGATTCTCAGAGACCATAAATTCTTCCTTCCAGCGGTTCGCTACTGCTACTGAAGTTTCAAGCAGATCATCCGAAATCATCTCAAGAAAAGGGTTGTCCTCTTCGAAAATACCAGTCTTGGCCTCATCGGAATAGACCCGTTCGATCTTTTTGCGCAAGTATTCCTCAATTTTAGGTGTGATATTGAGGAATTTATCTGCCAGATAGAGATCGGTATCATCTGGGCTGAATTGATGAATGATGGCTTTTTTTACGTAAATATCCATAAGATGGCTTAGTCCTCGTAAAGTGGGAAGGCATCTGTCAAGACTTTGACTTGAGCACGCACTTCTTCTAATACAGCTTGGTTGTCCGCATTTTTCAGCGCTTTGATGATTAATTCAGCAACTGTACGGCTTTCTTTTTCACCAAAACCACGGGCTGTGATGGCTGCTGTTCCAATCCGAATCCCACTGGTCTTAAATGGTGATAGAGTTTCGTAAGGAATGGAGTTTTTGTTGAGGGTAATGTTAACCTCGTCCAGCAAGTTTTGAGCCACTTTCCCATTTTCGACGACCTTCGTCACATCGACAAGGAAAAGGTGGTTCTCTGTTCCGCCTGAAATGACACGGAAATCAGGATCTTGTAAAAAGACATCAGCCATGGCCTGGCTGTTTTGAATCACGTTAGTGGCATACTCTTTAAAGGCAGGATCAAGGACTTCTTTGAAAGCAACAGCTTTGGCTGCAACGACATGCTCTAGTGGTCCTCCTTGAATACCAGGGAAGATGGCAGAGTTAATTTTCTTAGCTAACTCCTCGTCATTAGTCAAGATCAAGCCACCACGAGGGCCACGAAGGGTCTTGTGAGTGGTTGTTGTCGTGATATGGGCATAAGGAACTGGACTTGGGTGAAGACCTGCTGCAACTAGACCAGCAATATGGGCCATATCAACCATGAGCTTAGCTCCTACTGCGTCCGCAATATCACGGAATTTTGAGAAATCAATGATATGAGAGTAGGCTGAAGCACCAGCAACGATGAGTTTTGGCTTCACTTCTTGGGCTTGTTTTAAGATAGCATCGAAATCCAAGAGTTCAGTTTCAGGATCTACACTATAGGATACAAAGTTATAAGTTTGCCCTGAGAAGCTCACAGAAGCTCCGTGAGTCAAATGTCCACCAGCAGCTAGATCCATTCCCATGACAGTATCACCAGGTTCAATCAGAGCCATATAGGCAGCACAGTTAGCCTGACTACCTGAGTGAGGTTGAACATTGGCAAATTTTGCTCCGAAAATTTCCTTAGCGCGTTCAATCGCCAGGCTTTCGACCACGTCTACAACATCTGTTCCGCCGTAGTAACGACGACCAGGGTAGCCTTCTGCATATTTATTGGTCAGAATAGACCCTTGCGCTGCCATTACTGCTTTAGAGACGACATTTTCAGAAGCGATCAACTCAATATTGTTTTGTTGGCGCTCCTCTTCTTTGGAAATAGCATTCCATAGGTCTGCATCATAGGCTTTGTAATCTTCTTTATCAAAAATCATAGGTCTACTCCTTATTAAAATATTTTTATATACATTATCACAGAGGAAGTTCATCTTCCTCAAAAGAAAGCTCTGGAACTTGTTCAAGCAAATCATCTTTTGTAATAGAACCTTGTCGTAAAATCTTTGCTTTGATCCCTGAAATATCTAAGATAGTCGAATCTTGGCCGGTCAGGAAAGCATCGTCTTCAAAGCCAGGAACTTCCTGTTCAAATTCTTTTACAACAGCCTCATACTTTGTTCCACTAGCATGTCCAGAGAGATTTGCAGAAGGACCGACTAAAGGCCCATGTTTACGAATTAATTCCAATGTCTTTGGATGAGCTGGCATCCGAAAGCCAACCGTAGACATCCCTGAATGAATCCAGTCTGGGACCTTGTCATTCGCCTGAAGAATGATAGTGAGAGGGCCTGGCAAAAATGAATGAATGAGTTTTGATAAAAAGCTAGGTTGATTTTTCGAATAAAGTCGAATCACTTCTTCATCGGCTACATTTAAATTCAGAGCCTTCTCTCTGGGTCTACGTTTTAATTCGTATATATAGTCAACAGCCTCTTGATTTAAAGCTTTGGCAAAAATACCATAGACTGTTTCCGTTGGCAGAATGACTGCACGGCCAGCTTCTAATTCTTTCTCAAATGGATCCATTGTCTACCACTACCATTCTATCCTGTCCAAATTGGTCTTTTAGAACGCGAATTCGTTTGTCAGGAAAAGCCTTTTGAAAGAGTTCTTTTACTTTGTTGCCTTGCTTATAGCTGATTTCTAGATAAATCTTTCCATCTGGTATTAATACACTGGGTGCTTGTTGGGCAATCTTTTCGTAGATAGCATATCCATCACGATCTGCAAAGAGAGCCAAGTGGGGTTCAGAGGTTAAAACGTTGGCTCCAACTTCTTCTACATCGTCCCGCGAGATATAAGGAGGGTTGGAAACAATTAAGTCGTAAGGACCTTCTAGATCATCCAGTACATCTGAAGACTTGAAAGAAAGGACTGCTTCTAACTGCTGGGCATTTTCTTGAGCAAGGGATAAAGCCTCATCTGAGACATCGCTAGCCTGAACTTGCCAGGTAGGTCTAGCAAGTGCTAAGCTAATAGCAATGGCCCCACTACCTGTTCCGATATCCAGAACTCGTAAAGCTTTCTCATCGTTTTCTTCGAGAATAAGAGCGACCAATTCTTCCGTTTCAGGGCGTGGAATCAGCACGCGCTTGTCAACTGTAAAAACATGGCCACAGAATTCTGCGCTGCCAATAATATACTGGGCAGGGACGTGATGTTTCAACTGCTCAAAGATAGAATCCAGCAAGGCTTGATCCTCTGCTTCCACTTCTTTTTGCAAGGCAAGGACAAAGTCTGTAAAGGTCCAGTTTTTTAAAGCTCGATACGCGAAGGAGAGGCTTTCTGCTTCCTCTCCAACGGCTATTAATGCTTCTTCATACTGGGCTAATAATGGTCCCAACAACATTATTTGTTCAACTCTTCTAGTTTTTGTGTTTGGTCATACAAGACCAAAGCATCGACCACTTCGTCCAGTTTACCAGATAAGATAGTATCCAGTTTTTGAAGGGTCAAGCCAATCCGGTGATCGGTCACACGGTTTTGAGGGAAGTTATAAGTCCGGATCCGCTCTGAACGGTCCCCAGTACCGATAGTGGACTTCCGCTCAGCGTCTTGCTCGTCTTGGGCAATCTGAGCAAAGTGGTCAGCCACACGCGCACGGATGATCTTCATGGCTTTTTCGCGGTTCTTTTGTTGTGTCCGTTCTTCCTGCATCTCTACCTTGATATTGGTTGGCAAGTGGACGATACGAACGGCTGTTGCGACCTTATTGACGTTCTGTCCACCCGCACCAGATGCGTGGTAGATATCGATCCGAAGGTCTTTTGGATCGATGTCGTACTCGACTTCTTCGATTTCTGGCATGACCAGAACTGTAGCAGTCGAAGTATGGACACGACCTTGGCTTTCTGTCACAGGAACGCGTTGCACCCGGTGGGCACCAGATTCATACTTGAGTTTTGAATAAACTGATTGACCAGAAACCATGGCTACGACTTCTTTGATCCCACCAACGCCATTGTAGGAAGCTTCCATGACTTCAAAGCGCCAGCCTTGGCTTTCCGCGTATTTTTGGTACATTTGTAAGAGGTCGCCAGCAAACAATTGGGCTTCGTCTCCTCCTGCTGCCCCACGGATTTCCAAGATAATGTTCTTGTCATCGTTTGGATCTTTTGGAAGAAGTAAAATCTTCAGTTTTTCTTCGTACTCTTCTTTTTCAGCCTTGGCATCTTTTAGCTCTTGCTTGGCCATTTCTTCCAAATCCGCATCGCCGCCTGCTTCCTTGATCATTTCTTCAGCGTCAACAATGTTTTGAAGGACTTGTTTGTACTCACGGTATGCTGTCACCGTATCACGAGTGGAAGCCTCTTCTTTTGAAAGCTCCATAAAGCGTTTGGTATCAGAGACCACATCTGGGTCACTCAACAATTCTCCTAACTCTTCGTATCGGTCTTCTACAGCTTGTAGTTGATCATAGATATTCATGTTTGCTCCTTAATTCTTGGTTGTTAGATCATAAATTGCTACAATTTCGTCTTCTATGACTTCGCCAGTTTCTTTAAATCCATAATGGAGATAGCAAGATCTCGCTTGATTATTTTCCGGTTCATAAGATAACCAAAGACTTGTTGCTTTTCCAGCTGGCTCTGTTCGAACAAAGTCAATGACTGCATCCATAGTCGGTTTAAAATAGCCTAAACCTTGAAAGCGCTGATCTATCATAAAACGAAATAACAAGTAGTTCCCCTTGCTGATCCCAATTTTCTGGTCATAGGCAATCATAACAAAACCAACTAATACTTCCTTGTCATAAACTGCTAAGGGAGCTATAAAATCACCATTTTTATCATATACATAGGCTTCGGCTAAACTAATGGAATTGGATGCAATAAAATTCCTTTGGTTTGGATGGACTTCTAGATTTAAAACTTCAAAATAATTCTCTATTGTAATATCTTTTAAACAAATAGACATTATTAGCCTCTCTAAAACGTTCTAGACGCTTTCAGTTGGTATATCTGGATTAAAATAATGTTTGCGGCAAACGGAGATATAGGTCTCGTGTCCACCGATCTGGATCTGCTCTCCGTCGTAGACAGGTTTGCCCGCTTGGGTACGCAAGACCATGGTCGCCTTGCGGGAACAGTATTGGCAAATGGTCTTTATCTCCTCGATCTTGTCGGCTAACAAGAGGAGGTGTTTGGAACCTTCAAAGAGTTCATTTCGGAAATCATTTTTGAGGCCAAAAGCCATGACCGGCACATCCAGTTCATCCACGACTCTTGCCAAATCATAGACATGGTGGCGTTTCAAAAACTGAGCTTCATCGATCAAGACACAGTAGGGTTTGATTGCTTGGTTTTTAATAAAGCCAAAGATATCAGTATCGTCTTCAATTGCAATAGCTTCTCGTTTCATACCGATCCGGCTAGAAACTACTCCCACTCCATCACGCGTATCGATTGCCGAGGTCATGATGATGACGCTCTTGCCTTGCTCTTCATAATTATGGGCCACTTTCAAAATCTCAATGGTTTTCCCTGAATTCATGGTCCCATATTTATAATATAATTGTGCCATTTTCCTTCTGTTCTCTCTAAAATGTGTTTCATTATAATTTTACCATAATTTTGCTAAGCTTTGTATCCCAAAATGTGATAAAATAGTCCTATAAAAAATTTAGGAGGTGGCCATATGCCATTTGTACGAATTGATTTATTTGAAGGACGCACCTTGGAACAAAAGAAAGCCTTGGCCAAGGAAGTGACCGAAGCCGTTGTCCGCAATACTGGTGCTCCTCAGTCAGCTGTTCACGTCATCATTAATGATATGCCTGAAGGAACCTACTTCCCTCAAGGTGAAATGCGTACGAAATAAACAAAATCTACCAGATAAACTTTCTGGTAGATTTTTTTAGGATACTTGGTATTTCTTTTGAATCTGCCATAGACGCATCTGGTAACAAATACCACTAACGACAAGGCTAGAAATGAGGCCGATCCAATAGGCATAGGGACCGAGGTTGGTCACATGATCAAGGAAAATCCCTAAAGGAATAGAAATACACCAATAGCTAAAAACTCCTAATAAGAATGGGACGGTTGTATCCTTATACCCCCGTAAAATCCCTTGAAGGGGTGCTGCAAAGGTATCAGCTACTTGGAAAAAGAGACTATAGGTCATGAAAATAGCGGTTTGCTGCACAAAGACTGGATCCTTGCCGTATAGCCCCGCCAATTGAAAGCGGAATGTATAAAGAAAGACGAGGGTGACAATCGCAAAGCCAAAGGCTGTCAGCCGTCCCAAACGGCAATATTGTTTGACCACTTCTGGTCTTCCTGCTCCTAGTTCGTAAGATACGATAATAGCCATGGTGCTTGAGATGCTAACCGGAAAAGCATACATCAGGGTAGAAAAATTCATGGCCGATTGGTGACTAGCGATGGTGAGTGATGGGAATTTTGCCATTAACAGGCCAACCAGCGAGAAGATGATGACTTCTGCAAAAACAATTCCACCAATTGGAAGCCCAAGGCGCAATACTTCTTTCATCCCTTTAAAATCATAAGGTTGCGGCTTCCACAATTGGAAAGGTGCTACCTTAGGGTGCTTGCACAAGATCAAAACTGCAATAGCCAGCAAGACCCAGTAGGCCAGAGAGGTTCCAAGACCTGCTCCTGCTCCTCCCATCTCAGGAAAACCAAATGCCCCATAGATCAGGATGTAGTTAAAAGAAGCATTCAAAGGCAAGAGCAAGAGCATCAAGTACATCGATAAGCGCGTCATTCCCAACGTATCAAGGAAGGTCCTCACGATACTAAAGAGCAACAAGGGTAAGATTCCTAGAGAAAGGAAATATAAGTAGCGAATGGCTATCTGAGCAACAACATTTTCTAAGCCAATCTGCTTGAGAATCATTGGCGCAATCCCCAAGACAAAACCGATTAAGAGAATGGCCATACCAAATGACATATAGAGGAATTGGTAAAAATCGCCGGCAATCCGTTCTTTATTTCCCTTGCCTAAGTGGTGCCCGACAATCGGTGTCAGCGCAGAGACAATCCCGGTCAGGAAAGTAAAAAATGGATTCCACAGACTAGTAGCCGTAGAAACCCCAGCCAAATCAAGGGTCCGGTACTGACCGGTCATGGCTGTATCGACAAAGCTGGCTGAATAATTGGCCAATTGGTAGATCAAAATCGGCAAAAACAGACTCAAAAACAAGCGTAAGCGTTCTTTAAAGTGATAGGTTAAATACATGATTCTAACTCTCTTCTCATCAAATAAGATTTTCTCCTCTTCCACTCTACTATATGTTTCTTTAAAAGTCAAAAAACCGAAGATCCAAGGACCTCCGGTTCATCTGTCATTAGTTTTTATTGCGGTTTAAAATGGCGTTGAGTACGATCGCCAAGACACTTGCAACGACAATTCCGTTTGCAAAGAACATTTGGAATCCTGTTGGAAGGCCATTAAAGAGGGTACTGTTGTTCAAGCCAACCCCTGCTGCAATCGATACAGCTGCGATGAGGAAATTGTGCTCATTGTGTTCAAAATCGACACGTGCAAGGATCTGCATTCCTTGAATGGATACAAAACCAAACATGACCAGCATGGCTCCACCAAGAACTGGGCTTGGGATGATTTGTGCCAAAGCTCCAAACTTAGGAAGGAGACCGAGTAGAACAAGGAAACCAGCCGCATAATAGATTGGAAGACGGGTCTTAATACCAGACAATTTCACTAAACCTACGTTTTGTGAGAATCCAGTGTAAGGGAAGGTATTGAAGATACCACCGAGAAGAACAGCCAACCCTTCAGCACGATAGCCATTACGGAGGCGCGTGCTATCAATCGGATCTTTGGTAATATCTGAAAGTGCAAGATAAACACCTGTTGATTCCACCATGGAAACCGTCGCGATAATACACATCATGACAATTGAGGTGATTTCAAACTTAGGAGCTCCAAAGAAGAATGGTGTTGGGACGTGAACCACTGGTGCTTGAGCCACAGGTGTGAAATCTACTAAGCCCATAGAAGCAGCAATGGCGGTTCCTGTAATCAAACCAATCAAAATTGAAATAGATTTAATAAAACCAGTGGTATAGATGTTGACAACCAGAATGATAAGAATAGTCACCACAGCTAAAATCAAGCTTTGAACGGTTGGCTTAGGCGCATTATTTCCCATGTTTCCAATCGCTACAGGAATCAAGGTCAAGCCAATGGTCGTAATAACTGAGCCCGTTACAATAGATGGGAAGAGGTTGGCAATCTTGGAGAAAAAACCAGAGACAAGGATGACATAAATCCCCGAGACAATCAAGGCACCAAACATCGCACCACTACCATGGCTAGCCCCGATCATGCTGAGAGGTGCCACAGACTGGAAGGCAACCCCAAGGACTACCGGAAGGCCGATCCCAAAGTATTTATTGAGCTGCACTTGAAGGAAAGTTGCTACCCCACACATGAAGATATCTGTAGAGATGAGGTAGGTGAGCTGATGAGCATTGTAGCCCAAAGCTCCCGCGATCATGATCGGCACCAAAATAGATCCCGAATACATGGCCAATAAATGTTGCAAGCCTAAAATGGCGGCCTGTGAATGGCTTTCTTGTTTTTGCATTAGATGTCTGCCTCCTTAAATACAACCTGACCATTTTCAAAACGGTCCAAACGTGCGAGGGATACAACTGGATATCCCAACTCTTCTAATAATCCCCGACCATCTTGGAAGGATTTTTCAATGACGATCCCAATAGCTTCTACTCGAGCACCGGCTTGTTCAATGATTTGAATCAAGCCTTTGGCTGCTTGACCATTTGCAAGGAAATCGTCAATAATTAAAACCTTATCTGATGGATCCAAGAATTTACCAGCAATGGAAACCGTGCTGGTGACTTGCTTGGTAAAAGAATAAACCTCAGCCGTCAAGATCCCTTCGTTCATGGTGATGTTTTTTGCCTTCTTAGCAAAGATCATGGGAACATCTAGTGCTTCTGCTACATAAAGGGCTGGTGCAATTCCAGATGCTTCAATGGTTACGACTTTGGTAATACCAGCATCTTTAAACCGATCCGCAAAGGCTTGGCCAATTTCTTTCATGAGTTTAAAATCGACTTGGTGGGTCAAAAAGGAGTCCACCTTGAGGATATTTTCACCTAATACGTTGCCATCTTTTAAGATGCGTTCTTCCAGTAATTTCATACTTCCTCCAACTTTTATAAAAAATCCTGCACTCATTCACAAAACACAAAAAGGCCTGCAAAGCAAGCCTTGAACATCCTCTAGCAAAAGGATTTATCTCGACTTACTTATTGTTAGGTGTTCCGGCACCTTGTAGAAACATCACGCCCATTCGTGAAATAAATAAGTAATTCAATTAGTGTGCATCGCCATTCCAGATAGAATTCTTAACGATCACATAGTCAACATGTTTCAAATCTGCTAATTTCCGACCTCCAGCATAGGAGATCGAACTTTGCAAATCTTGTTCCATTTCTGTCAAAGTGTCTTGTAGATGACCCTTAGCAGGCAATAAAATCTTCTTGCCTTCGACGTTCTTATAAGCGCCTTTTTGGTACTCTGAAGCAGATCCATAGTACTCTTTGAAAGACTCTCCATCGATCTCTATCGTTTTACCAGGACTTTCGATATGTCCTGCAAAAAGAGAACCAATCATGACCATAGATGCCCCAAAACGAATGGATTTAGCAATATCGCCATGGGTCCGAATCCCACCATCCGCAATGATTGGTTTTCGCGCTGCTTTTGAGCACCAGCGAAGGGCCGCTAATTGCCAACCACCTGTACCAAATCCAGTCTTCACTTTCGTGATACAAACCTTACCAGGACCAATACCGACCTTAGTCGCATCGGCTCCCGCATTTTCCAATTCACGAACAGCCTCAGGTGTTCCGACATTTCCAGCAATGACAAAGGTATCGGGTAATTCTTTCTTGATGTGTTGGATCATTCGAATGACGCTATCCGCATGACCATGTGCGATATCAATGGTGATGTACTCAGGTGCATCTGCCTTCAATTGACTCACAAAATCGTATTCGTATTCCTTAACGCCGACCGAAATGGAAGCGATCAAACCTTGCTCATGCATGCGTTTGACAAAAGGAATCCGACCTGCTTCATCAAACCGGTGCATGATGTAGAAGTAACCACCACGCGCCAACTGCTCTGCTACATTTTCATCCAAGATCGTCTGCATATTAGCGGGAACGACTGGAAGCTTGAAGGTGTGTTTCCCGAATTGAACGGTTGTGTCTGCTTCAGACCGGCTATTGATGATACATTTGTTGGGAATCAACTGGATATCTTCATAGTCGAAAATAGGAAATTCATTTAACATCGATTGAAAAATCTCTTTTCTAAAAATTGACCTACCTATGCGCAAGCGCATCGCTACGTCTCTTGACGTTTCCTTGATTGATTATACCAAAGATACGGACTTAATGCAACGAGGATGATTTTAAAGGAAATAATGTTCGGAAATTATAAGATAAAAACCTGTTCCAAAAAGTGAAACAGGTGTTATTTATGAAGATTTCGGAGCCAATTGTTGATTTCCCTAGCGATGGCTTGCGGTGCCTCTGTATACAGTTCGTGCCCCAAACCTTCCAGCAAGACTTTCTTGATAGGGGGATCTAAGTGAAACAGAGCTTCTTTTCTCCATTCAGGCTCTTCTTGGTAGCGAGGCCCGATAAAAAGAACAGGCTTGTCCATAACTAAAATCTGGTCAGCCTTGATGCTACGTCTCAAGCACAATAAGGCCAAGACCTTTTCTAGATCCAGATTTAATTCATACCGTTCACTTACTGGATTCCAGCGATAGCTAGCCTCTACTGCTTTTCGCTCCATCGGAGTAGAATCTGCTTCGTCACCAAGTTCTGCTAACACAGCTTCTTCTAAAGTCGCAAAGACTTGCTGCTGCATGAAGGATGATGTGCCCTCTAGTTCGTCCTCCAGAGGCAGGATCTTTTCCATATCCAGGTAGCCTCCATCCAAGAGAATCAGAGCCTGAATCTGAGGGAACTCAGCAGCCAGATAACGAGCCAAATCTCCACCCAAAGAATGCCCCAATAAACAGATCTCTTCAGCTTGTCCAATCTGACCTTGAAACCAAGCACGCAGATCTTTTTCTGTCGGAATCATTTCCCTGTAGGGATCTAGAAAGGTTACAGGAAAGCCTAGCTCATCAATAAGTGGCGCCAAATGGTAGCCATTGCCACCTAGGCCACCGATAAAATAATATTGCATGTGTTATGTCCTCGTTTTTAATCCTATTTCATTGGTTAGCGCTATTCTCTCGCGTCTCCTTTGTGGAGTTCCGTATTATAAACAATTTCAGCATTTGGACTTCCTTTTTTATCCTTCACGACTCCTCTCAAATGACCATCGTCAACCAACAAGGAGATGTTTTCATCTGTACTTCTTGCCTCTGTGAGTATAGCTTTCTTAGGTAAATGCTCCTCATTTGAAACGTCTACAGGTTTGTCATTTGAGTCCAGTAACTCAATGACTTCATTGCCACTTCCATCAAAATCAAGAACAATGTCTGAAATCAATCCATAACTTAATGGAATAAATTTCTTTATTTTATCTCCCAGAGTAGCTTTATTTCCATACTTGTCATAGATCGTCGGACGCACATAGGCATTTGAGAATGTTGACCCTTCTTCAGTAACGTAGATTGGGGAAAACTCAATCTTTTCGATCCCAGTATAGTGGTCTTTGATATAGGTTCCAATTTGCTCTTCAAGAAGTCGAAAGCCTCGCTTGTATAATCTAGTTGTTTTGGGTCCAAGATTCGGCTTCGTCAGTTTATTGTAGACAAAGTAACTACCAGATAGGATTAAAATTAAAATAGCAATGATTTTTACCCATTTCCTTCTCATCAGTTGCCCCTCCTTCTACCTACTCCTATATTTATCCTCTCTGTTCTACAACTGTAATCAATCTTCACTGTAAACATCGGTGCCACTAGTCAACCAGAATTTTTCAGCTTCTGGAATCTTATCCCAAAATGACTTATATTGGCCTTTCCATGGTTCTGAAACATATTCTTCAAATGATACGTATTCTGCGTACTGCGAATATAATTCCATCTCATCCATATCAATAAACAGGGAAGGTTTAAAATCGTAGACTGTGTTCAATCTATCTTCCTGATACGATTTAGCAAATGCTTCGCCTAGCTCATTTCGATCGCATTTGTATGCTTCCATATCTTCTAAGAAATATGGAAGTGTTTCAAGAGTTAGTTTTGACGAACGTTTGCGCTCCTCATACAGAGTATCAAGCGAATAGCGTGCCACCTCATAATCAATATACCAAAATTCCAAATCCGAAACATACCAAGTATATTGATTTTCATTTTTAAAAAGAACAACGATATTTTCACCGTACTTCGGTTCGATCATATTTTATTTTCCTCCCTTTTTCAAATTTAATGAGTTATACATAACGAGACATATTATTCTATTTTACCTTCCGCAATCAAATCATATGGAAAATATGGAAGGCCTTCCAATTCCTTGTAGTCCAGGCCCTTAAGTTTGCAGAGAGCACCTGATTCAAAGGACCAGTAACCATAATAACTTCTGTTATTAGATTTATGTAAATTATACCATCCTGTGTCTCTGCTCCCCTGGTACCATTTCTTAGCTACATATTCTTTGAGCAGTTTGAGAGCCTGATCAGAGTCCTCTTCTTCAATGATTTTTCGAGTAAAACCATAGGGTCTTGGAAAATTATAGTTTACCCGAATCGACCACTCTGGATGACGAGACTGAATGAGGTAATCAATCAAATAGTCCTCTGGATCATCATTCCGTACCAAATCCACTAACTTTTCAAAAATATCTTCATCAACATCTAACAAGATGCCAATGGAAAGCGCCCAGATCATCTGTTCATAGCCTGAGTTGCCTTTCCAAGTTAGTTGCAAACTATTTACATACTTAATATACTCGCACTTGAAGTTTTCAATAGAATAGCCCGCAGTATAGGTAGCTATCATTATTTCTTTTTGGTATCGAGATATTGATGATCTTATATTAGAAATTACAATTTTATTGTCCAAAGAAAATTTTTGGACTCCTTCTTTCACATCATGTTCAATTGCTTGGATTCTTTTTTCAGAATCCAAAATGGCTTTTTGAAAAACATGGATTAGTCCATTTATATTATTTTTATCCGAAAACGTATCCCTTAGCACCAATTCTATCTTCTTTCTAAATCTTTACATTCTCTCAATGCGGTTCATCTATGGTTTCACACTATTTTCAACCAAATCATATGGAAAATATTGAAGTCCTTCTAATTCCTTGTAGTCCAAGCCCTTGAGTTTGCAGAGGGCTCCTGATTCAAAGGACCAATAACCTACATGACTTTTTACATTCTGCTTATGTACATCATACCAAGCAGAATCTCTACTCCCTTGGTACCATTTCTTAATTACATATTCTTTGAGCAGTTTGACAGCCTGATCAGAATTCTCTTCTTCAATGATTTTTCGAGTAAAGCCATAAGGTCTTGGGAAATTATAGTTTATCCGAATTGTCCACTCTGGATGACGAGACTGGATGAGGTAATCAATCAAATAGTCCTCTGGATCATCCCTTTTGACCAAATCTACCAATTTATCAAAAGTCGTTTCATCAATCTCTAACAAAATACCAATGGATAGAGCCCAAAGTATTTGTTCGTAGCCCCATTCCTTACGCCAAACTGGTATTAGAGACGATACAAATATAATATATTCCTCTTTAAATGCTGACAAAGAGTCTCCAATAGAATACGTTGCTAATAAAATGTCTCTCTGGTAGGACAAAATAGTAGCTAAAGTTGACTTATATACTTCTATCGTTGGCTTTTTATAGTTTTCGATGCCATTCTCTAAATCACTTTGAAGTTTTTGTAATTTCACTTGAAAATACAGCAAGGCTTCTTTGTTTGATATCAAGCCATCTTTATAATTCTCTTCTGTATTTAAAGTATCTCGTAAACCCATTTTGTGTCTCCTTTACAAAGGCCAAACCGTGGTCTTTTGACTTTAATCCTCTTCAGAACGATTTGTTAAATCAATCTTCCATCATTTTTCCTCTTATGGCCAAATTCCATCTGGTTTAACTTTAACAACCAATCATATGTAAAATACGAAAGTTCTCACTAGTTAATCGTTAACCGAATTAGTTTTTTAATAACTTTATTCCGCCTATGTACATTATTGACCACACAGATGTAAAGAATGAACAAGAGAACCGAATAAATCAGCAAACCTAAAAACTTTGCATAGACCATGTAACCGATCACGGAAACGATCAAACTGATACTACTAATACAACTAAATAAAAAAGCTAGACTTCCATTTTTCTTTGCTATTTCTAAAAACTCTGAGTACTCAATATCTGTAAATAATGCAGGGTATAAGTCCAAGTCCTTGTTTGAATAGTCCACTACAAATTTACCCATGAGTAAGGAAAGACAGGAACATAGAATGAAGCTAGTATACTTGATAGTAGGTATACTAAAAATAGTTAAAGCATTCAGCATTCTAATCAAGGGGAGAGATAGTAATGTGATGCCCACTGTATAGAGTTGCTGGTTATTAGAAGGTCTTTTTGAAATGGAGAAATAAAGATTCTTACCCTCCAAGTTATAATATACCCATTTGTTTTTATACAATACTAAACTAACTAGATGTCTATTTTTGTTACTTCTTTTACTCATATTTTTTGCTATTTAATTGATGGATGATACTTGCTACTTCATGTAATCCGTATTTATAAATCTTTCAAAACGAAATCTTTGCAGAGATTTGTAATCATGCATAATCCTTTTCCTTGTTCTCTGCAGTGGCTTTTTTTCAGCCTTAACATTTTCCACAGCCCTTTACATAGGCCTACATAACTTAACCATAAATCTATTCCCTACTATCATACCGAAATACAGTTTGAAGTTCAAGTTAGTCACTAGCTAGGGGAATTGTTGGATACGCAACAAGATATCATTTTGAGCTCTAGTGCTTTGAATATATCTGAAAAAAGATGTAACAAAAAATCCACTCACACAGGGTGAAATGGATTAGTTTTTGTCTTTTCTTCATTAACGGTTCAACAAGAAATTGAACAATTTTTCAACAATTTTTACGACCAACCAGCATAAGAATCCGATATAGCTAAAATAGAAAATGAGTGACAAAATCGTAATAATCATGGTTTCCTCCTTCGTCGATTGCAAGTCCTTGTCTTATTATACCTTTTTATGCAAACGAACTCAATAGAATTTTGAAAATTGTCTGATTATTCTTTTTCTTCTTTGACTTCCTTAGTGTCTTGTTCGGCTTCTTCACTGCCTTTATTGACAGCTGTCTTAAATTCAGCAAACATTTTGCCGATGGACTGCCCTAATTCTGGCAGGCGTTTTGGTCCAAAAATCAAGAGGGCACCCAGGATGATGATGATCAAACCTGGTGCTCCAATATCACGTAAAATTCCCATTAGTTTCTCCTTTTTCTTGAATAGATGACTTTACTGATGGCAACACTCACTTCAAATAAGAGGATCAAAGGGAGCGTCATGGCCAAGTCACTGATAAAGTCCGCAGGGGTTAGCACGACGGCTAAGACCAGCAGGACAAAGTATGCGTAACGACGGTAGGTGATTAAAAACTGTGGTGTCAAAAGCCCAATTGAGGTCAGAAAAGCGACCAAAACTGGTAACTCAAACAAAACCCCTAAAGGCAAGGTGGTATGCCACAAGAAGGTTAAATAATTTTGTGCCGTTAATTGGGTATCAAACAGCCCTTCTCCTAAACGCATCAAGACCTCTAAAATAGCTGGGCTGACAAAGAAATAACCAAATGCGAGCCCCAGCACAAAGAACACAAAACTAGTTGGAATGTAGGCAAAGAATGCACGCGCCTCCTTCTCCTTTAAAGCCGGTCTCACAAATTGCCAAATCTGGTAAACAATAAAAGGCAGGGTCAGACTAAAAGCTGTGAGATTAGCCAGCGATACATAGATCCAGAGGATATCATTTGGCCCCAAGACCAGCAGTTTTTGATGCAGGCTAGCGGTCAAGGCCTGGTAGAGTTCTCCTGCAAATACAAAGGCTAGGATGAAGACGATAAGATAACACAAGACCACTGCGATCAATCGTTTTCGAAATTCAACCAAATGTTCAACAATGGTCATTTGATCTGCTCTAGTCTTTGCCATGTTGTTTCACCGTAATAAGGGCGATCAGGGCCACAAAGATTAGTTGAGGAAGGAGACCTTCCCAGCTTGGGTAGATTCCTGCCCACTCGATGGTTGGAAGCCCATTAACCAAATGGCTAGGCAAAATAGTGGTCAACTGAAGGGCGTGGATGCTGACACCGAGCATCTTGAAGGCCAAGGCGTAAATCAACCAAGTCAAAATGAAAAATATTTTATGAGGTTGGATCGCTTGACTGGCCTTGGTCATCGCTACTGCAATCATGATCAAGACAGCTATAGCAAGCCCGATTCCCAGTAAGAAATGAGCAGTTGTAATCCGTGGAATGATTCCGACGTAAAAGAGGATGGTCTCCGCTCCTTCACGAAAGACTGCTAAGAAACTGAGGGCAAACATAGAGACAAAGCTTCCTGTAGCCGTTACAGTTTTCATTTGACGGTCCATAAAGGCATTCCACTGTTTGACTGAGGACTTACTATGGAGCCAAATTCCGATGAGCATCATCATGATCACCGCGAAAATTCCAACGCCGCCTTCAATGATTTCACGGTTAGAGCCCGATGTAACAGCTGGAAAAGCTACTTGTAAAACAAGTGCGATCGCTGCACTGGCGAGAACACCAGCAATAGCTCCACCGTAGACCCATTTGAGTCCTTTGCGCATTTTAGCAGCCTTAAGGGTCGTCACAAGTGCCATAACGATCAAAAGGGCTTCTATACCTTCACGCAGAAGGATCAACATAGCATCAAATGCATTGTAAGAAGCTGTCGTATCGATAGCTGACAGGTCTGTAATTAAGGCTTGGAGCTTTTCCTGATAAACCTTTTCTTTCCCCTTGACCATGATGACCGGCGATTCACTTTCTACGCGTGTGTAGAGACTTGGATTGGTCGTGCTGACATCCCCCTCGATGGTTGGCCAGATAGTGATGAACCGCTTCATGGTTGCCGCAGCTGCTTTATCGTCACCGGATTGGAATTGGCTTTGCGCCTTTTCCAAAAGTTTGATCCCATCCAGCAGTGTCAAATTAGAACTAGTATTGCTAATCGCTTCTCCTTTTACAAAGGCATCAATCTCATTTTTGAGGTCATCATAAGAGGACTGGATGCTAGTGAAATCGGTTGGCTCTGTTTCAATACTACTGCGTAAGAGAGAAATAGTCGTCTCGATTTTGCCATAGTAGGCTGTGCTATGATCTCTTACCACTGCTTCGTTTCGTGTCCACATATTATTGAGATCGGCATAGGTTTGTCGGGTCTTTTCCAGATCCTTAGCTGTAATGGCATCTTGTAGATTCTTAAAATAAGGTGCAAGCCGACTCACGAGTTTATCTTTTTCCGCCTCTACATCGACCGGATTCTGCTCTTTTTCAAAAGCTAGCAAGGCTGATGAGATCTTGGTGAGATCCTCTTTGGTTACCTCACCATTTATAGCCAGGGCTTGGCTAACTTTTTTTCCTGCCTTGGAATCATGATGGTTCTTGGTTTCAAAATTAGCCTGAATCTCAGCGATCAATTCCTTAGCCTTACCTTGTTCTTTATTATCTACAGCTGTTGTCGCATCCGTGATCTTGATAAAGAGATCACTATAGGATTCTGCAGCAACTGGATAACCCCAAAACAGGGCAAGAAGGCCTAACAAGATCAAGAATTTATTCAAAGAGTGCTTGACCAAGGTAGCCTCCTTTCTCAACGCCTGCAAAACAAGCAAAGAGTCCGCTTCCGATATGGGTGATGTACTCGTTCATCTTATCCACTGCACCCAAGTTGGTTTGGATTTTGACAAAGCTATTAGGATCCTTTTGGAAGGCGATAAAAATCAAGCCTGCATCAAATTGACCAGTCTGTTCATTGATGCCATCTGTATAAGAATATGACCGCCGTAAAATCGGACGATCCACCTCTTTGGCCAAGCGGACATGTGAGTCTACTGGTAGTTTAGATAAATCTACTTCATCAAACTCGTTGGTTTTGCCAAAAGGAGCTCCGGACTTTTTGTAGCGGCCAAAGGTATTTTCCTGTTCCTGCAAATTCGTTCGATCCCAAGTTTCCAAGTGCATCTGTACCAGACGAAGGGCCATATAAGAACCACCCTTCATCCAATCCTTACTGTCAGTCCAGACGACCTTGTCGAAGTCCTTCTCCGTCGTCACATTGGCTGTTCCATCCTTAAATCCAAAGAGGTTGCGTGGTGTTTCCTTTCGGTCACCAATACCTGCAAAACCAGACTTGCTCCACTTCATAGTGATGGTATTGCGACCTTTACGAATGAGATTTCGCACCGCATGAAAGGCTACTTGCTCATCGTCTGCACAGGCCTGAATGACGATATCACCACCTGTATATTTGTCCTGCAACTGTTCCTTTGGAAATGGAGGCAAATCTCGAAATAGTTTCGGACGTTTCGATTCCAAACCTAATTTCTTGAGAAAGCTAGCAGAGACCCCAAAAGTCAGACTCAAGCGATAGGGGTTCAATCCTACTGTTTCACCTGTATCCGTTGGTGGCAAGAGGGCATTGGCACCATCTTTTTTAACCAACTCCCCTTCGACTAGTTTACTACTATAATCGGTCCAGTCTTTAAAAAGCTGGATGACTTCTTTTTTATCCGTTGTGTGAAGATCAAGCACCACCAAGTAGCAAGCCTTCTGCATGGCCGTCGTAATCCCTGCTTGGTGCTTGCCATAAAAGGAGATGTCTTCATCTCCATCATAGGCTTTTTTACTGGAACTGTCTTGATTAGCGAAAAAAGCAGATGCACCAGAAAGGCCCAGTGCAATACCAGCCCCTCCAATACCTGCTTTTTTAAGAAATTCACGACGGTCCATTTTTTTATCTAAAAATTTTTCGTCAGCCATTTTTCTTATTTCCCATCTAAAATCACACCCATTTGAGACAAGGGTTCTCCAAGTTTGGTCACAGCTTCAGCCAATTCCTTGGTATCTTCCTTGGTCAAATCTGTGTAAGACTTGTAATTTGTTTCATCAGTCATGTGTTTGTCCAATAAATCATTGACATTTTTGAATTCTGCTTCCAAGGTTTTAACCAACTTGGCATCTTTTTTCTCAATCAAGGGTTTAAAGAGAGAGAAGATCTTTTCAGCCCCTTCAATATTGGCACGGAAGTCATAAAGATCTGTATGAGAGAAGACTTCTTCTTCACCTGTGATCTTTTGCGTTGCCACTTCATTGAGCAGATCCACAGCTCCAGTTAGCATGATATCAGGCGTCACATCAACCGTTGCGATCTTAGCTTTCAACTCCTTGATATCGTTCACCAATTGGTCTGCATATTTGTCTGTGCCATCTGTGGTATTGTTCTCCCAAAGGATACGCTCAATCCGGTGGAAGCCAGACCAGCCATCTTCTGATTTATTTTCATCCACATAGTCCACCAAACGGTAGTCAATCTTCACATCAGATTCCCCAAAGGTTTCAGCGATCGGTTCTGAACGTTCATAGGCCATGCGGATCAATGGGTACTGCTTTTTAGCTTCTTCCAAATTTCCAGCTTTTAGGGTATCTCGGAAGGATTCTGTATCCTTGAGCAATTGATCGATTTGCATTTCGACAAAGTCTTTGTATTCAAGTGTCGCATTGTCCAAGGTCTTTTGGTCAGCCTTTGATAACTGCACCGTGGAGCTGGTTTCCGTCTTTTGGCTGGACTGCTTGGTGTTAGAATTCGCACACCCTGCTAAAAGAGCAACGCTCAATAAGAGTAGGCTATATTTTTTCATGAAAAGCTTCTCCTCATTTGTTCTTGGACTTATTTTACCAGAAGTTTTCTCATTTTTCAATAATTGTCTGAAAATTTAATAATAGAAAGACTTTTCTAAGAAACTGTCTTTTACAAAAGAATATCCTTGACTCTTCCGATTTCAGATTCTTTTACAACCACAAAGATACTATCTCCTAGATACAAGCGGGTCGAACCATTAACCGTAAAGCTCTTACCACTTCGCATTTGCGTGGTAATTAAAATATCTTGGGGGAGTTCGAGTTCATGAACTTGTTTCCCTGCAATCTTTTCGGATACAGGGATCTCAATCAAGGTCAATTCTCCTTCTTCTTGCGCCTTATCCGGTAAGAGTTGCTCCAGCATGGCTTCATAAACTGGCGCCCCATGGAAAAGATCCATGATCATATAAGCTACCAGTGTGACCATCCCTAGTGGCATCAAACTGCGAATATCCCCCACCATCTCTGTTACGAGAATCATAGCTGTTAGAGGTGCTTTTGAAATAGCCCCAAAATAACCACTCATACCTAAAATAATAAAGAGGGGCAGCTGATTTGATGTGATAAAACCGATATCTTGAAGAAAAGTTCCAACAATGGCTCCTAAGAGAGAGCCTAAAGCAAGAATAGGCAAGAAAATCCCACCAGGAAGGCCACTACCATAACTCAGCATACTCCAAATAAATCGAAGAACAAAATAAAATACAATGGTCAATACTGGATAAGGCAAATGAGCCAAATTAATCACCAATTGATTTCCTCCACCAAGAATTTGTGGTAGAAAGTACCCAATCGGAAGAATGAAGACAAAGGCAAACAAGGAAGAGTAATGCGAAGGAACATGAAAGAACTGTTCGAGCAGACGGTAAAAGCGACCAATATTAAGCACCACTACTTCGTAGACATACCCTGCAGCTCCTAAAAAGACTCCGAGAAAGAGATAAATCCAATACTGTGATAGATGAAGGGGCGGAATATTTTGTGGCATGTGAAGGACTGGAGTTTGTCCAAATACATTTAAAGAAATAAAATTTGCGGTCAGACTAGCTGTCAGAGTCGTAATCCAAAAGAAGCGCGAAAAATGATGGTAAACCTCTTCTACGACAAATAAGAGTCCAGCAATGGGTGCATTAAAGGCTGCGGCAAGTCCTGCAGCGGCACCACTTGCAATCAAGGAGCGCTCCTCCACCGGGCTGACCTTCAAATGATGAGCGACACCTTTTCCACCCATGGCTCCTAATTGAATACTAGGTCCTTCACGACCAAGCATCAGGCCACTACCGATCGCCAAGACGCCTAGAATGTACTTTTCCCACAAAGTATCCCACCAGCTGACAGCAAGCAAACCCTTGAGTTCTGCTTCTACTTGTGGAATTCCGGATCCCTTAATATCCCGATTGGTACGAATCAGGCGACTAGCCAAAAGGACAATCAAGCCATAACCCAGCACCATCACCAGAAGATAAAATGGTTGAGAAGGCATGGCTTT
Source organism: uncultured Streptococcus sp. (assembly GCA_963543165.1). GTDB lineage: Bacteria > Bacillota > Bacilli > Lactobacillales > Streptococcaceae > Streptococcus. Next base: position 15,566 of record CAUUAM010000001.1, on the reverse strand, counting down.
GTAAAGGCCTTGCACCAGATGAAAAATATGTTCAATCAAAAAGCGAAAACTCGAGACAATGCAGCCCACGATGATTCCCACAAGAACTCCTCGAACAACGTGTGCTACAATTGAGCTAGAAGCAAATTGAAATTCATTTTTTATAACTTCTTCTTTTACAGACATTCCTAAACTCCTTCAATGGATTCTCCAATTATTATACCCTATTTTATAAGCTCTGAATACATGCGAAGGAATAAAAAAACAAAACTAGGCTGGCTAGTTTTGTTCTTTAATTATTATTCAGCAGTTAAAGCTGCCATGGTAATGTAGTTGTATGGTTTGTTGAAGTGTGGCAAGAAGAACAGATCTGTCAAGGCCAATTTTTCAATGGTTACATGCTCTTGGATGGCCAATGAGAACATATGGATACCCATTGAAATCGCAGCATCGCGTGATACCATTTGAGCACCAAGGATTTCACGGCTATCTTTATCGTAAACAATCTTGATAGCAACTTCATGGTTGTCATGTTTGATAAATTCTGGCTTTTGAAGATCGTTAAAGCCAGTTTCAACAGCATTATAGCCTGCAGCTTTTGCTTTTTCAAGAGTCAAACCAGTTGAAACCATGTGAAGTCCATAGATAGAAATACCGTTAGATCCTTGTACACCGATTCCTTCAAGCTCATGTCCGCAAGCGTTATAAGCACCTACGATACCAGTACGTACAGCGTTTGATGCAAGTGCGATATAGCTAGTGTCTTTACGAGCATTGTCATAAACAGTTGCACAATCCCCTACAGCGTATACACCTGGAAGTGAAGTTTCTTGTTTCTTGTCTACAAGGAAGGCACCGTTGCGGAAGAGTTCGATCTTACCATCAGCAAGAGCTGTGTTAGGACGGAAACCAACAGCAAGAACAACCATATCCACATCGAATGTTTCTTTGTCAGTTACCAAGCGTTCTACTTTACCGTCACCTTGGATGGCTTTAACAGTTTGACCAAGTGCCAAACGGATGTTGTGGTCTTCCAAGTTTTGAGCCATCATTTGTGTGAAGTCTTTGTCGTAGTATCCGTTCAAGACAGTGTCTACGATATCAACAAGAACGACTTCTTTTCCAAGACGTTCGAAAGCTTCAGCGAGCTCAACCCCGATATATCCACCACCGACAACAGCGATACGTTCAAGGTGTTTGCTCTTATCTTCAAGTTTTTTAATAACTTCTTCAGCATTTTGGTACAATTTAACGAATTGCACATTTTCAAGAGTCGCTTTGAATTCACGGTTCCCTTTAACGATTTCAACACCTTCGATTGGTGGCAAGATTGGAGTCGAACCAGTTGCGAAGATCAATTTTTCGTAACTTTCTTTGTGTTCTTTACCGTCAACTTCTGCAGTCACTACTTTATTATCGTAATCAATTGAAAGAACTGGTGAGTTCATGTAAACTTTAGCGCCTTTAGCTTCTAATTTTTCTTTATCAGAATAGAACAAGCCTTCAGGTCCGTCAATTTGTTCACCAATCCAAAGAGCCATTCCGCATCCAAGGAATGAGATGTTTGAGTTTTGGTCAAAAACTACGATTTCATTTTCATTTCCAAAATTATCTAACATAGTATTGATACAAGCTGTTCCGGCATGGTTTGCCCCTACAACAACGATTTTACTCATAGAATAAATCCTACCTTTAATTTAATTTACCCCTTGAGTATATCACAATAATGATATCGTTTACAATTTTTTTGCTCATTATTTGTGATCTTTTTTTTCAAGCTTTCTGAAAAAAGTCATTCATATCCTCCAACAATTGTCAAATAATTTGCTTGAAAGGATTGTGAAAACGGTCTCTTTCTGATATACTGTAAGTAAGTGAAAATTGGAAAGGATAGGTTTTTAGTGGAACTAAGCAGTCGATCCGAACGCTTGATGGGGACTACCATCACCGTTTCGATCTTTCACCCACAGGCGGAGCAGATCCTTGCCCAATGCTTTGAACAGCTTCGCTTATACGAACACCGTTTTAGTGCAAACGATGCGACTTCTGAACTCATGGAGGTCAACCACCAAGCAGGTATAGCTCCCGTTTCGGTCCACCCAGACTTGTTTGAACTCATTGCCCTAGGGACCCAGCATAGTCAGGCTACAAACAGCCACTTAAACATTGCGATCGGGCCATTGGTACAAACTTGGCGGATTGGTTTTTCAGACGCTAAGCGACCTTCTCAAGAGGAGATCGACCAAGCCTTAAACAAGATTGATCCCAAGCAAATCCAACTGGACACGGAAAACCAGACGGTTTTTCTTAAGCGTCCAGGTATGAAAATTGACCTAGGTGCCCTTGCCAAGGGCTATAGTGCGGATTTAATTGCTACATTCCTAAAAAGCCAAGGGGTCGAGGATGCCTTGATCGATCTAGGAGGCAATATTCTTACAGTCGGTCAACACCCACTCAAGCACCAACCTTGGCGGATTGGTATTCAAAATCCAGTCGAAAAACGTGGCCAACACCTCTTAATCCTTTCAGTCAAAGATAAGTCTGTGGTCACTTCTGGCATTTATGAGCGTCATTTAGAAGTCGATGGACAGTCGTTTCATCATATCTTTGATAGTACGACGGGCTATCCAGTTGAAACAGATTTAGCCAGCATTACCATCATCTCTGATCGATCTGTCGACGGGGAAATTTGGACGACACGGCTGTTCGGAGAAGCGCCTGCTTCCATTCTCAACATTGTTGAATCACTTCCTGGGATCGATGCTATTTTAGTCTCGCAATCAGGTAAAATTGCCTACACGAGTGGGCTTTCATCATATCTATAACTTGCTTTCAGAAAGGAATTTCCATGACAAAACTTATTGCGATCGTTGGAACAAACTCCAAACGTTCAACAAACCGCCAACTACTTCAATATATGCAAAAGCATTTTGCTGACAAGGCAGAGATTGAGTTAGTTGAGATTAAAGATATCCCTGTCTTCAACAAACCAGCTAACAAGCAGGTCCCTGAAGCTATCTTAGAGATTGCTGCTAAAATCGAGGAAGCTGATGGCGTGATCATCGGAACCCCGGAATATGATCATTCTATCCCTGCCGTCTTAATGAGTGCACTTGCTTGGCTATCTTATGGGATCTACCCATTGCTAAGTAAACCAGTGATGATTACAGGTGCTTCCTATGGTACACTTGGTTCATCTCGTGCTCAATTGCAACTTCGTCAAATCTTGAACTCACCAGAAATCAAAGCAACTGTCTTACCAGACGAATTCTTACTTTCTCACTCACTTCAAGCATTTGATCAAAATGGTGACTTGGTAGATCTTGATGTCATCAAGAAATTGGACGCCATCTTTGATGACTTCCGTATCTTTGTTAAAGTGACTGAAAAATTGCGCAACGCTCAAGAATTGCTTCGCAAAGATGCCGAAGACTTCGACTGGGAAAACTTGTAAGATAGGAGACATACTAGCATGAAATTTGTAGGACTTGTAGGATCCAACTACGACCAATCATATAACCGCAAACTTTTGGAATTCATCCGTCGTCATTTTAAGATTAAATTTGAATTAGAAGTTCTTGAAATCGATGAAGTTCCAATGTTTAACCAAGATGAAAAATGGGACGAAAGTTTCCAATTGCGTCTCTTGAACAATAAAATTACTCGTGCTGATGGTGTTATTATCGCAACACCTGAGCACAACCATACTATTTCTGCAGGGCTAAAATCTGTTTTAGAATGGCTCTCTTATGAAGTGCATCCTTTTGAAAGCAAACCTGTCATGATTGTGGGTGCTTCTTATTACGACCAAGGAACTTCTCGTGCTCAAGTTCACCTTCGTAAAATTTTGGATGCTCCAGGTGTTAATGCCTATACCCTTCCAGGGAACGAATTCCTTCTCGGAAAAGCGAAAGAGGCTTTTGATGCAGATGGCAACATCATTAACGAAGGAACAGTTAAATTCCTTGAAACTTGCTTAGATAACTTTGTCAAATACGTAGAGGTTGTGTCGAAATTGAAAAAACCAAAACCAATTGAACCAGAAGACTTGGATTGCAATCACCCAATTGCGACGACTGTTACAGAGGTTGATCCAGACGATCCAGAATGGGTAGAAAAAGTTGCAGAAATTACAGGTGCTGTATCAGGCGATACTTATGTCAAATTGGATCACGGTATCCTGACTGTTAATCAAATCGATATGTTCTTAAAAGCTATGCCATTTGAATTAACCTATGCAGATGACAACAACCAGTTCCTCTACTACAACAATGCCCACCAAGATCCAGATACGATGTTTGCTAAACGTGTGCCACCTCAATCTGGTAGCCGCATGTCGACTGTTCACGGTTCACTTCCACCAGCACGTATGAAAAATGTTGAATGGGTCATTGGTACCCTTCGCAATGGAAACCAGGAATATGTTCGTACCATTGTTCCAGGGTCTCCTGAAGGCGTGATCAACACCCACAACTACCAAGCGATGTACTATGAAGATGGTTCTTACGCTGGTATCAACGAAATTGTCTTTAACTTTAAACCATGGTTGGACTGGTATCTTCAAACAACAGGCCAACGACTTGTCGGTGGTAGCGGACCATTTGCTCATGCTGGTGGTCATGGTGATGCAGATGCAACTTCAGGTGCTTCAGATGCTGGAGGACACGGTGACGGGGCTGCTGATGCTACATCTGGTGCAAGCAACTAAGAAACTACAAAAAAATGAAGCTTGATGCTTCATTTTTTTATTTTAATTCACTGAATATGGATTTTAGAAATAGTATATCATGCCATTTCTTAAATTAAAAATTTCTGCTACGCTTTGATTTCGAAATGATCCTTTAGAAACTAGTTTCAAAACAAAACAAAAAACTCCAAAGAACATAACTTTGGAGTTCAATTTACTACTTATTCTTCTTCTGCACTTTGTTTATTTGGCAAGAAAAGAGCAAGAACAATACCAACTACTGCTGGTAGTAACCATGGGAGGGATTGGGCAGCAAATGGCAAATGCTTAATGATGTTTGCTAGTCCTGAAAGTTTGAAGGTACTTGCAAGAACATCGACAATCGCTACCAAGCTAACTGCGAAAATGGTCAATTGCATCCCTGGTTTTGAAAGGGCCACAAATTTATTTACAATCACAATCAACACAATGGTAATGGTGATTGGATAGAGAATCATCAAAACAGGCAAGGAATAGGCAATAATGGCACTCAAACCAAGGTTAGCAATCGCAAAACCAATTAGAGTGAAAATAGTCGCATAAACCTTATAAGAGATCTTTGGGAAAGTATTATGGAAGAATTCCCCTGTTGAGACGATCAAACCGGCTGTTGTCGTGAAACAAGTCACCGTCACCATCCCTGCAAGGAAAATTTGAGCAGCTGGACCAAAGATAGCCTTGGTCGCTTCTGAGAGGACATAAACACCCTTATTGGAATCAGAAGCCATCACTTCTGCTGGAATTGGGAAGTGATTTCCGAGGTAACCCAAGCCGATATACAAAATACTAAAGCCAATGGCTACAACGATACCAACAATCCAAATGGTTTTAATGTATTCTTTTTTGCTAGTGAAACCAAGTTGATTGAGGGTCGTCACTGCGATGACGCTAAAGGCTACTGAAGCAAGGGCATCCAAGGTGTTATACCCTTCGAGGAAACCTTGACCAAAGGCAGATGCTTGGTAGGCTTCTGTTGCCACTTGAGGCGCATGACCACTGTACTTGAGAGCACCAAGGACAACCAGTACAACGATCAAAATCGCAAAAATTGGTGTCAAAATCCGACCAATACTATCTAGGATTTTTGATGGATGCAAGGCGATCAAATAGGCTAAAGAAAAATAAACAAAGGTAAAGATAAAGAGACTCAGACTACCACTTGATTGTCCTAACAAAGGGGCGATCCCAACCTCGTAAGATACAGTAGCTGTTCTTGGAATGGCAAAGAATGGACCAATAGACAGATACAAGGCTACCAGATAAACGATAGCAAACCAAGGGGCAATTTTTCTTGAAATCTCATGAATATAGCCTTTAGGATTGAGAGTCCCAATGATCAAGGTAATAATCGCAATCCCGACTCCCGATAAGACAAATCCAGCAATCGCTGGCCAAAAATGGCTACCCGACTGGGCACCTAGCGCAGGTGGAAAGATCAAATTCCCTGCACCGAAGAAAATACCAAATAACAGTAAACCTGTTAAGGAACCTTTTCGTAGCATGTGTTCTCCTTTACATTTTTCGATCCTTCCTAGTATAACAGCTTTCATGCTTCGGAGCAATCATTTTTACTGAATCTATTTGTTTTCTCAAGTGAAAGTCGAGCCTTTCAAAATGTCTGAAGCATTTTGGAGGTAATGAGCACGTTTCAGCCATTTATGATATAATTGAACCACTAATACACCTAGGAGTCATCATGTATCTCTATTTATTCTGGTTGGTTCCAGCTATTATTTTTTTATTTTTCTTTATGAACGACCGCAGAAGACTAGTAAATGCTTACCTCTTTTCGATCACTGTTGGACTCTTTCTGCTGATTTCTGCACTTTTACTGGTCGTTCGAGCTGAGCTCTGGTTTAATCAGCAGGTTGCCATCATTATCTTCGTAGTTCTAGACATCCTTATTCTCCTCAGCATCGTTTTCTCATCTATCTTTCTCCTTTTCAATGGGCGTCAGATGATGACCTATGAAGGCAAAAGACTGGCTAATCTCCTCTCCTTTCTCTATGGCATCTTTATTATCGGAGTTTTAGCGCTTCATTTCCTTCCTTATTTCCCAGGGAAATATATCTTCATGAATTTGGCTGACTTTGCCCTCTTTTACTCGACCTTTCTCTATCTATCTTATGTTTTATATGGAACCTTTTGTAATTACTTTCCCATTCGGAAAGAGCCGGATGCTATCATCGTCCTTGGCTCAGGTTTGATTGGAGATAAAGTCCCACCACTTTTGGCCCAGCGTCTCATTAAAGGAAAGGCTATTTATGACCAATTCCAAGGCCGGCCAACCATGATCGTTTCCGGTGGTCAAGGTGAAGATGAGTTGACCTCAGAGGCGGAGGCTATGGCAAACTACCTGATAGAACACGGGGTCCCGAAGGTAGACATTTTGCTTGAGAATCGCTCACGCAATACTTTTGAAAATCTGACCTTTAGTAAGGCTATCCTTGAGGAACAGGGACTAGGAAAACAGGTTCTAGTCGTAACCAATTCTTTTCACGCTCTTCGGGCAGGTGTCTTTATGAGACGATTAAAAATCCCTGGACGAAGTGTTGGTTCAAAAACAGCCTTTTACTTTCTCCCGTCGGCTTGGATTCGAGAAACGGTTGGGCTGGTCTCCCTCTATTGGAAATGGCATGTTACTTTCTTAGCCTTTCTATTTCTTCCTTGGCTCTTTTCACAAATCATGAGTATCGTGAACTATTTCTTTATTTACTAACCAAAAAAGTTCTCTGCAAATTAGCTGAGAACTTTTTTATATCATGTCTAATGATCACTAAAGCGTCGGTATTCAATACGGAAATCAAAGTAATTCTCTGCTTGCAGTTTATGGAAGATGTCCCGATAAGCCTCCTCATCAAATTGATCGCCTCGATAGAGAATTTCAAAGCTAAGTCCGTCGTATTCTAAAAAGGCATTAGCAGTTTTAAATCCATTTCGCTTATAGAAATCCATCCGAGACTGACGTTGCTCTATATTGTCACATTCTTCATCTAAACGTTCCACTTCAAGAATCATGGTCCTTTGGTAAAATTCCACCAATTTTTCAATGATTTCTTGACCATATCCGTGACTTCTTAAATGTGGCATAATGGCAAAGAAACTGACATAAAAAGCTTTCTGATTATAGATTGAAAAAGCAAATCCGACAAATTCTTCCTCGTTATAGAAAGCAAAGAAATTGGCATCGTCATTGTCCGTATAGCGTAAAAATTCTGACAAAGGAACACGCTCTTCTTCTGGAAACGCTTCGATATTCAGCCTTTCGACCTTATCCAGATCTGGGAACGTTTCAGTGATTAATTGGCTCGTTAAACTCATAAGGCCTCCTTTTCTGACACGATTATATCAAAAAATGTAAGGGGATTCAACCACCGATGCTTGTCGCTGGTTACTGAAGTTGGTATAATGACACTATGAAAAGAATTCAACGTGTGGACCTCATAGATGGTCCTATTTTACCCACTCTTTTAAGTTTTGCCTTTCCTATTCTTTTATCCAATATCTTCCAACAACTCTACAATACCTCGGATGTCATGATTGTAGGACGATTTTTAGGTCAAAAATCATTGGCCGCCGTTGGGGCGACCTCTGCTATTTTTGATTTGATTGTTGGATTTGCTGTCGGTGTTGGAAATGGGATGGGCATCATTATCGCGAGAAATTATGGAGCTAAAAACGATGACCAATTACGAAAATCTGTCGCAGCAACTGCTGTTATTGGCGGCATCCTCAGTCTCTTCGTGATATCTATTGGTGTTGTGGGTCTTTATCCCCTTCTCCAGTTTTTAGGGACCCCATCAGCTATTATAGCTCAGTCCTATCTCTATATCTCCACCATTGTCAATGGTGTAGCTGTGACCTTTGCCTATAATCTTTGTGCAGGACTTCTTCGAGCAGTTGGCGATAGCTTAGCGGCACTCTACTTCTTGATTATCGCTGCCGTTCTCAATATTCTTCTTGATCTTTATTTTATTACCCAACTCCATCTCGGAGTCCAATCCGCTGGGATTGCGACCATTATTGCGCAAAGTTTTTCTGCACTTCTTTGTTTCTTTTATATTCGAAAAAAAGTACCTTTCCTCCTGCCAAATCGCAACGATTTTGTTTGGGATCAAAAGCTCTATCAGGACTTAATCAGTCAGGGATTTACCATGGGGCTCATGTCTTCTATTGTCTCTATCGGAACAGTCATCTTACAATCTGCCATCAACACGCTTGGTATGACCATCATTAGTGCTCAAATCTCAGCTCGTCGTATCATGTCCTTTGCCCTCCTGCCAATGACCGCGATTTCCACTAGTATGACGACCTTTACCTCGCAAAACTTTGGTGCCAAACGATTTCGACGAATTCAAAAAGGCGTTAAACAAGCTTGTCTCCTCTCTCTTATTTGGTCCATTTTTGTTGCAGTTTTCCTCTTCTTTACAAGCCCCTTCTTGACAAGCCTCATATCTGGATCTAGCGATCCTAAATTGATCGCAAATGCCAGTCTCTATCTGCAAATCAGCTCCTGCTTCTATCCGGTCTTAGGATGTCTCTTGATTTTAGGGAATTCCCTCCAAGGTATCGGCCGAAAATTGACCCCTTTGATTTCTAGCTTTATCGAGTTAACAGGAAAAATTCTCTTTGTATTTTTCATTATCCCTTATACAGGCTATATAGGAGTCATCCTTTGCGAGCCTCTCATTTGGGTTCCAATGACCCTTCAACTTTGGTTTACCTACCACAAAGCCAGTCAAAAGTTCCTTGCAGCATAAAACGTGACTAATAAACCACAAAACAACTTCTGCTCATTTGAACAGAAGTTGTTTTTTATAGGACGTCTATTAGAACAAGCCGATTGCTGTTCCGTCAGCAGCCACATCCATATTTAAAGCAGCTGGACGTTTTGGTAGCCCAGGCATGGTCATCACATCCCCGGTCAAAGCAACGATAAAGCCGGCTCCCAATTTTGGTACGACTTCACGAATAGTGATTTCAAAGTTTTCAGGAGCTCCCAAGGCGTTTGGATTATCGGAGAAGCTATATTGTGTTTTGGCCATACAGATTGGCAACTTATCCCAACCATTTTTCACAATTTGGGCAATTTGTGTCTTAGCTTTCTTCTCAAAGTTTACCTTGTTACCACGGTAAATCTCCGTCACAATTTTTTCAATTTTTTCTTCTACAGAAAGGTTGTTATCATACAAACGTGTGTAGTTAGCTGGACTTGTTTCAACGGTTTTAACCAGCGTTTCAGCAAGTTCAACCCCACCATCAGCCCCATTGGCCCATACGCTAGCAAGCTCAACTGGCACTTGAATTTCGGCACACAATTCTTTCAAAGCAGCAATTTCTGCTTCTGTATCAGTGACGAATTCGTTGATGGCGACCACGGCAGGAATGCCAAACTTACGAATATTTTCAACGTGACGTTTTAAGTTGGCAAAACCAGCGCGAACAGCCTCTACATTTTCTTCAGTCAGAGCATCCTTTGTAACTCCACCATTCATCTTAAGGGCACGAAGTGTCGCTACGATCACTACTGCATCTGGAGAAGTAGGCAAGTTTGGAGTTTTAATATCGAGGAATTTTTCAGCACCAAGGTCAGCACCAAATCCTGCTTCTGTAATCGTATAGTCAGCTAGGTGAAGAGCCGTTTTCGTTGCCAATACGGAGTTACATCCATGGGCAATATTGGCAAAAGGACCTCCATGGACAAAGGCAGGCGTACCATAGATGGTTTGGACCAAGTTTGGCTTGATCGCGTCTTTAAGGATCAAGGCAAGTGCCCCTTCTACTTCTAAGTCGCGGACATAGACTGGGCTTCTGTCATAGCGGTAGCCAATCACGATATTAGCCAAACGGCCTTTCAAGTCTTCAATATCTGTCGCCAAGCAAAGGATGGCCATAATCTCAGAAGCAACTGTAATATCAAAGCCATCTTCATGCGGAATCCCATTTAAGGGACCTCCAAGACCTACGCTAACATGTCGAAGCGCACGATCATTCAAGTCCACTACCCGTTTCCAGATAATGCGACGTTGGTCAATGCCTAACTCATTTCCTTGGTGCAGATGGTTGTCAATCAAAGCTGAGAGAGCGTTATTGGCCGTGGTGATCGCATGCATATCCCCTGTGAAATGAAGGTTGATGTCTTCCATAGGTAGAACTTGGGCATAGCCTCCACCGGCAGCACCACCCTTAATCCCCATAACCGGACCTAAAGAAGGTTCCCGAATGGCAATCATGGTTTTTTTACCAATTTTATTCAATGCATCTGCTAGACCAATGGTGATGGTTGATTTCCCTTCTCCAGCAGGTGTAGGGTTGATAGCAGTGACTAAAATAAGCTTTCCTACTGGATTTTTCTCAACTTCTCGAATCTTATCAAAACTCAATTTTGCTTTATATTTTCCATACAATTCAAGATCATCGTCATCCAAACCAATTTTCTTCACAACATCCACAATCGGTTGGAGTTCAATGCTTTGAGCAATTTCGATATCTGTTTTCATAGGGGACTCCTTTATATTTGATAGACCTATTATACCTAAAATTCGCGAAAATAAAATTGTTTTTCCATATTTTGAAAGCAACGTTCGTTTTTCGGGTGAATTTTATTTCTTTCTATAGGCATTTTTTGGATCTTCAGAACTTTACTTACGTATTCTTTTTGTGTAAAATAAGCATATGCATATTTTAATTACATCAGGTGGTACTAGTGAAGCTATCGACCGCGTTCGTTCGATCACCAATCATTCCACCGGGAGTCTGGGCAAAATCATAGCGGAAACCGCTATTGCAAAGGGTCACCAGGTAACTTTGATCACGACCCCTACTGCCCTCAAACCTCAACCTCATCCGCAGCTAAAACTTCTAGTAATCAATAACGTTAAAGATCTTCTCACACAAATGCAAAAGGAAGTTCCTCATCATCAAGTATTGATCCATGCCATGGCTGTTTCAGACTACAGTCCTATTTATATGACTGGACTAGATGAGGTTGAAAAAGCACCAGATCTTCATGGATTTTTACAACAAAAAAATCAGGAAACCAAAATTTCCTCAAAAGAAGAGTACCAAGTACTCTTTCTAAAGAAGAATCCAAAGATTATTTCACTTGTCAAAGAATGGAATCCTGCTATTCAACTCATTGGCTTTAAACTCTTAGTTGCTGTTTCATCTGAAGAATTGATTCAGGTTGCGCGTGAAAGCTTAGTGAAAAATCATGCCAGCATGATTGTAGCCAATGATCTAACGAAGATACAGGACGCTCACCATCAAGCCTATCTAGTGACAGACGATCACGTCCTAGAAGCCTCGACCAAAACTGAAATTGCAGATACCATTCTAAATTATATAGAGTAAAAAAACATATGACACAGATTACATTAGCCGTTACCGGGAGTATTTCCGCCTATAAAGCAGCCGATATTACCAGTCAACTAACCAAATTAGGACTGGAGGTTAAGGTTCTCATGACTCCTGCAGCTAGAAAATTTATCACTCCCTTAACCCTACAGGTTCTTTCAAAAAATCCAGTCGGTCTAGATGTCATGATTGAAGAGGATCCACAGCGGATTGAGCACATCGACATTGGGAAAGAAACAGACATCTTTCTTGTAGCACCGGCTAGTGCCAATACGATTGCTAAACTTGCCATGGGGCTTGCAGATAATATGGTGACAAGCACAGCTCTAGCCTTACCTCAAGGAACTAAAAAAATCCTAGCCCCTGCTATGAATACGAAAATGCTGGAACACCCAGCTACCCAACGAAATCTAAAACTCTTACAAGACTACGGCTATCAGATTATTCAACCTCGCCATGCTACTCTCGCTTGTGGCGATCAAGGTTCTGGAGCTCTAGCGACTGTAGAATCTATTGTAAAAGCCGTTAAGGAGCATTGTTTATGAGAAAATCATCTTCTATTTCACGAATTGCCATCTTCTTTGCAGTCATGATTACCATTCATTTTGTGACATCCTTCATTCTGCAATTTGTTCCATCAGGAATCCAACCAACCTTGGTTCATATCCCTGTCGTGATCGCCTCTATCATTTATGGACCTCGTACAGCGGCTATTCTAGGACTGCTTATGGGACTCTTTAGTGTCACTATGAATACACTGGTTTTAACCCCAGCAAGCTATCTCTTTAGTCCTTTTGTCCCTCACGGAAATCTCTACTCCCTCGTCATCGCTATAGTACCGCGTATTCTCATCGGAGTAACACCTTATTTTGTCTATCGATGGATCCGCAATCGTACAGGACTTATGATAGCTGGGATGGTCGGTTCTATGACGAATACAGTATTTGTTTTAAGCGGGATTTACTTCTTCTTTGGCAACACCTTTGGCGGAGGAATTCAAAATTTTCTTGGCTTGATTGTGTCTACTAACTCTCTTATCGAAGTCGTTGCGACAGTCCTCATTACCAGCGCAGTTGTCCCATCTCTTGAAAAATTAAAATAATCTTCCAAGTCAAGACAGATTCGCCTTGGCTTTTTTAATGGTTAAATGCTTATTATTTTTGAAAAGATTTACAATTATCGCTAGAATTTTCTGAAAAAATCTGCTATAATGAAAGCGATTAAATATAACGCAAAAAGGAGACGCTTGCATGACCTACCAAGAAAACTACCAAAAATGGCTCGACTTTGCTGAATTACCAGCTTACCTTCGTGATGAGTTGGTCGCAATGGATGAAAAAACAAAAGAAGATGCCTTCTATACGAACCTTGAATTCGGAACAGCTGGTATGCGTGGATTAATCGGTGCTGGTACCAACCGTATTAATATCTATGTTGTTCGCCAAGCAACTGAAGGATTGGCCCAATTGATCGACTCAAAAGGGGACGAAGCTAAAAAACGTGGAGTTGCCATTGCTTATGATAGCCGTCACTTCTCTCCTGAGTTTGCTTTTGAATCTGCTCAAGTTTTGGCTGCCCATGGTATCAAATCTTATGTATTTGAAAGCCTTCGTCCAACACCTGAATTGTCATTTGCTGTTCGTCACCTCCACACATTTGCTGGGATCATGGTAACAGCTAGCCACAACCCTGCTCCATTTAATGGATACAAGGTATACGGTGAAGACGGTGGACAAATGCCACCTGCAGATGCGGATGCATTGACAGATTACATCCGTGCGATCGAAAATCCATTCACTGTTCAATTGGCTGATCTTGAAGAAAGCAAAGCTAACGGCTTGATTGAAGTTATCGGTGAAAACGTCGACGCTGAATATTTGAAAGAAGTGAAAGGCGTTAACATCAACCAAGACTTGATCAATGAATACGGTCGCGACATGAAGATTGTCTACACTCCACTTCATGGTACTGGTGAAATGTTGGCTCGTCGTGCTCTTGCACAAGCTGGATTTGAAGCAGTTCAAGTTGTTGAAGCTCAAGCTGTTCCAGATGCTGACTTCTCAACTGTTAAATCACCAAACCCTGAAAACCAAGCTGCTTTTGCTCTTGCTGAAGAACTTGGCCGCAAAGTAGACGCTGACGTCTTGGTTGCAACAGACCCTGATGCTGACCGCCTTGGTGTTGAAATCCGCCAACCAGATGGTTCTTACCTCAACCTCTCAGGTAACCAAATTGGGGCAATCATTGCCAAATATATCCTTGAAGCCCACAAAACAGCAGGAACGCTTCCTACAAATGCTGCCCTTTGTAAATCCATCGTATCCACTGAGTTGGTGACCAAGATTGCAGAAAGTTACGGCGCAACCATGTTTAACGTCTTGACTGGTTTCAAATTTATCGGTGAAAAAATCCATGAATTTGAAACACAACACAACCACACTTACATGCTCGGTTTTGAAGAAAGCTTCGGTTACCTCATCAAGCCATTTGTACGTGATAAAGACGCTATCCAAGCTGTACTTATCGTTGCTGAAATTGCTGCTTATTACCGTTCACGTGGAATGACATTGGCAGATGGTATCGAAGAAATCTACAAACAATATGGTTACTTCGCAGAAAAGACAATTTCAGTTACACTTTCAGGCGTTGATGGTGCTGCTGAAATTAAGAAAATCATGGATAAATTCCGTGGTAACGCTCCTAAACAATTCAACAACACTGACATTGCTAAGACAGAAGACTTCTTGGAACAAACAGCTACTACTGCTGACGGCGTTGAAAAATTAACAACTCCTCCAAGTAACGTATTGAAATACATCTTGGCTGACGATTCATGGTTTGCTGTTCGTCCTTCAGGTACCGAACCAAAAATCAAATTCTACATTGCTACAGTTGGTGAATCTGAAGCAGATGCTAAAGAAAAAATTGCCAATATCGAAGCAGAAATCAATGCTTTTGTAGGCTAAAACATGAAAAGCTCCTCAACGGAGCTTTTCTCTTTCTTTCGTAGCAAATACCAGCGATTTTTTAGAAAATATGGCATACTAGATTTAGAAGAAAGCGAGGTAATCTCATGGAACAATTTTTAGAAGATATTAAAGATCTGGAAGTAACCACTGTTGCTCGTGCCCAAGAAGCCATCGACAAAAAAGAAACGGCAACCTTCTTTATCGGACGCAAGACTTGTCCATATTGCCGTAAGTTCGCGGCTAAATTAGCAACTGTCGTAGCTGAAACAAAAGCTCATATCTATTTTATTAATAGTGAAGAACCAAGTCAACTTGATGCTTTGCAAACCTTCCGCTCAACTTACGGTATTCCAACTGTCCCTGGATTTTTGCATGTTGAATCCGGCGAAGTCACTGTTCGTTGCGACTCTTCTATGTCAGAAGAAGAAATTAAAGCATTCGCTCATCTATAATAAAATTAGCTAGAGATCATACTCTAGCTAATTTTCGTTTTCCGTAAACGTCGTCCATATCTTTTGTTGGGGTTTGGCAAAAGG